>CAZOUM010000131.1:0-2513 GCA_964582985.1 uncultured Pirellulales bacterium | reverse complement strand
GTGGAAGTCTGGGAAGCAATAATCAAAAAACTCAAAGAAGCAAAAACAAAAGCAAAGGAGCAGGCAACAGCCCAAGAATTCATCTATCACCCGATCCGTGAACCCGCAGCATTTCTTGAAGAACACTATTCCACGGCTTGGATTGACCAGACCAACGGAATACAGGGCATCTACGGGCTACTGCGCGAGAAACCCGAAAACCCCCAGCCCATGGCGCTCCTCTTCATGAAGGACAAGGGCTGGACCATAGAAAAGGTGGAGGCGTGGCTCGGCAGTCACCCCCAATACGCCCAGACACAGACAGAACAGCCTACCCTGCTAGGAGTTCAAAATCCCCCAAAAACCGAAACCCCAAAACCTCTGGGGGAAGCAATTATCGATTCTTCTGAACCCCTGCCCCATGATCTCATATCCAGAAAGGAAGTTCTGAACATTTTACCCGAAGACTGGATAGTCAGAGCATGGAGCATCGGACCTCAACTGCTTGTGCGGCAACTACGGCACAGGCTCAACTCAAAGTCATCTACAGTGACCGGGAGTAAGCAAGGATGAACTTGCTGAAACCGCAACAAAACTGGAGGAAGTTAACGTGACTAACCTATGGCCTGACGCAGAAATTGGAGAAATGATAAGCGACGGAATCGTGCTAAGCTTCGAAGCCGCTTCAACCATAACAAAAGGCAACCTCGTCTACCTAAGCGCAGACATGACAGTCAGCAAATGCACCGCAGCCACCCAACACGCCCTTGGCGTAGCCCTAAGCACAGTCTCAACAGGAGAATACTGCTCAGTCTGCATCCGAGGAGTAATTAAAGTAACAGCTGGAGGCGCCATTGACAGAGGCAAAGCAGTTCAAACAGACGCAGACGCCAACATCATCGTGTTAGCTGACGGCTCAGGCTCCTACGACGCCGGCGATATACCAGACAGAATCTCCAGAACCGTTGGCGTAGCCCTGCAAACCTTTGCCAACGGCGACACCGGACTAATCCACGTTACCAAAGCCTAACAGAGATGAAAACATTGCCTAAACTTTTCGAAGCCATCACAAAAGACCCCGAATACCAACCCATCCTTCCAGAACTTTTGGAACGCGCCAAATCAAACCTCATGGTGAACGCAGTAATGAGAGAAGCCATCCTCAGCGACACAGCCAACGCCTTGGGAAAGATGCATGACGTTGTTGTAGACGCAGCCAAACCCGCACTCATCGGACGAGAAATCATCTGGGTCCTACCCACCACCGAAACCCTAGTCAGATTCCCAAAAGCAAAACTCGGCAAAGCCCACAGAACAGCAGAACTCTCGCAAGTGTGGATCACCCAAGAAAAATACGACACCATAGACATCAAAGCAGACATGGAAATAAAAGCCGGAGCAGAATACTCCAAAAAATTCTTCGAAGACGCAGCTTGGGGCGTAATGGAACGGCAAACAGCCGAAGTAGGCAGAGCCATCGCAGAACTGGAAACCGAAAAAGTCCTAGCAGTATACGACGACATCAACGCCAGCGACCTAGCTGGAGGAGACGAATACAACGGCTCCGGAACCCTGGACTGGGCAGGACTCGTTGGATTCTGGAACCGAGTGAAAGCAGAAAACTTCAACGCCAAAGTACTCGTAATCAACCCTGCTCAACTCGCTGACCTGTGGCAGCAGGACCAGTTCATCCACAGCTTCTATTTCGGAGGCATGGCTGACATTCGCCGGGGAATCCTAGGCGAAACATATCTGGGCATGAAAATCGTTGTCAGCACCAAAGTAACCGCTGGAACCGTCTACTGTATCGACACAGATGTAGCTGCTGTTATGCTTCTGCGAAGAGACATCATAACCGAACCCTTCGAGAACCCCAAACAAGACAGATACGGCATCGCAGCCTCAGAACGCGTTGGCCTCGGTGTACTACGGAGCAAGGCTGTGGCAAGAGGAACAGGCTGGTAATCTAGTCTGCGTTGCCATGAGCCAACTTCCCCATTTTTTGGTGAGATTAAATGAGTGAAATTAATTGGGGCAACTATACGGAAGCCTACAGGGCTATTCACAATGCCATTCACGGAATCCGAACCCCCCACAACGTCTCGATTACCCGCAACGCGGCAGGCTACGTTACAGAGGTTCAGGTTACCCACGGCTCATTAACGAAGACTATCACGATCACCCGTGACCCGAGTAATTTTATTGAGGAAATTTCAGAAGTTGTTTCATAAAAAAATAATGATGGAGGAATGAAAAAGGATGGTTGCAACAGTAAATGTGCATCAGGCAGTTGGCGGCTCAGACGGCAGCCCAGGAAGCTACAACAACATTGCCGCAAACACTAGACTGCAGACAAAGGACCAGTTCGCTCCCGCAGACACGTCCTACCCGATTCCCATACCAACCAGCGGATTCAAGTACAGCTACTGGATTCACGTCTGCTTGGACCTCAGCGGAACCTTCACGAAAATCAACAATGTGCGCTTCTACTCTGACGGCGCCGTAGGCTGGAACTTCGGAACAGGAGGCGAACT
>CAZOUM010000130.1:0-2553 GCA_964582985.1 uncultured Pirellulales bacterium | reverse complement strand
TTTCGGTACAACGGTTTTCAAGACCGTCGCCTTAAACCACTCGGCCACTGCTCCAAAGCTCGTATCTCGCGAAGCGTATCTCGTATTTCGCGTTTTCTGCCGTTTAAGTATTCGGCAGATTGCCACATATTTTATAGAAAAACCGGCATTTTGCAAGCAAATTAGGGCCAATCCGCCCTGTTAGCAAAATTCCCAGGAATTTTTTGAAATTTCTCAGGATTTTGGTTGACAAACAATAGTTGGCATTACATAATATGTAAAGCAAGGTATAAGACATAAGACACAAAACTCAAGACACAAGATAAAACATAAATTGGGAGGTTTGTATGAAGTTTGAAAGTCAGCTACTAAAAGGGATTGCACCGGTTGTTGTTTTGGAGATTCTTTCTCGCGGCCAGATGTACGGGTACGAATTGAGCCAGGCCATCGAACAGCGAAGCGGCGATATCCTGACCCTCGGCAAAGGAACGCTGTACCCGCTGCTTTATAATCTGGAAGCCAGAAAACTTGTCAAAGGCAAATGGGAACAGGTCGACTCCGGCCGAAAGAGACGATACTACTCAATCACCAGCAGGGGCAAGGCCGAGCTTGCAAAACAAAAAGAGCAGCTAAAAGAACTTACCGCGGGCCTGAATCTTGTCTTCGGCGGGGCACTGGCTCCGGTTTGATTGGAAACGCCCATCCTTTGCAGGAGGCGATTTTATGAAAGTCAAATACCCTATTGTAAGAATCTTTATTGGGGCAATCGTGGGACTGGCTGTAGCTGCCCTGCTGGGGGAGCCCGATTCAGGGATATGGTTCGTTATCTTCCTGGCTTTGGGGGCGACCATCGGCATCTGCGTCGGTGCTATAGCTGAAGGAATCAGGCACAGCAACTCAGTTGCGCGTGGATTATTGGAAGAGAAAGGCCTGGACCTTGAGCGACTGCCTGTCAGCATCGCTGACTTTATAAAGCTGGTTATCAGGAAGATGCGGTATCGCAAGAAGGTGCAGGCGAAGGTAATGGCTGAACTGACGGGGCATTTTGAGGATGAGGTAAGAGAGTGCAAGAGCGATGAAGAAAAAGAGCAGAAAGCTACGGAGCTAATTGCGAACTTCGGCGATGCAAAATTGCTCGGCATTTTATTACGCCGGGCCAAAAAGCGGTGCCGGCCGTTGTGGCGAACGATGGTCGCGAGGACGTTTCAAGCCATCGGTATTCTGATTCTGTTTTTCATCGTCTACGTCGGGTGGTTTCTGAGCGGCAGGCCGGTCATTACCACGGATTACCTCGCGCAGCTTAATCAAATGGTTCGCCCTGCGGCCGATGAATCGCTAAACGCAGCACCTTTGTACGACCAAGCCGCTCAGTTGTACGGCAAATGTTCGGATGACTTCCTTCTTTTCTTTGCTGAGAACTACAAGGAAATTGGTGACCCGGAAGTCGGTGGTAGATTTCGGCGAGGGGGCAGGCTGAGGGCTGAGGAACTTGCCAATGATATTCGCCGACTCCTCTCGGCTAAGAGCCAGGACAATTTTGACGAAAAAAGAAGACTCCAGATAGAATCGGAAGTCGGAAATGCTGCGATCGTGCTTTTGGCGAAACGATATCATGAGACCTCCCTTATACAAAGGAAATTCATCAAGAAATGGATAGAATACCAAAAAGAACCTCTTGATTTGGCAGTTGCCGGCGCACGGAAGCCATATTATTGGCAAGAGTATGGCAATGAACAAAAGACTACGGAAATGATGTACGTTCTTATGCCTCACCTTGCCAAGTTTCGCAAATTGGCCTGGTCTTTGTGTTGGCGTGGTTGGCTTCGTGCCGAACAAGGCCGGTATCAAGAGGCTCTTGCTGACTTGAAATCCTGCTACCGCATGGGCCAACATAACAAGGGCAACAGGATTTTGATAGAACAGCTTGTAGGAATGGCGATAGAAGCTTTAGCTACGCAGACACTCCGGGATATTCTTAGTGAGTATGAAATCGACTCTATCATACTAACCAAGCTGCAGAAAGACTTCGAACAAATCATTGCCAGTGAAGATTTCACGATAAATTTCGAAGTGGAAAAATTGTTTGCATACGATGCAATCCAAAGATGTTTTACCCAAGACCGCATTGGCGGAGGCCACATTTGTCCCCAAGAACTTAAAGTACTCAGGACCCTGCTCGGGTATGACCGCTCCCTTTTTGAACATATGATAGAGGAGAGAGTCTGGACCGCACCGCTTCACGTCTTATTCACCCACCCCAATAAGCAGGAAACCAGAGAAATGGCTGAGCGTTACTATGATTTCTGGAAGAAGATGGCCCGCAAGACCCCGGCTTGGACCTGTAGTGAAGGAATAGACCTGGAAAGACAAAGTAGTGAGATTATCAAGGCAAACATACTGCTGGAAATTCTTGCGCCTCAGTTCGGCAAAGCAATAGAAATAAGTTACCGAATCAGGACCGAGGTCCGAGCACTCGTCACTATCATCGGGTTATTACGATATAAAAGGAACAAAGCGTTTTATCCCGAAAACCTCACGGAACTGATGACCAACGGTTACATTAGCGAATTGCCG
>CAZOUM010000129.1:0-2652 GCA_964582985.1 uncultured Pirellulales bacterium | reverse complement strand
GACGTTTTGTTACTATTCTTTCCAAACGTTGCAATCCCTCAGAAATGGTTTAACCTACCCCAATCCTCCGATATAGCTTAGACAAATTCGTCAAGCAAAGCTTCATATTGCAGTGGGTTAATTTTCTGTTTGACAAGCGTAATCTCTCTTAGAGCTGGAAGCTGCTCCTCATAGACTGGTCTTTCCTTCCGGTAAATGAGGCCTATAGGTATACGGTCGCCCCACTCCTGGGCTTTGGCAAAGGCAGTTATTTTATCGCTGGAGTCGTATCCCGATTCATCTTCAACTTTATAGACCCGCTCTCGGTACCACTGATAGGTATTCTTGTGGTTAAAGGAGACACAGGGCTGAAGAATATCTATCAGGGCAAACCCACGGTGCTCTATCCCCATTTTTAGGAGCGTAGATAGATGCTCGATATCGCCGGCGAAGCCTCTTGCCAAAAAGCTGACATTAGAAGCTAGTGCCAGAGCCAGTGGGTTTACCGGCTGGCTGGCTCCCAGCGATGTGGTCTTGGTCACAAAGCCAAGGTCGCTGGTAGGCGATGCCTGTCCCTTGGTCAACCCGTATACCTGGTTGTTGTGCGCCATATATGTCATGTTGACATTACGGCGCATGGTGGCTAGGAGGTGACTGATGCCCTCGCCATAGGCACCGCCATCGCCATCAATGCCAACCACAACGAGTTCGTGATTGGCGATTTTGGCACCGGTAGCAGCCGGAAGGGTTCGTCCGTGAAGTCCATTAAAGACATTTCCATGCGTATAGTGTGGTAGCTTGGGCGCCTGACCGATACCTGATACAAAGAGTACCTGGTGAGGCTCGATTCCGAGATCAACCAATGCCTTTCTCAGTGCTTGGAGGATGGTAAAATTGCCACAGCCCGGGCACCAGGCAATAGGGATCGACTCAGTATAGTCTTTCATTGTTACCATACCTACAACACCTCCTTCTTCAGACGAACGACGATCTCTTCGGGCGAGAAGGGGCGACCATCAAACTTGAGAATGTTCCCACTTACCTTGTGTCCCGTCTCACGCCGAATGAGTTGTGCCATCTGCGCAGTGTAATTACTTTCAATGACTATGCTCTTAGCACCGCTGTTCAAAGCTGAGGAAACTGCTTCTGCCGGAAACGGCCATATCTCGCTGAGATGGAGGACATTGACTACGATACCACCCTCTTTGAGCAGTTCAGCAGCTTCCCTGATTGCTCCATAGGTACTGCCCCAGCCAATCAGCGTAAACTTCGCATTTTGCGACTTGTGAAACTTCGGGCTATTAATCTCAGCCTTGAGTCCACTTAGCTTGCGGAGCCGCTTTAGGTTCTGCTGGTTACGAGTCTCCGCGTCCTCTATGAGATGTCCCGCCTCATCATGTTCATCGGAGTCAGTTACCACCAGAGTCTTGCCCTGACCGGGCAAGGCCCGGGGAGAAATGCCAGACTCAGTAACAGTGTGCCTTTTGTAATCATCTGACTTATTTAGCTCTTCGTCCGAGAGAAGCTCACCCCTGTCTATTTTCACCTGCTTGAGGTCGAATCTATCCACTGTAGCATATGAAGTAGCTATATGGTGATCGGTAAGCACAATCACCGGGGTTTGATACTTCTCGGCAAGATTGAATGCCTTTATCATAGTGGAGAAAGCCTCATCAGCTGTGGCAGGTGCCAGTATCGCTCGGGGGAATTCACCATGACCAGCGTGAAGGGCAAACCAGAGTTCACCCTGCTCCGTTCTGGTCGGCATACCGGTGGCTGGGCCAGGTCGCTGCCCCAACACCACGACTACCGGGGTCTCAGTCATGCCGGCTAAGGCTAGACCCTCCACCATCAGGCAGAAACCACCCCCCGAGGTGGCAACCATAGCTCTCACACCGGCATAGGCTGCCCCGATAGCCATGTTCATAGCAGCTATCTCATCTTCAACATGTACTGCTACGACATTATGATGTTGGCCCTTGTCTGCTAGATACTCCAAAATAGGAGAAGCCGGTGTCATGGGATATCCAGTGATGAACTTACAACCGCCAGCCATAGCTCCTAGAGCCAGCGCCTCATTGCCATTCAGGAACATTCTTCTGTTACTGCCGGATATTGGCTGGATTTTCTGACTCAATCTCTGTGAACCATGCTCACGGGTAAAGTCAAACCCAGCCTGGGCAGCAGTAACATTGTCTTCGGCGATTTTCTCCCCATGCCGTGCAAACTCCTTTCTCAAAACGGCTGCCAGCAGGTCGAAATCGTAATCACAAAGCCCAATTGCTGCGCCAACAGCCACAGTATTGGTCATAAGCTTATTCTTTACGGTATCTTCAGCTATTCTTCCCAGTGGTACATTGAAGTAGCGTTCCCCACGAGCTTTGGTTTTAGTCTGCTCTTGGTCTAAGATAATTACGCCACTGTCTTTCAGTTCGTTTTGGTGAAGGTCTATTGTCTCCTTATTTAGTGCCACCAGAATATCTAACTCTCCTGATAAAGCCAATACCTCTCTGTCGCTTGCTCTGACACGAAAGAAGTTGTGGCCTCCTCTAACCCGATTCTCATAATCCTGGTCAGCAAAGACGTGGAGGCCACCGTGTGCCATTGTTTTTGCCAGGATCATGCCCACTGATTGTACGCCCTGGCCTGCCTCTCCTCCTACCATAACATTCA
>CAZOUM010000128.1:0-2658 GCA_964582985.1 uncultured Pirellulales bacterium | reverse complement strand
TTGTATTCTACGCCCGTAATGCTCCAAACAACTCTGCCAACAGTGTCATAGCTGGCGTCGAAACTGACCCACCCTGTTTGGTTTGTCACATATTCGGTGCCATTGACTTCAACGGTTGCTCCCGTCACATCAGAACCATTGCACATCCACGTCACGTGAAAGCCAACGGTCTGGACACTACCGACATCAGCCCGCTCATCACTAACAAACAAGCGATCTATCTCAATCTGCTTGAATCCGAAGATAACTTCAGCAGTTTCGGTTGTAAACGAAAAGCTGGCGGACAGAATACCCGTTGAGGCATCATAACTCCATGTTGAGACCTCCCTGCCATCGACCGTGAGGTAGTAAGGTTTTGCTCCTCCAGTCTGCACATGTATTGATGCTTTTTGTCCAGCGGTGCCGTTTGCGGAAACGTTCAGAATCCCGCGAGTTGAGTTCCATGAGACTTCCGTTAATGGAACGGTTGATGATGTCACGGAGACTTCAGTTGTGTTCTCCCAACTGACGGTGAAGTTCGAGTTAGAAACCAGTGTCAAAATCTTGTTCTCTTGGGCATAATTTTGTGTTAGGTTGAAGGGTGTTCCAAGGATGTATCGGGGACGCTCAAAATCTGCGCAATAAATCGTGGTTGTGTTTGTTGCTTGTTCAATAGCTTTGAGGGAAACTGTCAAGCGCTGGTCAGCAAAGATTGGAGTCGCAGTTAAGATGGTGTCCGAGGATAACACGTGAGGCTCACCATCATTTTCGAGTAACAGGAAGAGTTTAGCTTCGTTTGGTTGCAATGTTACGTCTAGCGGAACCGTAATTGTTTCAGTGATGCCGTAGAATTCGTTGCTGATGTAATCAAAGATCATGTAATCTTCATGAATGCTTAAACTTGTATCTAATGCCCTGATGTAATATGTGAGGGTTTGAGTGGTTGTGGAGTTGTCATGCATGAGGTAGACGGCTCTGTCAGCCTGTCCTTGAGTCAGCCAGTACTCGTTCTCGGGATAGGGCACGTACGCCATAGGTCTCGCGTAATATGTGCAGAGGAAGTGTATGAATTCTGTTAGGACATCGGTTAAAGTGCGATCCGGCAGAGAATTGGGGTTACGCGTGTTGACAATGTAAGTGTAGCCTAAACCCTTTTTGTTTTCGATAATGAAGGCGTTATGTTCGGTTTGAATCCCGTTAACCCAAGCTATTACGCGTGTGTTTTCGCTATGGGATAGTTCATATTTGAATTTCCAGAACCAAGAACCCTTTTCATCGGGACCAAAGTAGCTGTAGATCTTTCCCTCCCATGGATACCAGAAAGTGTCTTGCGTGAAGGTGATGTTGTGTAAAAACATGTCAGCCTTTATTTCCAGTTGGCTTGCCTCAGGAGGGCTCACGTGAACACCGAACAGCGAAGCAAAACTTTTAGTCCACGCATAAGCGTCTTCAAGGTTATCCACAGTTTCGTTGCCGTGGGTAAACGTTAGGAACGAGAAGAAAACTCCACCATCCTGAACGTAATCTTCAATGTTGCCGGCGATGTTGTCGGTCATCAGGCTCCAGCCCAAGCCGATAATGACCTTGTACTGTTTTAGTACAGACGGTGGAGCGTAGATGGAGATAAGGTCCACCATTCCAAAGGGTAACCCTGTGAATTCTTTTCCTGTTAGGGCACCGCCAATCTCCCAGTTGTCGCCGATTCCGGGGAAGAAGAGATTAAAGAGGCTATAATCGAAGTCGCCCTGCCTGTCTGTCTGTTCCCAAAATCCCCAGTCTGGTCCTCGGCTGCTCCATCCGCTCTGCCCAATCATTACGGCAATAGATGGACTGTAATCTGGCTGTTCATACCCGAGATTTTTACTGTTTTGCAGGAAAGCGTAGAACCTTTGAATTACTTTACCATACCCGGTTAGGTTGCCGTCAGTATCCAGAATGATGTGTTTGATGTCCCAATCACGGTTAAGGGTTCCGAAAAAGCAACCCTGCTCAAAGAAGAAGTATTTTGCACCATAAAACCATGCCTCATAAAGTGCCCGCTCTACGTCGTTGGGCAGGAAGTCTGCTGGAGGTTCTTCCCATTCTCTCCAGGTGTCTACAAACAGTCCCCAAGCAGGTATGTTATATGTTTTTGTCATTCCTCTGGCTAAGCCAATCATCAGTTCTGTGTTTGGTGCATTGAAAACCTTGCTGATGAAAACGTCGCAGTAAGACGTGTTCGCCGCTGCATAGCCGATAACGTTTTCCTGAAGGAATATTCTGGCGCCCTTATCCTTGAATTCTGCCAGTTGCATTCGGGAGGTTATGGTTTCGATTAGTGCTTGTTCTGCTTGAAGCCGTGTGTTGATGGTTCCAGTTGAGTTGTCTAGCCACAGATTCAGGTCAGCCTGTTTTCCCGTGATTTCTGAAACTATGATGCCTAAGAGGTGGGGATACTTTTCTTTCCATGTTGCAAACTGTTCAGGAGATATTCTTACGTGATGGTCTGAAAAGTTGAAAGGTTCAAACATGGTGTAGAGTCCCAGATTGTCTGCTTCTCTGATTGCATCCTCTATCAACTTTAGATCCCATTCTTGATCCATTGGGTGAAGGATAACCAAGTTGCCGAGCTGAAGCTCTTTCATTTTTTTTATGCTGTCCAAGATTGCCTGTTGCGTGCTTTCGAGGATCAGCATTCCC
>CAZOUM010000127.1:0-2856 GCA_964582985.1 uncultured Pirellulales bacterium | reverse complement strand
TACTTGTTTACGGCTTCAAGAGTTGATATACTGGATTCCGGCTCTTTGAAAATACAATACAACAGAAACCGCTATTACGACTACTACACCGGCCGATGGCTAACGCACGACCCACTACTGTTTTTTCCTCTTTCCTGCGACTATTTCTGTCCATCGTTCTGTTTTTCCTGTGCTTTGAGCATTCCTGGATTGATGGAGCTGGCTATGCGAAAGCCTATGAGGTCCATTTGGGGCAGCCACCACCGGCTTTTGGGCATCTGTGGGTCGCCATCGCGCCACCATGTCTCTTCGAAGAACCTGGCCGCGCAGCGAAGCTCCTCTATCAAACCGGTATAGTCGCCACCGCGGGCTACATGGACCTGCCGGTAAAAGGCATTCTGCGAACTGCCAGTCGTTGGGCCTCGTGGGTTTACGGCCGGGCTTTCCTTCGCAGCATTCCGGTATGCATCAGGGCTGTAAAAGTCGTTGACCCATTCACAAACATTGCCCGACATATCGTACAGACCCAAGGCATTGGGCTTTTTCCCGGCGACCTCGTGTGGCTCGCCATCAGAATTGGCCTCATACCAGGCGAAATCTGCAAGTCGCTTCGGGTCATTTCCAAAGCCGAAGATGTTAGTGGTGCCCGCACGGCAAGCATATTCCCATTCGGCCTCTGTCGGCAGGCGGTATTCCCTGCCGGTCTTTCTTGAGAGCCACTTGCAGAAAGTCTTAGCGTTGTGCCAGGTCATCCCCACAGCCGGATGCTTCTTGCCGTACCCCATCGTAAGGTCCCCATAAACGGGCGTAGGACCCGTAATAGCGTCAACGTCACTTCTGCTTCGCCCGGTGCTTTTCTTTTGCCGGTAAGAGGCATTCTGCGAAGTGCTCATAGTCTCTTGATAGTACTCCAGAAACAACTCAATCGTGGTCTCTGTCGTACACAGGTAGAAGGGAGCGACACACACTTTGTGCTGTGGTCTTTCATTGTCTTCGGCGCCTGGTTCGCCCTCCGGGCTTCCCATTAGAAACGTTCCGCCGGGAACAGGTACCATCTCAAATGAGATTTTCTCACCGCTTTTGGCAGTAATGGTCTCGGTATATCTGCCCGGCAACTTAGGGCGCTCACCCGGCACGTTCCGGGGCTGACAGCCGGCAATACTAATGGCGAACAGTGCCACACATTTGACCACACGATAAGAAACAGCGCTGTAACTTTGCATCACGAGACCTTACTTATCAAAACTCCTCAGTATTCGCGCTGCTTGAGGATTCCGGGCTGCGGTACGGGATATTTGCCATTCGGCCCGGCCTGGAGGGGCGCAGGAGAATCCATCGTGAGCTTGTCGACATCGGGAGCGAACTCATGCTCGCAGTTAAGGATATCGTCGTAAGTGATAATCTGGCCGGTGTGGGCGGCCATTCGGCCCATGGAGCTTACCAAACTGGCTTCGGCGCCGCGTTTGGCCTCGTTGTAAGGTTTGTCCTTGCGAATGGCGTCTATCAGGTCGTCCCACTCTAATTGGTACGGATTGGGCTCGGGCTGCGGGACTTTCCAAATCAGGTTCTCGCTCGTCATATTGTGCCCTTTGTAAGTACGGACCTTGCCCGGATAATGGCCGCGCGTCGAGATAACGCCCGAGCCTTTTGTGCCATGAGCATAGCTGGAGAACCCACCTTTACAGCCGCTGATGGCCCGGCCGTAGTATAAAAGCTTGGTCCCATCCGGGTAAGTGTATTCGACGGAGTAATTGTCGAAGTTCTGGTCGACGTAATTGCCGCGGTAGTGTCGGCCGCCTGAGGCATGGGCTTCGACCGGCCAAGCACCTTTCATCCAGGAACACTCGTCTATCTGGTGAATATAGTAGTCGCTGTACATGCCCGCGCTGGCCCAGAGGAAACTGTGGAACTTCTGGATCTGGTAGAGAATCTCGCTGATACCATCCGGCTTGGGACCGACGGCGGCCGCCCGGCCGCCCATCCTGTAGGCCCTCATCATTACAATGTCGCCGATTTCGCCGTTTTCGATACGGCGTTTCAACTCCTGCCGGCCCCGGCAATGGCGGACCATAAGGCCGACACCCACCTTGAGGTCCTTCTTCACGGATTCCTGGGCAAGCTTCAGGAACTTGCGCGTGCTGGGGCCGTCTACTGTGATGGGCTTTTCCATAAAGACGTTGATGCCCTTTTTGATGGCGTAGGCAAAATGCACCCAGCGAAATGCCGGAGGCGTCGCAAAGATGGCCACATCACCTGCGTCAAGGCAGTCCATCGCCTTTTTGTAGGCGTCGAAGCCGATGAACTTGCGACCCTCGGGGACGTCCACTTGTGCAGCATGCTTCTTTGTCAGGGCCTTGTAACTGCGAGCAAGACGGTCCTCGAAGACGTCGGCCATGGCGACGAGCTTGATGGGACCGCTCTTGACCGAGAGGGCGTTCGATGCTGCACCGGTGCCCCGGCCGCCGCAACCAACCAAGGCGACCTTGATGGTATTGTTCGGCGCTGCATAGGCGCGTGAAACGAGGCCCGCCATCAGAGTTGAGGTTGCGGCGATGCGGCCGGTGTTCTTTAGAAATTCGCGACGCGACGTGGTTTTTCTCGTGGTTTCAGGCATAGCAGATTTTCTCCTATTCAATAGTGTCAACTTAAAATTTTACGTTGGTTCCTAAAATTACCTTTTGCTCCCGGCCCAAATTTCGTTCGGGCTCCATTGCCCCCATTATACTCGTGGTGCCGCAGCAAACAAGCTCCTGCCGGAATATGCGGGCGGAGATAATGCGACCGAAATCATCCTGATTTAGGAAAAATGGGGTTTTTTGCGGTGTATTTTGGGGGTAATCGTTGTTTTTGAGTGAAAAATGAAGGTGGCGGAGTTAG
>CAZOUM010000126.1:0-2981 GCA_964582985.1 uncultured Pirellulales bacterium | reverse complement strand
AAGTCGTTATCTTTGCGGGCATTTACCGCGTGGTTTAAGTCCCGCTTGGCCTGAGCCAGCCAATCTTTCGATCTATCTGGCATTTTCTATTCCTTTATGAATAGGTTTTACTTTTCCTCTCACCTTAGGCTATTATAAGCCTAAATAGCTGGCTTAACCAGCTTTTTATTCCCAAAGCGGCTGTTTTCAAAGCTGGGTTGTGATTTTCGAGCGTCTGTCCCTGAAAGTTTTCGGTGCATTGTTTAGTTTTCCACCAATAGCTATATCTCTAAAATCTGCCATAATGTCGTAGAACTTCTTTTTCAAATCGACCGTGTTGACCATCATACCGGCACGGTTGAGCTTCAGTTGCTTTACGATTACGCCGTCCGGTTGAATGAAGGACGATGGATACGGCGAATAGTATCCGCTCGAATTTGCCATACTGGCCCAGAAATAATTCGTGGCGGCCCGGCACTGCATTGTCTGCCGAATTATATGAGTGTGCACGCTTGGCCCTTTTTGCCGGGCGTTGTAGAACGACTGCAAAACGCAATTGACTCCCTGCTTATACAATTTTCTGTAAAGTTCCGGAAACCGCGCATCAAAACATATAAGCAGAGAGCATTTTACACCATTGATGGTAAAATTCACGAACCTATTACCCGGCGTATAATGATGCAAATCTCGCGGCGTACAGAATCTCTTATCGTAGCGGTCAACAATTTTGCCCTTCGGATTTATCAGGTACAGGCTGTTGTGTGGCTTATTTGGCTCAGTCAATCTATGCGTGTTGCCCAGCACGACCCAAAGCTTTAATCTGGCCGCAAGCGCCATAATGTCTTCGGTTTCTTCTCTTAGCAGTTGCCAATTGTAGCCTTCGAGCGTTTTAATGTCCGTGCCTGCATAGCCGCTAAGAGCGCATTCCGAAAAGTGAACTATGTCAGCTTTTGCCCTGCGGGCTTTGCGCAAGAATTCGCAGATTTGGCGGGAGTTTCGCTTAATTGAACCGCTGACGGCAAATTGGCAGGTAGCAACTTTTAGTACACCAGCCATTATCGCCCCCCTATGCCAGCCCGAGAGTTTCTTCCAGGCCGAAAACGATATTCATATTCTGAATTGCCTGGCCCGATGCGCCCTTGACGAGGTTGTCAATAGCCGAGAAGATAATTATCTTGTCTCTGGCACAAGTCGGGAAGATATGGCAGTAGTTTGTCCCGGCGACATCTTTGACACCGGGGCAGTCCGCGCGTATCTGCACAAACGGCTCTGTAGCATAGAACGACTCGTAGAGCTTTGCCAGTTGTTCGCCGGTGATATTCTCTTTCGGCTGGCAATACACTGTCGAGAGAATTCCCCTGTCAAATGGCCCCGCGTGTGGCTGAAACAGTATTTCGACGTCCCTGCCAGCGATTTCGCCGGCGATTTGCTCCATCTCCGGCATATGGCGGTGCGAGCCGGTTCCATAGGCAAAAAGATTTTCATTCATATTCGGAAAATGAAATTTGCTCGTAGGATTTCTGCCCGCTCCCGATGCGCCGGTCACAGCATTATCAATAATGGAGTCAGTTTCAATAAGACCTTCCTTGAGCAGTGGGGCCAAGGCCAACAAAGCCCCAGTGGGATAACAGCCGGGGTTGGCGATTAGACCAGCACCCTTTATCTGTTCGCGGAACAACTCCGGCAGGCCATAGACTGCGTTTTTCAGATTGGCTGTATCAGTGTGCTTTACGTTGTAGAACTTCTCATAAACGCTCACATCTTTGAGCCGATAGTCGGCGCTAAAATCAATGACCTTTAACTCCGCACCCAGCAGTTTCGGTACGAATTCCATCGAGACCTTATGAGGCAGACAGCAAAGGGCTGCGTTAGCCAGGCCGGAGAGCTTGTCAAAATCCAACGGCTCGATTTGCAAATCGCACCGGCCGGCAAACTGCGGAAAGACCTCTCCTACGTATCCGCATTCTTCCGGCAGCGCAGACAGATAAACCAGTTCAGCTTCGCTGTGCCGCAGAATAATCGCTATCGATTCGGCACCGGTATATCCGCTTGCTCCAATAACAGCAACTCGTATCATTTTCGTATCTGGTACTTCGTATTGCGTATTGTGGAATGACAATTACTACGAACTACGAACGACGAACTCATTAACGCTTCGAGAACTGGAATCTTTTTCTTGCGCCCCTTTGGCCGGGTTTCTTTCTCTCGACCATTCTGCTGTCGCGGGTAAGGTGGCCGCCGTCTCGAAGCGCCTGCATGTAGTCTTGGTTGTAGTTCCTCAATGCCCGCGCAATCCCCAAGCGCGTCGCACCCGACTGTCCGGTTGTCCCACCGCCCTGGACATTGACAAATACGTCAAATGATTTCTCTGCCTCAACAGTCTGCAGGGGCGACAGCACTGCTTGTCTATCCTGTTCACGATCGAAGTAATCGGCCAGCTCTTTTTTGTTAACCAGCAATTTGCCGTCGCCGGGCTTGATTCGAACGCGGGCGACAGAGCTTTTTCTTCTGCCGGTGCCCCAGTAGAACCCGCCCTTGTCGGGCCACTTCTTGGCCGGCTTGGCCTCTGCTTCCGGCGATGCCGCTGCGGTTCCCACAGCCGGCTTTGTGGTAGGATTATCAACTTCGGTCTTTGCCATAATCTATTATCTTCACCTACTGAAACAGTTCTATGTTTTCGGGTTTTTGGGCCTGGTGTTCGTGTTCCGGGCCTCGATAAACCTTCAGTCTTTTGAGCATTTTTCTGCCGAGCTTGTTCTTCGGCAGCATTCTTCTTACCGCCAGTTCAACTACCTTCTCAGGCCTTTTTGCCATCATATCGGCAAAGCTGACATATTTGTGGCCGCCGGGAAAATGCGTATAGTAATCGTACTGCTTCGTATCAGCTTTTTTGCCGGTAACCTTTATTTTTTTAGCGTTAACGACAATCACAAAATCGCCTGTATCGACGTGGGGCGTATATGTGGGCTTGGTCTTTCCCATAAGGATAGGTGCTATCTTCG
>CAZOUM010000125.1:0-3850 GCA_964582985.1 uncultured Pirellulales bacterium | reverse complement strand
TTTCTTCTGTTTCTGGAAATTTGTATGTTCCATACGAATCGCCATATATCGGCATGTGGCTTATTACAAAGAGAAGCGGCTGTTTATTGTTCCGCAACTGTTCCTGAATCCACTCCATTTGCGCATCACCTATTTCGCCATCGGCGGTGTCAATTACAACAAATTTTGCATTGCCGCCGTTGAAGGAATACGATGACGGTCCCAGATATCTCCAGTAATATAGCCACCCGCCATTGTAGATATCGTGATTTCCCAGTGCCGGGTACGAAGGTGATGTCAGTACGTTAATGTGATCGATAAAATTACTATATTCAGCTTCTTCACCAAGGTATGTCAGGTCTCCGCCGAATATAACAAATCTTATTTGCTTTAGTTTGATCGCCCTGTCAAGGTCATCAAAGCAGCCATCTCCTTTTGCATACATATGCGGGTCGCCGCAAAAAGCAAACGAATAAACATAAGTGCCTTTTATTGCATCTTTGTAAGGTGATTTTATCGATGAAGACAATCCGAACCTTTCCTCAACAGTTGACTCTTGCGTTTCTCCATGGCTTAATAAAAACAGACACAGAAGAAGAAGTATCAAAATGATGGGAGGCCTTATGAGTAAGGCGATGAGTATCCTTTTCAATAAGCTTTTTTTCTCTTCTGTCAGCTTGGTCATCAGCTCTTTTCCATCTCCGGCGGCCTGTGGTATTCCCTGTAGGCAAGATAGAGAATCAAAAGTATTAACAGCCCAATGAATAATACAGTATCATTGGTTGAGCTTAACTGCGGCGGCACTTCCGTAGGCCTGTTCATACCCGTAGTGCTGCTGGTACCACCCGGTGTCCCAGGTGTCCAACTTGATGTTCCACCGGTATTTTCATCTCCCGGTACTGTTGAGGGCCTGTTGAAAGCGGGATTATCACCTGTTGTAAGCTGGACATTATTCTGGGCGAATTTGCCGCCCTTCGGGCCTTCCTCATCTTCTTCATCGTCAGCAAAGGGCGTCCCGCCGGTAAACAGAGCAAATATTTTCTGCCGCAGGGTTGTTTGAGTTTGCGTTTGATCAGCAGCTTCTATAATGCCCGATGAATCCAGCGGTACATAACGTACAGAGCCCTGGCTGCCTGTGCCCGAGGTATAAACATCCAGAAGAGCGATATTATCATTGTCGGACGACAATGCCCTGAAAAAGTCATCCATACTGGATACCGGAGTCCGGTCAATGCCCGTGACCACATCTCCCGGTCGCAAACCTGCTTCGTCCGCTGCGCCGCCTGGGGCTACTGACAAAATAGCGACCCCACCTATATCAGCGGGGATATTAAGCGAATTCCGCATGGCTGAACTAATATCTGAGAGCGACACACCCCAGTCCGTGTCCGCCGAGTTGTCAGCCTGGGCTGTTGCCAGACTGTCAGGGAGCCCGACAAGCCTGACGTACACCGTATCCTTTCGAGCGTTTCTTATATAAGCTATTCTCACATTGTCGCCGGGATTGTACGCAGCTAAGAGATGTCTAAAACCATCGATATCCTTTACCGCCTTACCACCCAAAGATATCAAGCAATCGCCTCTTTGAAGCCCGGCTTTTTGAGCAGGAGAGCCATCAACAACGCCGTTTACAAGAACACCGCGCTCACCCGGCAGTGACAACTGCTCGGCAATAATGGAATTGACTGAAAGAACCTCTACACCCAAAAAGACAGAAGGCCGAACAGATATCTCTTCGACCGCAGCGGTTTGCACAATATTGGTCGTCTTTACAATGTCGGTTGTTGTATCCGTAGAGCCCGACCTTAACCTGTTGGGTGCAAATTCAAACAGAACATACACAACCACCATAAGTATCATGCCAAGGCCAAAGGCCCATAGAGCACTTAGCCTGCCTTTTATTTTTTTATTTTCCACAGCCTAATCACCTCGCTTGCTTATTTTGAATCATGTTTGTCCATTTTATCTTGCGTCTACAAATAGAAGCATCTTCGACACATAACTATGTTGTTGTCGCTAATTTATAAAAGCTAATTATAATCGTACTGGAAATCACAAATGAGATTAAAAGTTAACCCGTATAACTGGATGTTGGATTTTACAAAGCCTCGCCTAACTGAGGCTATGATAGAAAATATACATTTTATTTACACTGGTTTTGCTTCACATTTGAGATGTCTCTTTATGCTGCAATCCCATATTACCTTCGAACCTGCTGTTGCGGCGACACCTACCGTAAATGGAATAATTGAAGAAGTAGAGACAATCAGAGTCGAAGCTCTTACAGCATTACTTACCAGTAAGCCAAGGCCGGCAGCCAGTCCCAAGCCTGCCGCTTCGCCTGCTGTGTCAAGAACAGCGTCCCGTTTGCTTATCCTGCCCCGCTTATATTTCCTGGCGTTTAGCAGAGCAGTTATGCTTCCCCACGCAGCAGCAACTGCAACACCTGCCTTAAGAGGATTGATGGTCTCTACCGTTACTACCCTTACAGCTCCGACGCCCCGGCCCAGGGTGTACCCAAGTGTGCTTGTCACGGTTGTCGGACAGTAATAATCACTTGTATCCATCGTTAATACTCCCATTCTATTTGTTCTATTTTTTGTATGATCATATTATTGTTCACGTTATTTTCTTTTTTCTTTCTATGAATCTTTTCCTGTAGACCATAAAAGCTGCCTGTCCTGAGTGTTCTATAATTTCGTGATTCGAATGGGCACTTACTGCCATTGATACTACAGGCAAGGCACGCGGTATCAATCGAATAATCAAAGCTGCGGTCAGGTGTTCGATGTATTCCTCTAAGGCTTTTGAGCCCAGAACCGAAACTCCTTTTTTAGCTGTGGTTTGACTGGGTGATTTGCTCTTGATTCTCTTTAAAGAGCCGATTTCTTTTAAGGCCTTGAACTTTATCTCTGAGCCGCCAACACCAATTTCGATTATTCTTAGCATTATCTCTTTCTCGATAATATCGTTGGGATCGTAACCATAGCAAAACACGATTTCCTGAATCATATGAAAATCCTGAACCAAAAGTGCCGTCAGGTCCACCGTTGCTACAAGTATGCCCCCAAGGCCACCTACCGCCCCTTGCATAGCACTTGCCTTCTCGTGGAATTTTATATGTTTGCGGTTACAATCGTCTAACAATCCCAAATCACACTTTCTTAGTTCCGACAGGTCTTTTATCATCACGCCGTGAGCATGAGCCCTTTTTATCAGCTCTTCGGGATTGACTGTATAGGTTGATGCGGATAGTAAATTCTTAACGGTTTTCTCGACAGCATTTTCAAATTTTTTGAGCTTTTCAGTCCCAATTTTGCTGATTACATAATCCACCGGCCTGGAAGTAACATCGAGGACTTTCTTATGAAACCCCTTATGTTTTTCCTGTTCCCACTTTTGTATTTCTTTCAAGCTGTTTGTTTCGTATTTACTTAATTTCATGACCAACTGCCAGTAAAAAAACAATATTATAAGTTATAAGCATACTTTGGTTCGGCCTTAATAATTGTCCTCATCTCAGGAAACTTACTTTTAAACTTTTCCTGTACAGAGCGAATAATGTCATAAGTTTCCTGCTGGTCTGTATCCTGTTCCAGGGCGATGTCAAAAACCACATTACATCTATTTGCTTTACAGCCGACGATTCTTAAATCATGAAATGAGCTTATTCTACTGTCTTCAGAGATAATCTCTTTTATGGCCTGGGTGATTTGCTCATACTGAGGATGGTCCCTATTTATTGGGTCAACATGGACAACCGCCATTCCATGATTCTTCTGAGTGATTGTATCTTCCACCTGCTCTGCAAGCTCATGAAGCTTGGAAGCAGAATCCTTATCCGACACCTCTATATGCAATGAGATTATGC
>CAZOUM010000124.1:0-3939 GCA_964582985.1 uncultured Pirellulales bacterium | reverse complement strand
GTTCAGCTAACCGGTACTAACGCCCGAATACTTGACCATATCAATCTTTGGTTGAATGGTCGGAAGAACATAAGTTAGTGTTCATAGGCGCATCTGCATAGATAGTATATAGTCGATAGTGAATAGTATTTAGTTATTTGAAGAGTGAATTAGTTCTCAAGGCCGATAGACCTTGAGTTCAACGAGCTTCCTGGTGAGTATACGTGCGGGGAAACGCCTGTTCCCATTCCGAACACAGAAGCTAAGCCCGTGCGGCCGATGGTAGTGCTTGCGCGTGAGAGTAGGTGATCGCCAGGATTTTACGAAGGCCGAGTGCCGAGAGGCACTCGGCCTTCGTCGTATCGTGTCGCTCGTATCTCGTATCTCGTGTGTGGAAACGTGCGTTGCGCGGCCGATGGTAGCAGAAGAAAATCAAAGATTAAAATGTAAAGAGCAAAAATATAAGGAAAAAGCAAAGGGCGAAAGTGGGTGATCGCCCCCGCACTAAATTGCGGCAAAAGCCTATCCTTCGATTACACTCAGGACAGGTTTGGGGCGGGGCAGGCAGGATTTATGAGGCCGATGAGTCAGAGCTTGTCGGCCTTTCCTTTTTGGGCTGATGGTAGTTCGGTTCCGTCTTCGCTGAAGCTCCGCCGGACGTCGCTTCGCTCCGGATCGCCCCTGCATCGGAAAAACTGCGGGGCAAGCAGGATTCTTCGGCAAGCGCAGGACAAGCTTGTGAAGGCCGGCGGAGAGAAGCTGTCGGGCTTTTCCTTTGCATGTGCTTTGAACAATGTTAGAAATATGTAATGTTGAGCCAATTCGAATGCTCTAGTGGACTATCAATTGATAAAAAGGGCTGAGAAATGAAATACAGCAAATTTCTACCGGGAGTAGCTGAATTGCTGCGCAAGAAAGCGTGGACTGTATTTAAGAATGCTGAAAGAGAAGCTAAACAGATAATTGATGGGCATAACACATTTGTAAAGATAAAAGGAGTCAATGAGGGCAATAAGAATACGTGGGAGGAAAATGGGATTATAACTATCACAGTTGATCGAGATGACCTTGGTGTAATATACCACGAAGTCTTTCATTCTGCATTTCACAAGTCGCATATATGGCAAATCGACGAGAATGGTGACAAGCAATGGGGCAACGGATTCTGCGATGCCTTTCGCTACTTAATGGAACAGAAGTACCTGCTTGGAAAAGACGAAAGTGATTTTATGAAACGTTTTCAAGTGGGACTCAAGAAGCCGGGGCAGACTACTCAGAACGAATCAATTAAACGTGGGGCCCGGATAATTCAGAAGTTGAACCAAAACCAAACATTAGAAGGTTTCAGAGACCTTTGGGGAAAGCTTTGCACAAAGAACAATTTAGATTTGGATGGGTATTTCAGTTAAGAGAAACTGTAGTTCTAACCGAACGAATTTTTGGCGCTTAGACTCTCTTGGTGCAAGAAAAGGTTGATTGATAGCAGAGAAATCGGATTTAGGGGTGAGTGATTGTGTAGATGTATGAGGGAAGGGCCCGGATTGGAAAGACTGCGGGACAAGCAAGATTTATGGGGCCGATGAGTGAGAGCTTTTCGGTCTTTCCTTTGCGCGGATTTATAAAGGCCGATGATATAAGAGCTTATCGGCCTTTTTTCTTAGCGCTTAATCAGCATACTTGACTTTTGTTATCTTCGATGTTAGTCTTTATTGTCAAAAGAATCTGACCAAAAAATGCTATTTAACAATGATTTTAAGAAAGGGTTTATCATGAAAAAACCATTTTTGCTTAAGTACGCCAAAAAGTGTTGTTCACCAGGCAGAGTAAAAGAAGAAAAAGATTTCTATTATGATTTTTCAAGTGATATGGTCCATTCTAAGATCTTAGCAGGAAATCCTGCAGCTATAGACTTGTCAGGTACAAATGGACCAGAAACAAAAAAGTGTGATATAGAAAAAGGGGACGACAATAAAGACAGAAGAATGTGGCAATAAAGTTGTAAAAAAATGATTTTAATCATTTCTAATAAATGGGATATTACAGTTGATTTTGTAATTAGAGAACTTAATGTCGCTGGGTATCCCTATTTGCGGATTAATACGGAAGATCTTCGGAGTGGATGCGCGACGGTAACCATCCCGGATTTTCACATTTATGTTTCGAAGCAGTCGCAACTATACGACCTAACTGAGGATATCAGAGTGGTATGGAACAGACGTGCGGGAAAGCCTTTTGATGATGTGCCGAAGCGTGAGAAACCAACTCAAGCAACCGAGAGGTTTGTCAATGACCAATGGTATTCCTGGCTTGAATCGCTTCAACTCTTACCAGAGGTCACTTGGATTAATCACCCGCGATCGAATGATGCGATGGAGAGTAAGATTCGGCAGTTAATGTTGGCTGCGAGAGTAGGCTTCACTATACCAGACACACTTATCTCTAATGACGCTGAGGTTGTAAGGCAAAAAATTGCTCAGTACGGAGGTAAAATAATTGCAAAGGCGCTCTATTCCCCTTTAATTGAAGAACCTGAAGAGGACTATTTTATATTCACGAATGAAATAGGTGAAAGTGACGTAAAGGACGAGGAGCAGCTGAGAATTGCACCTGTTATCTTCCAGAAACCGTTCGTACCGAAGGTAGACTATCGCGTGACTGTGGTTGGTGACGTAGTGCTGGCGGCCAAAATAGTAGCTGACAATCCTTTCTCGGTTGAGCTGGATTGGCGTACGCAAAAGGATGGGCTTGACTTTGTTCAGTGCACGCTGCCTAATGAGGTAGAAGAACTTTGTCGGAACTACGTAAAAGAGAGCGGGCTCGTTTTTGGTGCCATCGACCTAGTTGAGCATAGAGGCAACTTTATTTTTCTTGAAATTAATCCTAATGGTGAGTGGGGATGGCTACAGAAGCCTTATGGTCTGCCGATCGCGCAGACTTTGTGTGATTTGATGATAAGGGTGGATGGTGGTTCATAATAGAGGGCTGAGAAATGGATAGGAGAACGCAAAGAGTCTTGTTTGCGATTTGGCCACCGTACGAGGCGAAGTTTGCAAAAGATTCCATAATCAGGCGGATACGAGAAGTTGGTGAGGAGGAGCTTTGGAAAAGAACAGCAAGCAGAATTGAGGAGACAGTATCCAAGTGTGCGGATTTGAAAGAGTGGGTGCCAGTGGCCACAATGGTTCGAGAAGCTGAGCTGAAGCGTAAAGAGACAATCGAAAGGAAAGCAACAACTTTTCTGTGTGCTATCGCTATGATGTTTACGATTATGGGGATCATAACGGGATTGTTGGGAGGACAATCGAAAGCTATGACGAGGCTGATTTACGTTGCGATCGCAAGTTACTTTGTTGCTTTCATTTGCCTATTGATGTCGGCCTATTATGCGGTCAAAGTTATTCGCAGCGAAGGATTGTACTGCTTGTGCGCAGACGAGGTTGTGGACATTCTGGGGGATAAGGACAATAGCATGGCAGCTTATATTGTCCAAGCGATTGCGGGTTGCAAAATGAATGAGTCGAAGCTTACTATAAAGAGTAACTATCTTTCGGTAGCAGAAGAACTTTTCCTGAGAGGATTAGCTCTGATCGGATTTGCTTCTGTAATCACGATGTTCACTTAGGCGGATATTAGAGGGACATATGTGCTAATTCGGTAGTCTGGGGCGCTCGGTTAGAAAGGTTGCTGTTACTGCGAAAGCAGGACTTAATGATCCGGTGGTTCCGTGTGGAAAGGCCATCGCTCAACAGATAAAAGGTACTCCGGGGATAACAGGCTGATGACTCCCGAGCGTTCATAGCGGCGGAGTCGTTTGGCACCTCGCAGCCCTTTCCCGATTCTTACGAATCGGGGGCTCATCAAAGTGGAGTCCCGACTACGTCGGGATGCTATAATTCTGGGGCTGAAGGCGGTCCCAAGGGTTGGGCTGTTCGCCCATTAAAGTGGTACGCGAGCTGGGTT
>CAZOUM010000123.1:0-4039 GCA_964582985.1 uncultured Pirellulales bacterium | reverse complement strand
ATATGAGATTGCTGTAGAGACTCAAATGGCTGAGATTCTTAAAAAGCAAATAATCAAGTTTCTCAAACACCGTGATTATACGCCGCTGAAGCTCACAAAGTTGGCCAAGGCGTTAGGCGTAAGTTCTGAAGATTACGCGGACTTCAAACTGGCCTTTGAGGAACTGCGCGGCGCCGGACGTGTCGTTATAGGAGAAAGGAACCTGGTCAGCCTGCCGCCATTATCCGGGCGAATAATAGGAACATTCAGAGCAAACCCAAAAGGATTCGGCTTTGTCACCGCGCTGGAGCCGACCTCGCACGAGGATTTGTTCGTACCGCCTGATGAAACAGCCGGGGCAATGACGGGCGACACAGTCGCCGCAAAGGTCGTAAAACAAGGCAAGCGCCAAGGCCAGATGCGATACAAGGGCAAGGTAGTTGAAATTCTCGAACGAGCACAAAACAAATTCGTCGGAACACTGTTAAGGCACGCTGATGGATGGATTGTTCAGCCGGACGGCACAGCATTTACTGAACCTATTTCGGTCGACGATGTCACCGCAAAAAACGCCAAAGAAAAAGACAAAGTAGTGGTGGAAATACTTGCGTATCCGACAGAAAAGTACCTGGCGCGCGGCGTAATCATTGAGGTGCTCGGAAGAGCCGGACAATACGACAGTGAGATAGCATCGATAGTTCGCCAATACCACCTGCCGACTGAATTTGACGACGCTTGTATAGAGCAGGCCCGCGAAGCGGTCGGCGAATTCGACTCCGAACAGATTGGTGCCAGAGATGATATTACGGGAAAAGTAATTATTACAATTGACCCGCCGGATGCAAAAGATTTCGACGATGCCATAAGTCTCGAAAAAGACGAAGATGGCAACCTGGCGCTCGGAGTGCACATCGCCGACGTCAGCTATTTTGTAACACCGGATTCTTCACTGGATGCCGAAGCAAAAACACGCGGCAACAGCGCGTATCTGCCGGGAAAAACCATCCCGATGCTGCCGGAAATCTTGAGCAACGGCATATGCAGTCTCCAACCGAGCCAAAAACGATTTGTGAAAAGTGTTTACATAACCTACGACGGGGATGGTAAAGTTTTGTCGCGCAGCTTCGCCAACTCTCTGATGTGCTCGACTCAGCGACTGACTTATCAGCAGGCCGACAAGGCGTTAAAGGGGCGCACAAAAGGAATAAAACCGGAAGTGGTCGAACTGCTAAAGAATATGGAGAGACTCAGCCGAGTGATTGAAAAGCGACGGACGAAAAACGGAATGCTGCATCTTGATTTGCCTGAGACGCAATTGATAATGGACAAAGCCGGGCGCGTCGTGGACACCCGTCCCGCCGATGACAGCTATCCGCATACGATAATCGAAATGTTTATGGTGGAGGCCAACGAAGCGGTCGCATCACTGCTCGACAGACGTAACGTCGCTTTTATGCGGCGGATTCATCCCGAGCCGGACAGCCTGAGTATGAAAAATCTCTCACAGCTTGTGAAGACGCTGGGTTTTAGTATGCCGAGAACTCCCGACCGAACCGCAATACAAAATCTGTTAACCGCCGTAAAAGGCACGGATTGCTCGTTTGCTATAAACCTGGCGGTGCTGCGAAGCTTTGAAAAGGCGCAGTATGCTCCGCTGCATATCGGCCATTACGCATTAGCCTCGACTCATTATTGTCACTTCACCAGCCCGATACGGCGATACGCCGACCTGCTTGTTCATCGCCTTCTGGACCGCTACCTACAAAGTAAAGCAATCCCCAAGCACCAGGAACAGGACCTGACCGAGATTGGAAAACATATCACCTTCACCGAGCAGCGTGCTGAGGACGCCGAAAGAGAACTGACGACCGTCTTGATTCTTATAATGCTGAGCAAGCGCATCGGCGAAAAACTTGACTGTGTCGTTACGGGCCTCGCCGGTTTCGGCGTATTTGTGCAGTCGCGCAAACTCGGCATTGAAGGTCTTATTCAAATGGCCGATTTGGGGCCCGACACCTGGAAATACAACTCAAGAACTCAATCTATCCTTGGCCTGCGTTCCGGACACAGCATCCATCTGGGCCAGGCCATAGAAGTACGCATACTCTCGGTGAACGTGCCCGGCCGCCAGTTGAGTCTGGCGCCTGTTGAGCCGTTAATTGACGCACCGGTGCAAGGAAAGAAAAAGAAGGCTACAAAGAAGTCCCAAAAAGGCCGAGCAAGGAAACGGTCAAGAAGGAAAAAGTGAAAGCAGCATTTTTGGGATTTTGTCCGGCTCATTGACTGCTTGACTTTTTGGTTTTTCGAACTACAGTAGTAAGTCCTGGGTAGGAATATTGAAACGCTGATTTCCAAAGGCCGAACATGACTTGGCTTGATGAAAATATAGGCTGGGTTGGTTTAGCACTTGCTGTGTCAGCAGGTGTAATAGTATTGTATCTGCTACCAGCGATTGCAAGACGGCAAAAAAGAAAGACACTATTTGCTGTAAGGCCAGTTCGGTCTTTTGAGCAGTGGTGTCAAGAGTTTTATCCTGCCAACGGGTTTGATAAGGAACTATCGAGGAAAGTACCGGAAGCGCTTGGCAAAGAGTTGGGGATTCAGCCGACTCGTGTATATCCGACCGATCGGTTCGACAAAGAACTGAAGCTGCGCTGGTTGGGCAGGCCAATATGGTACCTTGAGAGGTTGGAGTTGCTGATTCAAGATTTGTTCAATGAAAATCACATAAAGCTACCAGAGGACGTGCCATTTGTAAACAGCGTAGGAGAAGTTATTGCACAATTGCAATCGCATTTTAAGCAGGTACGCGAAGAAAAAGAGTGCATTGTAAACCCCGATGAATTGATTTCTTGACAATTTGCGGCAGTTTTGCAATACTTATAGTGAATGCAAACATAAGCCCAAGTGAAAGAATGCGTTAAATATGTAATGTCGGCAACCATAACAATCAAAGAAAGGAACGTAAATGAAAAAACAACATGCTTTTACCGCAATTATTGAACATGAGGGAGACGGATATACTGCCCTTTGCCCCGAACTTGAAATTGCCAGTCAGGGTGACTCTGTGGAAGATGCAAGGAGAAACTTGATTGAAGCAATAGAACTGTTTTTTGAAACTGCATCAGAAGCTGAGATACAAGAACGGCTTCACGATGAAGTCTTTATTACTCGTCTGGAGGTGGCAGTTGGGTAGGCTGCGCGTATTCTCAGGAAAACAAGTGTGTCAGCTTCTTGACAAGCATGGCTTTGTAAACGTCCGTCAGCGGGGAAGCCATGTTGTAATGCAGAAGAAGACCAAATCGTCAACGATCACTGTTCCAGTGCCTATTCATTCGACCATACGGATTGGCACGCTTCAGTCCATAATACGCCAGTCAAAGCTACCTCACGAGCTATTCGAAGTACAGGAGTAGCAAATGCGAGCATCAGAAATGAGGAAAGGTCAGACCGTCAAAATCGACGGCAAACTCTACGTCATTGTTGACTATCAGCACGTCAAATTAGGCAAAGGCGGCGCGGTTTATCAGACAAAACTAAAGAGCTTAATCGACGGCTCAATTCAAAATGTGCGACTGCGCTCGGAGGAAAACATCGAAGAGGCATATCTGGACAAGCGAACATGCGAATATCTGTACTCATCCGGAAGCGAACATGTATTGATGGACACTACAAACTACGAACAAATCAGTCTCGATGACGATGCCTTTGGCGATGGGCCAAAATATCTCAAGCCGAACACTCAACTCCAAGTCAGTATGTACCAGGGCAGGCCGGTCGTAGTTGCCCTGCCAAACACCGTTGATTTGGAGGTCACTGAAGCCCCGCCGGAGATTAAGCGGGCAACCGCAACAAATCAACCAAAGCCTGTAACGCTCGAAACCGGCCTGGTCGTATCAGCGCCACATTTTATTAAAGTCGGCGAAATTATCCGCATCGATACCCGCACCGGCGAGTATGTAACACGAGTCAAAGAATAAGAAGAAGCAAATTCGAATATCTAATTTCTAAATTAGAAACAAAATCAAAATTCGAAATTCAAATGTTCAAAACCTAAAGT
>CAZOUM010000122.1:0-4062 GCA_964582985.1 uncultured Pirellulales bacterium | reverse complement strand
CTCAAGAGATAAAGATATTATCCTGAACTATTTTAGGAATAAGACCATTGGGTATAATGGATATGGAAGATTGCAGAGAGCATTTTCAATTGAGTTATAATATAGAAATTTCTAATTAAAATAGGAATATTTCAAATAAATTAACATTTTTTTAAAGGAGATATCATGCGTGAAATTAAAAAATATATTGAGCAGTTAGAAGAAGCAGCAAAATTTCTCGCAAAAAAAACACCGACAGGAGCAAGATTAGCTTTATTGTTAATAGATAATCTAGCTGAATTATTTATGTATAATAAAATTAGGGAGGTTTTCGCTCTTGATGATTATATTAAAACAGTAATCAAACCGAAATATTCTATTAAAAAGCGAGAAAAAGTTGAAAAATATTTTAAAGATAAATGTAATTTCCTTACAAATTATACAAAAATTATTAGTAATGATGATCGGAATATATTAGTGATTGGGCATTATTTTAGAAATGAAGCATATCATACTGGAGTTCTTAGGGATAATATTATTTTAAATATAGCTAGAACTTATTTTAAAACGATTTGTAAAATATTGCCTAGTTTATGGAGTGGTAGTTGTGTTTATTCAGATATAAATGAAATTGAAAACTTTTTACAAAAATATAATATCAAAAGAAATTTAATTAATAGAGAAATATTAAATAAAATATGTAATATTTTGCTGGAAGGGAATAAATGTTCAACTTCAGAGCTTTGTAAGAAATTATCCGAAGACTTATTAAAAAGAAT
Source organism: uncultured Pirellulales bacterium (assembly GCA_964582985.1). GTDB lineage: Bacteria > Planctomycetota > Phycisphaerae > Sedimentisphaerales > Anaerobacaceae > CAZQYB01. Next base: position 3,304 of record CAZOUM010000122.1, on the reverse strand, counting down.
AGAAGATTTAATAAATGATTTAGATGATCTTTTCTTGAACATTTATAAAGGTAAAGAAAAAGAAGAAATACTGAAAGATTTACAATTTAATAAAGAGTCAATAATTGAAAATAATATTCCTGAAACTGAAGAAAGCGTAAAAGAATTCCATAACAGAAGAGAAAAACTTTTATCTGAGTATAATCCCAGTATAACTTTATGTACTATTAAAAAGTGGAGAGAAATAGCAATTAACATAAGATCAGAAAAATTATCTGGTAGTGCTATGAGAAAATTTTATAATATTGATAAAAAATTACTTACTATTAGTAATATGGTTGAAGAAGTATTTTTATATCTCGATAGATTAGTAGATTTAGAAATAAATCATAGGCTTAATAAATAAGATGCAATATCGATATAGGGAACGATGTTTTGGCATAGATAGAAGAAGTCGTGATATTTAGCAGGTGGAAATCCTGTCTGGTAAGGTTATAGCCGAATCACCAGTAGCGAGTCTTGGAGTCTTTGGAGTAATCCATAAGATTTAAGCGTAGACAGTTAGGTAATAGGTTGGTGGAAATGAAAACAATAATAATTTATAGTAATAAACTGAAAAATTATGATTTCGGAGAAGGGCATCCGTTTAGAAGTAACAGATTTGAAAGATTTCTAGAATTATTTAAAGAAAAACTTGGCAAAGACAAACGTTTTGAATTGATAGAAAATATTACTTTAGCTACTGATGAAGAATTGAAGTTTTGGCACAGCAAAGATTATATTAAGACTATGCGAGACGCCTCTCAAGGAAAAGCTGTATCTAATCTATTCAGATTTATAAGCGGGGACAATGTAAACCCTTCTACTAAAAAATTACCTCAAGGGATAGAAGAAGGAGCTAGAGCGGTAGTTAAAAATTCGCTTTTAGCCATAGATTATATTCAGCAAAGGAAGACTGAAAAGGCGGTAAGTATTGGTGGTGGATTACATCATGCCATGTCGGGTTATGGAGAAGGTTTTTGTGTCTATAATGATGTGGTTATAGCTGCTAAGTATGCTATAGAAAAGTATAATCTAAAAAGAGTTTTAATTTTGGATACAGATGCTCATGCAGGAAACGGAACTTGTAGGGCTTTTTATTCTGATCCAAAAGTTTTATTTGTCGATACTCACCAAAAAGGTATTTATCCAGGAACAGGTTCGGTTGATGAAATCGGTGAGGGAAAAGGAAAAGGATTTACTGTTAACCTTCCTTTGGAAGCTGGAACAGGAGATAAGGCATATGAACTAATTTTTGATGAAATAATCTTTCCTTTAGCCAGAGAATATAAACCCCAGATGATTATCAGATACGGAGGTTCTGATCCTTATTTCGATGATGAACTAACCAGTTTAGGCTTGACTTTAGATGGTTTTGAAATGATAGGAGAGAAGGTTAGGGAACTAAGCAGTGAACTTTGTGAAAACCGCTCGGTTGATTTACTTTGTTCAGGTTATAACTTAGAGGTTTTGCCCAAAATATGGTTGACCTTGGTGGCAGCTATCAGCGGGGTGAAAATTAATTTTAAAGAATCCGCCCCGGATATAAGAGATAGAAAAATCGCTGAGACAAAGCATTTAATAAAGAAAGTAAAAGAAAAATTAGCTCCTTATTGGAGATCTATTATTTGAAAGGAGCAAAAAATGATTAAAGTTGAAAAGAAAAATCAGCAGGAATTCACAGTGAAAGTGGAAGGGAAAGAATATAATGTAAATTTAGATGATGAGTATTGGCAAGATTTAACCGGAGGTAAAATAGCCAAAGAAGAATTAATAAAAAAGTCCTTTGAGTTTTTGTTAGAGAGAGAACCTAAAGAATCTATTCTTTCCAGATTTAATTTAAGGATTATCAACCAATATTTTCCAGAATTTGAGGAAGAAATAAGAACCTATCGCTCCACTTGAGAACCTTTATCAACTTATGTTCCCGAAGACGAAGTTAGGTGTAACAGGGGACGGTTGTACTAGCTCAATAATTCGGTAACTTTTTCTGATTTCTTATAAGGAATGGAAATGGTAAATTAAAATGCACCTTTGGGCATGAGGCATCGTGCCTCTACAACTTACAGCACTATCCGCTCTTCGTTGATACACATATGGGTTAGGCTTTACAGGTTCATAAAATGTAAAGCGAAAATAGAATAAAAAATGTGAAGTTGTAAAACCTGACCCAAAGGTAAAACACCCATTAAGAAGAGAGGAAAGAGAAAGGAATAAGGAGGAGAATATGTTTGTAGAAAATCTTGAAAAGATGCAGATTAAATTAGAGTTAATAACTCGAAAATGGTGGTTTTTCCTAATCTTTATTTTAATACAATTTATTCCACCCTATGCCTCAAAGGGATTTGAGATATCTGAAATAGGAGTGGTCACCGGAGAGGTTCTTAGCCATTCCCTGGTATATGGCTTCCCTACGTTTTATCTCGTTTTTAAAATTCTTCCCCTTGCATTGCTCATCTGTATAATCTTGCTTGGAAATAGAGCTGCTCGTATATTTAATCTTTATGTAGCCATTGCTTATCTTCTTTTTGCCTTTCTGCAGAACATTGCCTTTACCGAAAAATATGGCTTGGCAATTATCACCACAAATATAGTTATGTTTCTTCTGGTCGCTCTTTTTTGGATCTGGGAAGCAGCAATACAAAAAAATGATTTTACCTCACCAACAAAATCACCAAAGAAGTATTGGATTATTTCTCTTGCCTTTGTTGCCTTTTGGTATCCCATAAATCCGGAGACGATGGGGCCGGACTTTAATATCCTTTACCTATTCACCAATGAAGCCGGCCTTACTTTTTGTATGATGACACCGGTATATATTTCCCTACTTATTCTACATTACCCCAGAATCAATTTAGTTACATTGAGAGTGACCAGTCTGGTAGGGGTAATTATAGGCTTTTATAATATTTTAACTAATTTTATAATGTTTCCCGGTCTTTTATGGTGGAATGGAATATTGCATCTGCCTTTAATATCAATATCTGTATATGGTTTAATAATTTCTCTTAGAAAGAAGATGATAGAATAAACAAACGTGTGACAGAGGGCGGATGAATCACGGCAATCTCTATTTCCTTAACCAAGAACTGATGTCTTGATTGAAGGAACTATATTTGGAATAATTCGTCATCCTCTTTATTTAGGATTTGCTCTATGTGGAATGTTTTGAAAGGGCCAAGAAGGAGGTCTTAAGATGCAAAGTGTAAATGAGAAAATTATTCTATTTGCATTAGTGCTGCTGGCATTAAGCAATTTGATATTTTCTATTATTAGCTCATATTCT
>CAZOUM010000121.1:0-4253 GCA_964582985.1 uncultured Pirellulales bacterium | reverse complement strand
CCGTCGCCTGGCAAGACGTTGAGATAATGGCAGGCGAATGGCTTAAGGCCGATGTCAATTTTGGCCAGGTGCAAGCGCCCAGCGAGGCCAACCTGGTTGGCTGGTGGAAGTTCGATGAGCCTGGCAGCCCCAATGTTACCGATTACGCCGGCTATGACAACAACGGTGTGATAGAGACCATAGATGTCAACGTATGGTGGGCTGCCGGCTACGATGGAAACGCCCTTGAGTTTGACGGCGGCAGGGTCCGTGTACCCGACCACCCAGACCTAAGGCCGATGTATCAGGTCAGCGTCTCGGCATGGATCAAATATTCCGACGAGCAGGACAACGCTCGCGTAGTGGTCAAAGGTTGTGCGGGTAGCACGTTCCAGCTCGAGGTTGATGATAAGGACGACCTGACGTTCTATATAGGCGACGGCAACGATCAAGACCCACATCCAGATAAGGAAGATTACGAGAGCTACGACGCAAACAGCGATGCAAATGTGCTCGAGCGCAATGAATGGGTCCATATAGCCGGCACCTTCGACGGAAACACTATAAAGTGCTATGTAAATGGTGAGCTTGTCGCCGAGAGTAACGATCCAAATACAAGTGTGATACCCTTCCTCAACCAGGACACCAATGATTTGTGCATAGGCGGGCGGCCGGATAACGACAAAGACGATTTCAAAGGTATCATAGATGACGTCCGCGTTTACAACTATGGTCTGTCGGCTGAGGAAATCGCGTATATTGCAACCGATGGAAGCGGCATTTTTGAGATGCGGCAGTCGGTTGCTAATCTGTACAATGAGGAGGACCCGGGCGAGAGGTCGGTCAACCTCAGGGACTTCGCCAAACTTGCGGACAACTGGCTCAAAAGGCTACTATGGCCTGAGTAATCGGGGATTTAGCTTGTGGACTTTGGGGCCTATGCCGTTATTTGGCATAGGCCTTTTTTATACAGCCTGCGCCACATAAGGAGAAAGGTTGCGGTCAGGGCGAACGAGACGCGAGACAGGCCTGACCTGCTCAATGCCTTGTTGCGTCGACCAGTTCACTCGTCACCCCTACATCAAAAACGACCTTGACCCCCAGCTCCAGAAAATCCTTTTTCACTGGGCCTGCAAGGATTGCAGAATCACCCCCATTCTTCTGCCCGCCTACCGCCGAACACACGAATATGTGCAAAACTCCCAAACCTTACGTCGTCTCGAGTGACTAATTGGACCCAATCGGGCCATTCATAACTTTCTGTCTAATCTTCGGTAGCTTACCGCTTCTGCGACATATTCGGGCCTGATTTCTTCGTCCCCGGCAAGGTCGGCTATTGTGCGGGCCACCTTGCATATCTTATCGTGGGCACGGGCACTCAGGCCCAGCTCTGTCATTGCCTGCTTGAGCATTTGCTCACTTGCCGAATCAAGCTTACAAAATCTCTCAACCTGCTTATGACTCATTCGTGCATTTGTCATTACTTTGCCGTCACCGAAGCGTTTCGCCTGGTCGTCTCTGGCCTTTACGACGTCCTCTTTCATCGTTGCTGAGTCAAGCTGTCCCAACTTCGAACGCAGCTTCGCAAAACTTATCGCCGGGACATCGATATGGATATCGATTCTATCCACCAACGGCCCGGATACCTTCGACAGGTACCGCTCAATCTGGCCGGGCGTGCACTTGCATCTTCTCGCATCGCTGCCGAAATAGCCGCAGGGACACGGATTCATTGCTGCAACAAGCATAAATTGAGCGGGAAAGCGAATCGTGCCTTTGGCCCGTGATACGGTGATAAAGGCGTCTTCCAGGGGCTGGCGAATCATCTCCAGAACGTGCCGCGGGAACTCGCAAAACTCGTCAAGGAATAAGATTCCGAAATGTGCAAGCGACAATTCACCCGGCCGCGGATTCGTCCCGCCGCCCACTAACGCAGGCCCGCTCGCTGAATAATGCGGCATCCGCACAGGCCGGGTGGCCAACAATGCCTTCTCTTTGCCCAAAAGACCTACTGATGAGTATATACACGTTGTTTCCAGCGATTCCTCCAGGCTCAAAGGTGGCAGAATGGTGGCCAGCCGCTGCGCCAGCATCGTTTTTCCCGCGCCCGGCGGACCAATCATCATTATGTTATGTCCCCCTGCCGCCGCCACCGTCAGCGCCCGCTTGACACTCTCCTGACCTTTAACATCTCCAAAATCAACCTCATAACTTGACGCTTCACCAAAGAGCCCATCAATATCAACCGTCATTGTCTCCAGCGGCAATTGTCCGGAAAGAAAACCTACGGCCTGGGCCAGCGACCCAGCGCCATAAACCTCTATATTGTTGACGACGGCGGCCTCCCTGGCGTTTTCCAGAGGCACGACCATTCGGCTAAAGCCGTTCGCATTGGCGGTCATCGCCATATTCAGCACGCCGTTGACCGGCCGGACTCTGCCGTCCAGTGCCAGCTCGCCGACGATGACGAAATCCTTGACAACGGAGCTGACCAAAACACCATGCCCGATGAGCATCCCTAAGGCAATAGGTAAATCAAACGCCGGCCCCACCTTCTTCACATCAGCCGGAGCCAAATTTACCAGTGATTGGGTCTTCGGATACTTGTAGCCGGAGTTGGTAATGGCGCTTTTGACACGCTCAGTGCTTTCTTTGACTGCGGCGTCCGGCAAGCCAACTATCAGCGACTTTTCAAAGCCGCCGCGCGCAACATCAACTTCGACCTCGCAGATAATCCCGTCGATTCCCACTAAGGCAACGCTATGCAATCTGGCCAACATTTCTTGCTTTCCTTTATTTTTAGATTTGGAAAACGTATTTTAAGGCCCCGCGAAATCCTCCGCAAGCGGTTTTGGCCAAACAGCGAAAAATCTGAGGGCGAAACCGATTTTCTTGGCGAAAAGCCAGCTTGCGAACCGCCCCAAAGTCTCGAAAAACCCTTGCTAACCGCACGACAAACATAGTTTTGTAACCCATAATTGGCTTGCCCAGGGTAGAAATGTAGAAAAGAAAAATTGCGGTTCTCTTGCACCTTCCTGGGGAATTCGATGAGAAGCAGCCTGTACGCAGGTTACGCCGGCAGAATAAGATACCCCCGAAGCGAAAGGTGTTGACCAGGCCGGCGGTTTTGGGTATTATACCAAGGAGTCCGGCGGCGTGGCCGGGCAAACATTATGCTTAAAATAACTGCTGGAGCCTGTTAGCCCACACTTGCTTGGTTCGGCCAGTTCAGGAGAAAACTATATGACAGACAAACAAATCACCCGCAGAAAATTTGTGCGGGATTCTTTAGTTGGCGCCGCGGGTATTGCCGTTGGCCTGGGTGCGGCGGACCGGGCTGCAGCGGCCAAGCGCAAAAAGCCCAGGAAAAAAATCCTCAACTACAACCCGGATATGGAGTATCGGCGGCTGGGCAAGACCGGTCTTTTGGTCTCAGCCGTCTGCATGGGCGGACACTGGAAACGCGTTAACAAAATACTCGAGGCCACCGGCAAGACGTTCGAGCAGAACTGTCACAACATCGTCAGCCGCTGCATCGAAGTCGGCATCAATTATATCGACGCCTGCAGCTGGGGCGAAGTGAAAGCCTACAGCAAAGCACTGACCGGACGTCGGGAGAAAATGTATCTGGCCCTGTCCGGCCGAGAGGTCCGCGACAAAAATTACCGAACCTGCGATAAGCTGCTGGGAAGTCTTGACTCGCTTCTTAAGGAGTCAAAACAGGAGTACACCGATTTATGGCGGATTATGTGTTTTGAACCGGGCGGGCGGCACACATTCGACACGTCCTGCGAGCTTGTCGAGGCCCTTGAGAAGGCCAAGAAGCAGGGCAAGGCCCGGTTCGTCGGCTTCTCCACGCACGACCGCCGGTGGATAAAGTTCATGATTGAGTACTTCCCGCAGCTTGAAGTCGCGATATTTCCTTATACCGCATGGTCTAAGAAGATGCCGAAAGACAGCCTCTTCGACGCCCTCAAGAAGTGCGACGTTGGCGCCTTCGGCATAAAGCCTTTTGCCAACAACTCACTTTTTAACGGCAGCAGCGCCCCGGACGACCCTCATGCCGAGGAGGACGACCGCCGTGCGCGTCTGGCCATCCGCTACATCCTTTGCAATCCGCATATGATACCCATCCCCGGCCTGGTCAGCACACACCAGGTTGACAACGTAGCAAAAGCCGTTAAAGAGCGGCGCGAATTCGACCTGGCCGAGGCCAAGGAACTCGAAAAGCTTATGAATCAGACGTGGGCCAGGCTGCCCGAAAACTATCAGTG
>CAZOUM010000120.1:0-4351 GCA_964582985.1 uncultured Pirellulales bacterium | reverse complement strand
ATAAACTGCGTGCAAAAGCTCGCCAGATAACCTCGGAGGCAAAAGAAGCCTTCAAGAACGGATATCAGAATGCTACCCAGCCCAAGCCGGCTGCTGCTTAGATTTCAGTGGACGGCCTGCAGGTTCAAAGCTGTGGTTTATTCATGACAGTTGCTGTCGTGCAGATGCCATAAGGAGAAAATCTCGCCCCTGAATGGAAGGTTAGAATCATGAAGAATGACAAAACAGGATACCCTGGAGTTGTTGAAACCGTCTCTAGATTTGCGGGAGCCTTTGTCGGAGCATTGGTGGTTGGCGGCAAGGAGGTGGCCAGCTGCATCAAAGATATGGCGAAGCCAAAACTGGAACCAAAGCCGGAACCAACACCAAAGCCAAAGGCAGAGCCGAAACCAGAGATCGAGCCAATACAAAAGCTGGAGCCTGAGCCGAAGCCAATACCAAGACCAGGGCCTAAGGTGTCAACAAAAGTTGCTGAGAAGCCCGTAAAGAAAAGCAGCCCGACAGCCAAAGACAAGAAAAAGACAACATCCAGGCAGGCCAAGGTAGAGAAAAAAGTGGAAAAGCCGAAGAGTTCGAGCCGCGGCTAAAATCGCCGTCCGAAATCCAAAGTGTCGAAACCGATTAATTAAGAAAAGCTCAGAATTATGGAGAAGGATAAAGCAAAGGTTATAGAAATCGTTGGAACTGCATCCGAACGTGCGGGCAGTCTTGTTGGAAAGGCAACAACTCTTGGTAAAAGAATCGCAGGCGGTATATCGGCTGGGAAAGGGATGCTTGGCTTAGCTGAAGAAGATACCAAACCCGCGTCAGAAAAAAAGTCCAACAGCACCAAAGCAGTTGCGTTGAAGTCAGACCTTGTCGCGGTCCGGCGGCAATTGGCTGAAGCAGAAAAAACTCAGTCTCAGCTTGGGTCTCAGATAGAGACTCTGCAGAAAAAAAACAACTCTCTGGTTTCCGAACTTGAGCAGGCCGTCAGCGAAGTCAAAGAGATAACAGCCAGCGAAGGCGCGGTAAGAGCGCGAGCGGCTGCCCTGGAATCCGAACTTGATGCCGCCGGCCAGCAGTTGGAACAAGCCCGGAGTAAAGCTGACAATACAAAAGGTAAAAAGCCTGCGCCGACCGGCTCCAAAGCTAAGCTGGAATCCGACCTTGCAGCAACTCAACGTCGGTTGGAAGAAATACAGGACGAGGCAAAGAAAGCTCGCTCTCAATTTGAATCACAACTCAAAAATATGCAGGCAGAGAAGGAATCTTTGCTCTCTGATATGGAAACAGCACGAAAAGATGCTAAAGAGGCTGATGAGATAACAAATCGGGCCAATGCCCTGGCCGAACAGGTAGCTGCCCTGGAATCCGAACTTGCCGCAACTGGGCAGGAACTGGCCGAAACGCGAAGCCAGGCCGAAAAAGCTCAGTCTCAACTTGCGTTGCAAGTAAAAGATTTACAGGCGGAAAAAGAATCCTTGGTTTCGGATTTGGAAAAAGCACGGAGTGAAACGGATGGGATAACTTCTCGAGAAGAGGGTATGAGCGAACAGGTAGCTACGTTGGAATCCGACCTTACCGCAACCAGGCGTAAATTAGAAGAACTGCGCAGCCAGGCTGAATCCGCACAGGCCCAGCTTACGTCACAACTTGAGAAGTTACAGTTAGAGAAAGATTCACTGACATCTGAACTCCAGACAGCACGAAAAGAGGCTGATGAAACAAAAGCCCGAGAGGATGTGATGAGGACGAAGGCGGCTGGGTTGGAATCAGACATTACTACCCTTCGGAGTGAATTAGCCAGAGCACGTGAAAGCAAATCGGATAATAATGCTATCCATGCTGAGAAGCAAACAGGGTTATCCGAGGCGGAGGAAGAAGTAAAGGAAATAGCAACAGCACCCGTCGGTACCGAGGATGTTGAATTTTCAATGGAAGTGGTTGCCGGGACGAATGACAATGAGATGAATGAAAGAGACCAGGAGCAACCTACCGAGCTGGTAGTTGCTGAAAAGCAGATATCTAAGTCACCGTTGCAAGAGATTAGTTCACCACAAACTGAGCATGAAGAAAAGGCTGATAGCGAGCCATCTGTGAAAGAAACTGAGCCTTCAATGGAGGTAACTGCTCAAGGAGAGCCGATAGATGTAAATGTTGAAAATGTTGAAGAGCCGGAATTAAAGTCAGAAGCCCGGGCCGAATTTGAGGTTGACCCTGTCCAGTCAGCAGAAGTAACGGCCGAAGATGTGCAAGCGGCTGATTTCAAAAACGGTGCGGAAAAAATACTCTTTACAAAAGCCCTTTCTGACTTTGCCAGCCAGGACGCTATAACGCGTGCAGATGCAGCGGCAGCAATAGCCGGTATTCATCATGAGTTATCGCCCAGGCTTCTTATTACTCATTTGGCCGATGAACCGTCGGCACTGGTACGGCAGGAATGCATCAAAGCTCTGACGACGCTCGAAAGCAAGGATGGGCTGAGTACAATTGAACGTGCATTGGCTGACGAAGTAGCTTCTGTCCGTCTTGCTGCAGTGTGGGGGCTGTACCGCTTAGCCGGCACAGAGAGTATTCCGGCACTTACGCGTATGCTTTCCGACGATGACGAAGGGGTTCGCCGAAGAGCTGTTACCTGCATCGGCTGGTTGTGCGGGCAAGTCGGCAAAGTTGGAAATCATCGTTCTTACAAGGTAGTTTTTGCTCTGGTTCAATGTCTCGGTGACCGGTCCGAATCAATTAAAAATGCTGCTCTTGATACGTTGCAAACTGTTACTGGTAAGAAGATGTCAGCACCTCGGACTTCGCCAGAGCGTTTGATTGAGCAATGGCAGCAATGGCGGAAAGCTGAACTGTTAGGATAAAGATGAATATAATTGTTTGTGTCAAGCATGTTCCCGATACGCTTGAAGTCAGCGTTGACAAGGAAACTAATACACTCGTTCGCGAAGGCATGGAAGGCGTTATCAATCCTTTTGATTTATATGCTGTTGAAGAGGCGCTTCGTTTGAAGGAACAATATGGCGGTATGGTGACAGTTTTGTCGATGGGGCCGCTTCAGGTAGTTGATACTTTACAGGATGCTTTGAGCTTAGGAGCCGAAAGGGGTGTTTTGCTCAGCGACATTGGCTTTGCCGGTGCTGACACACTCGCTACTTCTTATACATTGGCCAGGGCGATAAAAAAGATAGGCCATTTCGACTTGATTATTTGCGGCAGACAGGCTGTCGATGGCGATACGGCACACGTCGGGCCGTCGCTGGCGGAAAAGCTGGGCGTCCCACACATTAGTTGTGTAATAAAAATACATGAAGTAACAGACGAATATATGGTCACAGGACGTATGACGGAGGAGGGTATCGAAAAAGTAAAGCTTTCACTTCCCGGACTGATTACGGTTTCCAAAGGGATTAACGAACCTCGCCCACCATCATTGAGAGGTAAAATTGCCGCTGCCAGGAGTGACATTATAGTGTGGTCGGCAGAGGATATTGCCGCTGACGCTAATAAAATCGGATTAAAAGGTTCTCCCACACGGGTTGTCAAAATGACAACACCGGAGCATCACAGAGAGGGGCAAATGCTGGAAGGTTCGGTTCAGGAGCAGGTGACGAATTTGGTGTCTAAGCTGCAGCAGGCAAAAGTATTGTAAGGGAGTGCAATATGAGTATACGCATCATAGAAGAGAAATGTAATGGTTGTAAACTCTGTGTCCGGGCATGTCCTTTCGGTGCCATCTCGGTCGTAAAAAAGTTAGCTCATATCGATATAGCTAAATGTAATTTTTGCGGGGCTTGTGTAGATGCCTGTAAGAAATTTGGTGCTATCGAGTTGATACGCAAGGATGTGCAGACTGTTGATAAGAGCAAATATAGAGAAGTTTGGGTATTTGCCGAACAGAAATCGGGGAGAATAGCCAATGTTGTTTTTGAGCTTCTCGGAAAGGCAAGACAATTAGCGGACAAACTTGCCGAACCTCTTTGTGCGATGTTGCTTGGCAACCAGGTGGGTAAACTCGCGCGCGAGTTAATCTGCTCTGGTGCTGATAAGGTCTATCTGGCCGAGTCCGGCCAGTTGGATGTCTTTATTGAGGACACTTTCACAGAAGTAGTAACCGGCCTGATTAAAGAACATAAGCCCAATATTGTTTTGTTTGGCGCCACCGCTATCGGACGCTCATTGGCACCGAGAGTAGCCAGCCGACTGGAAACCGGATTGACCGCGGACTGTACCGGCCTTGAGATAGACCCGAAAACCAAGGGTCTGTTGCAGACCAGACCGGCTTTTGGCGGCAACCTGATGGCTACTATCATTTGTCCGAACCACCGTCCTCAAATGGCCAGCGTCCGTCCGAAAGTTTTCAAGGGCG
>CAZOUM010000119.1:0-4464 GCA_964582985.1 uncultured Pirellulales bacterium | reverse complement strand
AGGGAGAAGGGAGAAGGGAGAAGGGAGAAGGGAGAAGTGAGAAGGGAGAAGGGAGGAGAGAGGAGGGAGAAGGGAGAAGGGAGAAGCAAAGAGGGAAAGCAAAAATAGAAATTAGTCGTTTGCCGGCATAGGATTGCCATCGTGCCTACGGGGGGCAAATTACCAATCACCGATTAACCAATTAACTAATGAGCAACTGCCTGCACAGAAGGAGAGAGTTATCCAACTTGTTATTAACATTCCAGAGTTGTTAGAAGTGCCGCTCGTTTGCATGCTGTTATTGTACCGCAGGATTCGGTACGGGTATGCGTTTAGACGCATAGCACTTACCCAGAACAAATACGCTATCGTGGACCCGGAAGACTATGAGCGCCTCAGCAAATATAAATGGCACATCAACACAGGGCGTGGGACATTTTATGCGGCTCGTTGTATGTGGGTCAGACGTGAGAGAAAAACAAAATCGATAAAGATGCACAGGGAGATTATGAAAATAGACGATGAGCTGTACGTCGACCATATCAACGGGGATGGGCTGGATAATCGGAAGGCAAATTTGCGGGCGGTGACGATTATGCAGAATAGCTGGAATATGAAAAAGGTCAGAAGAAATTGCTGGTCAAGATATAAAGGTGTGACGTGGAACAAACGACGAAACAAATGGGTCGCACAAATAATGACCAGAGGGGAGACAAAATTTCTCGGTGGTTTTGAGGATGAAATCAAAGCCGCAAAGGCTTATGACGAGGCGGCGAAGAAGTATCATGGAGAGTTTGCGTGTTTGAATTTTCCGGGGTTAACCGCGGAGGGCGCAGAGGACGCTGAGAAATAATTAATCATCCTTAATCAATAATAAATTACCGCCGTGTCCGGAGATGTCTTCAGATACTCCGACAATGAAGCGATTGCCGGCACGTTCCGTTGCCTGCTGAGCGTAAAAAAACTGGGCCGGCGTTTTTGTCGCCGGCCCTTGATTCTCTTATTCTTGCAGTTCGCTTTTCTCTTCTTTTTCCTCCACCATTTCGGCGACGCTCTTCCCCTGCCTGCACCAATCGTAGAATGTCAGCCCTGTAATATCCCGTTTGTGCTTGAAGAACAGACTGGCGACGTAGCCGAAGGCGAAAAGGATAATATGGCTGTACACGCCGAGCATATAACGGTGGTGCGGAAAGTTCAGACTTGTTTGACCTTCGGCAGTACCAAATGCAGAAACGCCGAAGAGGTTATTGCTAAAGTTATTTATATTAACCCAAGCTTCCTCTGCCGCGTCAAGGGGAGGACCGGTCAAAAACCCCCAAGCCGTAAACAGTATGCAGGCTATCATACCCACGTAAACGCCTTTAAGATTGGCACGCTTGGTAAAGAATGCAAGGATGAAAAGGCCGGCGATACCGCCGGAAAAAATTGCATATAGTTCAAATATAATTTTAAGCACAGGCATCTTACCCTGGAAAAAGACATAAAGAATCGCCACTGCAATAGCGTACACTCCGCAGGCGGCCACAACGATGCGGCCGAATCTGAGCCTCTGCCGGTCGGTAGCTCTCTTGCGGATGCGGTGATAGTAGTCCTCCACGACCACCGCCGAGAGACAATTCAAATCGGAGTCGAGGCTCGACAATGCTGCCGCTACAAGCCCAGCGAGGACTAAACCAACGATAACTACGGGAAACTCGCTGTTTACATAATACATAAAGACACGCTCCGGCTTATCTCCGATGAAGTTAAGCACCTCAGGCTTGAGGGGATTGACTCCAGGTTGGTAGTAGCTCCAAAGCATAGTACCGATGAACATAAAGAGGGTCCAGACGGGAATGCACAGGAGAACACCTATTAAAGCGGCCTTTATGGCCTTTTTATCCGAGGCGGCCGCAAGGTATCGTTGGACAATTGTCTGGTCGGTGCCGTATTTCTGAATGCCGTAGAAGATGCCGTTGAGGGCCATCACCCAGAACCCGAGATGCACCATATCCCACTTGTAACTCGGCTCGAGCGGTGAAAGGTTTATTTTCCCCGCATTCCACGCAGCAGAGACCATTTCAACGGGGCCGCCGCCTTTGTAAAAAAGGGTGAGCACAACCATAATCCCGACCCCCATCAATAAGAGCCCTTGAATGACATCGCACCAGATAACCGCTTCGATACCACCAAGGAGAGTATAAACCACCACTGCCACCCCAAGAATAATTATCAAGTATATTAAACCTTCATTCGAGGTTATTCCCATCATTGTACCGACTGCCAGAGCCATCAGGTAAAAAACGGTACCCATCTTGGCAAAGTGCATAAGACTGAACGATAATGAGGTGTACACCCGAGGGATTAAACCAAAGCGCTTCTCAAAATACTCGTATGTGCTTATACCGATTACCTTCCTGAACATCGGCACAACAAACCAGATTATGCAGATAAGGACGACAGGCACCATTAGTCCCTGAACCAGTAGAATCCAACTGTTTTCTTTGTAACCGACACCGGGATAAGCAAGGAATGTAACGCTGCTGATAAGTGTAGCAAGGATTGAAAGTCCGATGGCCCATGTGGGTATATTCCTGCCTCCGGTATAATAATGGTCGGTGGACTTTTGTCTTTTTGCAAATGAGCTGCCCAGTATGGCTATGAAAGCCAGATAGCCAAAAACAACCATATAATCGAGCCAATGCAATTCAGGAATCCATTTATCCACCTTCCCCGTTTGAGCAATTAAACCTGAACCGAGTAATTGTAGCTGCGAAATATAATGGTGCATTTCGAAATCCTTTCATTAAACAGGCACTACGTCAAATTGGCCTTAATCCTGTGTCTGAGCAGAACAATTAGTGCACGAAGGCTAATAAACTGCTGAACTTATTTCAAGTTAAACTTTGAAAAAGAGCGAAAAAGTAAGCGGGAGTTATATAATATGACGATTCGGTACACTTTTTTTCTTTTCTCAACTCTTTGGGCTAAAACAACTTAGCGAAAGGTGACTTATCAGGTGAATCTCCAAGTTTTTTTGGGCCAGTGGTAGCTGCCGGGCTTTATTGTGAGGTACAGGTTTTGTTTTTCTTTCACGCGCATCCGGACGATGCCAGGTGCGAGTTCGGCGCAGGGGAAAAATCGCGTCCATTGCAGGCGGCGCACGATGGCCGATGCGGTGGCACCACCTTCGATAAAAAGCTCGTCTATCGAAGTGCGACTTAGCACATTCTCAACGAGAACGGCTATATGATGACGGAGCTTTCGGGCCAGTGCGGGATTTCGAGCGATGGGCTGGTCGATGGTTACTATGGCTTTGGAGTACTCTTGAAGGGTCGTTATGGTATCATTCGTCCACTGCTGTAAAAGTTTGTCACTTGGTTCATAGTTGTAAAGGAGCTCCGATGGCATTTTTGAAACGGGTATGGCGTGGCGTTGAGCTTCTTCGACGGCTTTGGGGCTATAGTGCGAGCGGCTAGCGCAGACGAACAAGGCTGTTTTGCCTTGAGGCGATTCGGCCTTTTGTTTGGGCGGTATTTGATGAAAACCTTTGCTCTCGAGTATAGCGGCAAAGAAGTCAGCGGCGCCGGCGGGGAAGGTGGAATTATCCAGTTGTGCGGCCCAGGACTGCAGGTCTTGTTTAGTTTCGGCTTCGCCGACGATAATGGCGTTGGTAGGGATTGGTTGGCGGCTTTGCAAAACGCGGGTCGTTACGGTTTCTGACTTTCCCAGCAGGTCCAGAACGTCTGAGGAGGCGGCGGGGTATTCAGGGTCGTTTGCGAAATCGGTTTCATTGAGGGGTCGGCCGTTTATGAAATAGCGGTCGTTAGAGATTGTTCGTCCCATTGATGGGTTGGCGGGGACGAGCAGAACCTTTTGCTTGTTTGAGGCGGTGAGCAGGGCGGTAAGCTCTGTGGCTATGCGGCCTCGCATAACGGAATCAACCTTTTTGTAAACCCATTGGGCGGGCATTGTTTGAAGTTGTTTGAAAACTTTTTCGACTTCGGTTGCCGCTTCATTGGGGGTTCGGGAGCGGGTGTCGGTGTCGATGACAATAAGGTCTGCTTTTGAAGTGGGGGTTAGTTGGGTTTGCACTTCCGGATTCAAACCATATCGCAGGCCGACGGCGGCGAGTTCTGCTGCACCGGTAAAATCATCAGCGATAACTGCTATCATACAGTCTCCTTATAGCCTGGATTTGCTATATGAAGTCGTGCAAAGAATCAAGAAGTTGATAGTATAGAGCTTATCGAGGCCATTCAACGTGAAAAGAACAAGGAAAAGAGATAGCGTCAGTCCTCAAAACTATTTTGCCCTGCATTTCCTTCTTAAAATCAAACCGCCCGAACCAAGCAGTAAGAGCGTTGAGGTTTATTCGTCTACAATGCTTGATTGCAGCCAGTTTTGTGCAAATATGGCAAAATCGGCCATATCAACTACACCGTCTTTGTTTATGTCGGCCCCGTGAAGGGATTTTGCTTTGCCACGAATAACAATACAATCGGC
>CAZOUM010000118.1:0-4469 GCA_964582985.1 uncultured Pirellulales bacterium | reverse complement strand
ACAGACTCTGTATAACTAATATATCAACATCCTTGTCATTAAGATGTGAGGCAAAGCTGTGCCTTAGCGTATGGCAACTTACATTGAACCGGGTGTATATACAGGATTTATTCAAGATCTTTTTAATATTATCTTCCATTGTCCTTATCGCCAGCCGATTACCTTTCTTCGATACAAAGAGAGCCTCGGTTTTATTGCTTTTGTAGAAGCGAGACCGAACGGCCAGCCATTCAACAAGTATCTGAATCATCTCATCTGTAAGATGAAGCTCCCTGCATTTCTTCCCCTTTCCTATTACTTCTAATGTATGGTTTTCAAAATCAATACTTGATATATCCAGGCTATGCACTTCTCCTACCCTGAGACCGGTTTGATACATCAATGCACATACCGCGTAATCTCGAATCCCCAGGCAGGTATTTCGATCTATCGTTTCAAAGAAACACCTTACCTGATCAATGGTTAAGGCATTGGGACGGTTACGATATCCCTGTCTGACTTTTAATACGTCACAAAAAGGCAGATCTTCAGCATCTTGTACATTTTGCTGCCTGAGAAAATAGGAATAACTTCGTAATGCAAATATTTTTCGGTTAATGGATCCACCAGTATTGTTGCGTTCCTTTTTAAGGTAATATTGAAAATCAATAACAGCGGGTCCATCAATGACTTTATATCCTTTATTCTTGATAAAGTTGTTAAAGAGTTTCAGATCAGCTTGGTTGCTTTTTAAGGTCTGATCGCTGATCTCATATACAACCTTCCGATAGTCCACAAACTTTTCAATATGATCAAAAAAATCCTCTGCTGCTACAGCCATGACAGCCTCCCTTCTATGGTAATCTTCTCCAGTGCCTGTTTTTGAAGCTGGTCGGAGACATGGATATAAATCGATGTTTCAGCGATGGAAGAATGGCCCAGCATGGACTGTATTGCAGATAATGGGACATTGTGATGATACATCTCGGTAGCAAAAGAATGCCTGAGCACATGAGGAGTTATACGCTCCCTGATACTGGCCTTGGAACAGTATTCCTTGATCATGCGCTGTACGCGATCATTAGATATGGCTGTCCCTTTTTCAACAGGGAAAAGCGGTGCATTCTTTTTGTGGGGTGATTGGGGATCATTCAGGTATTCAACCAGGATATCATACAGCTTATCAACCACAAATAAGGCACGTTGCTTTCTGTTTTTCCCCTTTACCCGCAACAAGCCGATTCTGTGTCCGTGCTCAGGCTCAAAACTGCTGACTTTTAATGATGTTAGTTCGTTCAGTCGTAACCCCAGAGCCCACAACATGGCTATAATCAGGTAGTTTCTTTTTCCTATCCACGTTGCTTGATCAATGGATCTGAGCAACTTGAAGGCGATATCCTTTGAGATAGGCTTATTGCGCTCACTTGTCTTTTTACGAATAATGGGTATTGCATCTGCCGGATTTTTCTTGATTATCTTGATTTTACATAAAAAAAAGAAAAAGGTCTTTAAGGCCGAGCGATGGTGCTGAAGACGGCTGTTGCTGACTCCGGTTTTCTTTATCTCGGTTATCCATCCTAAAATATGATGGCCCTGGCATTTAACCGGTTCTATTTTCAGATGATTCCTGCAATATTCTATAAATGAAAGGATACATGAGACATAGTTTTCAATAGTATCTTCAGCAAAACAGGCAACTGATGTAAGTTCCTTTCTATATTCATCAATAATGGCTATCATAATATTTCCTTTCTTCTTTAGATATTCATAAATGGGTGTTTTTTCATGTAAACGGCATATTGATCCGGATTAAGATGAGTGTACTTTAAGGTGTTTTCCCTTCGGCTATGACCGAGAACAAATTGTGTAATCGTTGTGCCGGCCACTTTATTGAGGTGGGTTGCAGCAGTATGTCTGAAAAGATGGGCATGAAGATATTTATCTATGCCAACTTCATCTGCGATACTGCGAAAGATATTTTGTAGAGATCCGGGTGATAGTCTTTTTTTGCGTGTTGATAAAAATAATGGACCAGGACGCTTGCCACGGAAGCTCATATACTTGTTTAGGGCCTGGCAAAGGATCTTGGGCAACACCATCACTCTCATACGGTTGCCTTTCTCCTTTACCCAAATCAATCCATTAACAATATCAACATCTTCAATATTAAGGGAAATGATTGTTCCTGTCCGCAAACCTAACAGGCCTGGAATTAGGATTATGACGAGGTTACGGATACCAGGCGGGGTATCTGCTTTTTGGGAAAGGTGAGACAGGATTTTATTGTATTCATCTATTGTCAAAAAATGAGGAACTGTTTTCTCAATCTTAGGGTAAGGTATTGATGTGGCGATATTTTCATCCACAACGCTGTGGAGCTTCAGAAAATGGAAAAACTGTCTCAATGCCCAAACTCGAGCCTTCTTTACATGGATGGAAGGGCGTCGATAATCGGCGACAAACGCTAAAAGGTGCCGGTATGTGATTTCTTGGATGGATTCTAGGTGGTTCTCCTGGATAAAGTTATTGAAATTATTGAGTCTTGTTGATAAAGACTCGATAGATTTAACTCTAAACCCAGAGACTTTACAATATTCGATAAAACCATTAATATGTTGCTCAAGCATAAGGAAACCTCCTTTCTTAATAAATTTTTGTCTTGATTTGGCTTCCTTATGCTTCTACAATATTTTCGATACTTTACGCCATAATTTTCGCTAACTGCGAGGTTCAACCGTTAGGTTTAATATTTATGCGTCTTTATATTCGGGTTAATCAAAGGAGGATAAAATGTTTAACAAAGGGTTTTTCGGTAATATGAGTAGAGCAGGTTTTGGTCCTGGAATATCTAAAGCTAAACTGTCTAAAATTATGTTAGAAATATTGTTACAAGTTCCTGTTGGCACGAAAAATCTAAAGGAGAATATTGTTTACAACATGGGGCTAACTGGCCAAATGTCAACTACTCGTGATATAAACGAAGCTTGGACTCAAACGAAAAAAAGGGCTGCAAAACTATACCCAGAAAAATTTATTCTTGATAAAAGAAATACACTAAACTGGAATGATAGCTCTAAAAAAGCATTAGACAAAGATATCTCATTGATAAATTTCAAAAAGCTTAATAAGTTAGCTGAAAATGAAAATTGGGCATCCTTCATAAAGGCACAAAAGTAGTTTACACTTTTTCGATTTAGCCGCAAAGAGTCGCAAAAACCGCAAAATCGTTTATGTCTAAATAAATGCACATAATCTATGCTTTTGAGAGTTTTGTGCTTTTTTGCGGCCATTATGATCTTTTCATGTTATTACAAAAAAGTGTAAACTGGCAAATGAAACATGCCGAAAATTGCAATGTAAATCAGCTTATATCTAAGCTTATTAAATACTATGAAAAAAAGTCGTTAAAGGTATAGCACTTTTGGAAAAATCTTAAGGGAGCTATTAGCGTAGAAATGGTTTTGGCCAAAAAATATTGCTTTAATACCAATCGGAACCTAACAAATCATTTCCCCAGGCGCAAAACAGCGTGCGGTTTTTCGGTAGGTTGTCTGCTATCATAATTTTCTAATTTATCGAAAGTTTATTCTGCTTTTATTTTGCGCTGGTGAATTCGGCGTTATAAGAAAAAAATAAATGAATAAAGCCATCATTATTGGTGCGAGTTCTGGAATAGGCAAAGAGCTTGCCAAGATCCTTGACACACATCAATATCATATTGGAATTGCAGGAAGAAGGCTAAATTTATTAAAAGAACTTCAAAATGAATTACAAAATGAATCTTATATAAAAGAAATTGATGTTTCCAAATCGACAGGTGCGCAGGAGAAATTCAAAGAATTAATTAATCAGATGGGAAGGGTGGATCTTATAGTTATCAGTGCTGGTATAGGGTATGTAAATCCTGAGTTACATTGGGAACAAGAAAAGGAAACTATAGCTACTAATGTTGTTGGCTTTTCTGCGATTGCAAATGTGGCTTATAATTATTTTAAACAAAAAGGCTGGGGCCATTTAGTTGCAATATCATCTATAGCAGCTCTTCGAGGTAGTGCAGATGCTCCGGCTTATAATGCTTCAAAGGCATTTATTTCTAACTATCTAGAGGGGCTTAGACAAAAAGTAGTAAAAGAAGGTTTACCAATTACAATTATTGATATACAGCCTGGACTTGTAGATACAGCTATGGCCAAAGGAGATAAGCTTTTTTGGGTATCATCTCCTCAAAAGGCTGCATATCAAATCTTTTGCGCAATAAAAAAGAAAAAATCACATATTTATGTCACAAAAAGGTGGAAAGTCATTGCATGGGTGCTAAAGATTCTCCCAGATATCATATATAATAGAATTTGATAGCTTATAACAAGTCATTCCACCTGCCTGGAATACTCACGGCTTTGCCGCTCGTATTCCAGGCAGGTGAACCCAGGCGAACCCCGCTCGGAGTAATAAGATGTCTAATGATTACAAGCACAGTGACCATTTTCGAA
>CAZOUM010000117.1:0-4602 GCA_964582985.1 uncultured Pirellulales bacterium | reverse complement strand
TGGGTAAACGACTTAAAAATATATTTGACATAAAACACGCTTTCAGAGATGACAGTGAGGGAGATTGCTGCGTGGGGCTTTTTCTTGAGTTTGGCGAGGAAAGGTGTATAATTGGTGGTGAGGTTTGTGGGTTTGGGAGGTGTATGTTATAGTCAAGCCGGTGGTTTGTTTGGGGAGGGGAGCTTTGAGGGAGAGTCCAAATGGGAAAGATGAATAACAAGTCGGTAGAATTGCTTGTGGTTTGTGCGTGCGCGGCGTTTTTTGCCGGATGTGCGCAGCCGTATCGGGTAGAAGTAACTTCAACGAGCAGTGATGCTGCAATGGCGAAGAAAGACTATGCACTTGCGGCCGGGACGGAAGATGCTCAAGAGGGCGACGTTAGATTCAAAGAATACGCCGGGTACGTGCATCGCGCGCTGCAAGGAAAAGGGTTTAATCAGGTCGAGCGTGAAAGTGCGGAGCTAATAGTGTTAATCTCCTACGGTATTCGGGAGCCGAGAACTCATTACTATACTGAGACACATCCGGCAGTCAGCAGGGCTATGTGGCGTCAGAGCCTTTATGGGCCTTACAGGTGGGAGGCGCGTATTGATAGTTATACGAGTTATACGCGATACCTGATAATCGCGGCTTACGAGGCGGGGAGTTTCAGGGAATCAGAGGGGAAAGAACTGGTTGAGGTATGGAAGACAACGGCAGAAAGCACGGGAGCAAGCGATGATTTGAGGCGGGTGATGCCGGTTATGGTTGCGGCAGCTTGTGAGTACGTGGGGACAGAGACTAAAAAGAAAGTCGATATTACTCTGAGGGAAGATGACAGGAAGGTCAAGTTTATTAAAGGAGAAGAATGAGAGGCGAAGGGGGAGGACGGAAAGTTAAAAGTTAAAGTGTAAAGTGCAAAATTAAGGAAGCGCTTGCGCGGGGGAGTTTTTTATCTGAGTCTGGTCAGGACGTTGGTTTGATAGTCGTCGGCTCCGGTTTTTCGGCCTTGAAGGTTGGGGTAGACGACCTCGATTTCTTCGGTCAGATATTCTATTCGGTTTTCGGGATTTGGGTGCGTTGAAAAGAATTCAACAGGTCTGGATTTTTGCAGGTTTTGGAGGATTTGCATAGTCTCGACCATGCCGTAGGGATTGTAGCCTGCACGTACCATGTAGTCGAGGCCGCCTATGTCTGCCTCTTGCTCATCCTTTCTGCTGAATCGCAGGCCGAGGAGCTGGCGTGTGAGGTTTGCAGCGACCATTGCAGCTCTGGGTGTCTTGCCGTAAGTTGCGGCTGAAAGGAGGATTCCTATTCCCATCTCACGGCTGATTGCGGCTGAGACATCTCGGGCGACAACGTGTGTAACTTCGTGGCCCAAGATAGCTGCCAGCTGGGCTTCGGTTGTCAATTTTTTGAGCAAACCTTTTGTGATGTAGATATATCCGCCGGGCAGGGCAAGTGCGTTGACCGATTTGTCGTTTAATGCCACGAAGTGATATTCAAAATTTCGTCTGTGGCTTACCCGGACGATTTTTTGGCCGACGCGGTCTATGTATTCTTGCAGGGCTGGGTCGGGGATTTTTCCGCCCATTTCTTTTTCGACTTGGGGTGCGTATTTCTTGCCTAATTGGACGTCCTGGCTTTCAGGGAAAAGCATGAGCTCCTCTTCGCCGGTTATGGGATTTACTGCGCAGCCGGCAGCAAAGCAGAAAGACAGGACTAATATTAAGCAGCAAAGCTTTTTAGCCATAATCGTTCCCCTCGAGGCAGCAATTTTTGTGTTTGAAAACCTCAACTATATCCATTATAAGGTTATATTTCGTTTTGTTTGATAATAAAAAGCTATGATAGAAGAAAAGTTTTGTCAAGAGTGCGGCCAAAAGCAGGATTGCCGGGGGGTTTATGAGCAGCTTGGCAAGACGGGGGGGCCTTCGGTCGTAAAGAAAGTGGTGGTTGCGTTTCTGCTTCCTCTGGTGGTGTTTATTGGGCTTTTGGCGGGTTTTGAAAGAATTTTGGCCGGGGTGATAGATGGAAAAGGATTGCGGACGGGTGTTAGTTTTCTGCTGGCTGTTTTGGGGACTTTGACGGTGGTATTGGTTATAAAAGCGATAGAGAAGAAAGCTGGTAAGAACAGGCGATTTTGAGTGAATATGGAAATTGAGACCAAGGGCAGGTTTAGTTTTCCCGGTGGAGTGCATCCTCTGGTAGGTAAGAAAGTTGCCCGCAAAAGTGAGGTACGGGCGGGTCCTGCGGTAAAACAAGTTGCAATAATGCTCAGTCAGCATATAGGTGCGGTGTGCCAGCCGACGGTCAAGAAAGGAGATTCGGTTGAGGCCGGTCAAAAGGTCGGTGACTCGGATGCGTTTGTTTCGGCGCCTGTTCATTCGCCGGTGAACGGAAAAGTAAAAGCAATTGCGCTGCAGTCGCATGCGGTCCTGGGTCGGAGCCTGGCAGTAGTTATTGAAGCGGACCCTGAAAATAATCCGCCCAAGGAGTCATACGCGGAACTGGAGGAGGATGTCGATGTCGAGCGGATTTCGGCGGAACAGATATGCCATGCTGTTCGCGAGGCGGGTATAGTCGGTATGGGCGGTGCGGGGTTCCCGACGCGGGTGAAGATTGAGCCGAACCCGCGGCTGCCGAAAGAGACGATGATTATCAACGGATGTGAGTGCGAGCCGTGTATTACGTGTGATTACCGGCTGATGTTAGAGCGGCCAAAGCAAATTGTTGCGGGCATCAAACTTGCGAGAAAAGCGTCAGGCTGCTCGAAGATTATTGTTGGTATCGAAGATAACAAGCCGCGGGCGATAGAAGTTATTAGCGCAGCGTTGAAAAGCTCCAAGGGCTGCGAGGACATTGAAGTAGTTTCTCTTAAGACGAAATATCCGCAGGGGGGCGAAAGGCAGCTTATAAGAGCGGTCCTGAAGAAGAATGTCCCCACGGGCGGTATTCCGCCGATGATAGGCGTGCTGGTGCTCAACGTTGCTACTGTTGCGGCGATTGCTGAGGCGGTGGTTTGTGATTGGCCGGTGACACACAGGATTGTGACGGTGACCGGCAGGGCGATTGCCAACCCGAGTAATCTATACGTTCCGATAGGGACATCGGTGAATGACCTTATAGAATTCTGCGGGGGAGTGACCGAGAAGTCGGCGAAGGTGATTCTGGGCGGCCCGATGATGGGGATAGCAATTGCCGATTTGTCCACGCCGATTACGAAGACTACGGGGGCCATAACGGTACTGACTGCAGGGGACATTGGCAAGGCTAAATTCACCAGGCGTGAGACGCCTTGTATTCGATGCGGCAGGTGTATCGAGGTTTGTCCCGAGCGTTTGAATCCTACGAAGATTGCGCATGCGGTCAAGCACAATCTTTTGGATTTGGCGGAAAGCTATTACATAAGTGGGTGTATGGAGTGCGGCTGCTGCAGTTACGTGTGTCCAGCGAATATAGAGGTGACAGGGTATATCAAGACGGGGAAAATTTTTCTTGCCAGGCAAAAGAAGAAGATGCCGGGATAAAAAAACAGCGTATAGCGTATAGCGTTTAGCGTGCAATTTTTCTCTATGCGTTAAACGTTTTATGATGGGAAAAGGATAAATGCTGAGTGACATAAGAGTTTCATTTGCGCCGCATATCAGCGGCCGGTTCTCGACGCGGAGTGTGATGGTGGACGTTGTAATCGGCCTGGTGCCGGCTATGGTCGCGGCGGGTTATTTTTTCCGAATCCATGCATTCATCTTAATTCCCACGTGCGTTATTTCATGCGTTGTGACGGAGTGGCTTTGTAATGTACTTCGTAAGAAAGCTAATGCGTTCGAGTCTTTGGGGGACTTCAGCGCTGTCGTTACGGGTATAATACTCGCGCTATCTGTTCCGCCGAGCCTGCCTGTTTGGTCGGCGGTAATCGGCAGCGCTTTCGCCATCGCTATTGGAAAAATGGTTTTTGGCGGGCTTGGCGCCAATATCTTTAATCCTGCGATGGTCGGCAGGGCGTTTTTGACCGCCTGCTTCGGTATGTTAATGACGACGTGGACGGTCCCGGCGACGATTGACAATTCAATGCCGAAGATTTCCGCCGACAACAAAGTTGATGCCCGGACACAGGCGACGCCGTTAGCGTGGAGTAAAGAGGCAATAAAGAGCAAGGAGGGAGCTGAAGATGTCAACGAGCAACTTTTGGGTATGTTTACAGGTGAGGTTGGAGGATGTCTGGGTGAGACAAGCGCTTTGGCCCTTTTGATTGGCGGGATTTATCTACTGATAAGACGAACAATAAGCCTTCATATTCCGTTAGCTGTTTTGCTGTCGGCTTTTGTTTTTGCGACAATAGCCTATTTGATAAATTCGGACGCGTATGTCTCGCCGCTGTGTCACTTGTGCAGTGGTGGGCTGCTAATCGGCGCATTTTTTATAGCTACAGACCCTGTCACAGCGCCTTTGACAACTAAGGGGATGTGGATTTTCGGAGCTGGGGTGGGCGCGCTGACTGTGCTAATCAGGATTGTCGGGGAATATCCGGAAGGCATGATGTATGCCGTGCTTTTGATGAATGCGGTGACACCTTTGATTGACCGGTTCTGCAAGCTGATACCGGCGGGAGGTGAGCCGAGT
>CAZOUM010000116.1:0-4696 GCA_964582985.1 uncultured Pirellulales bacterium | reverse complement strand
CGCCGATAAAACTTGAGTTCGTATCCTCGAGCAAGAAAGCGCTTTTGCGTCTTTACTGGCAATGGGCCGGCAAGGAAAAAGAAATTATTCCGGCTTCGGCCCTGAGCCACAGCACCGAGGGACTTCCGAAGGAGTTTATGGTCTTTGATTTCGACAACAGGCCATCGGAAGAGGACGACGATGATGACGATGAAGAGTCTGCGGTTCTGGATTTTCTTCCTCGATTCACCGGAGGAAATCCTCCCTATGCGAATACGGATTACCATGATGGGCGTTTCCGCCCGGCGGTCGGTGCGCATAATTTCGAGGTCATCCGCTGTAACCGCACTTATCCGCGGCTTGTCACCGACGATATACCGAGCTATCCCGACGCCGGCATCGAGAATGTCGGATTCACATATAACCACGCTCCTATGCTCTGCTACTGGAAGGGGAAATTCTGGGTGCTTTACCGAAGCGGCCCGGTAGACGAGCATCAGGAGCCCTGCTACGCCCTTATCACATGGTCCGAAGACGGCAGAAACTGGCACAAACCGCAGACTGTCTTCCCGGCCCAGAAATTCCGCAACAGGGGTGAAGATGACAGGGTCCAGTACAGCATCTCACATCAGCGCATGGGCTGGTATGTCTCGCCAGGAGGCAAGTTGATTGCCTGTGCGTATTACGGTATGCCGGATACACCAAACAACGGCAAAGGCATCGGAAGAGTGGTAAGGGAAGTTAAAGGCCCCGGCAAGTACGGCCCGATTTACTGGGTGAGATACAACGAATTCCAGGGATACAGCAAAGATAATTCACCCCATTACCCATACTACAAAGACGCCCCGGACAAAGGGTTTATTAAGACCATTGACGGACTGCTGGCAAACAAATTAATAGTCCAGCAGTGGTACGAAGAAGACGGCGACAAAAACAGCGCGTTCTTTGCTCTTTCAGGTTACAGAACCCGCTTTCTGAAAGCGTTCGACTGGTATACCCTTCCTGACAAGAGAATCGTAGGTATGTGGAAGTGGAAGAAAATGGTAGTTGCCGACAAGTGGGAACCCGGCCACATTAGCAAGCAGGGTGAGGGGGAAAATATCTATTACGGCGGAGCGAAAATCTGGGGTCAGCGCACCTCCGACGGAAAATACGCCCTGGTATACAATCCGGTCAAAGACACGAGATGGCGTCATCCGCTGTCGATTACTACCGGTGACGACGGTTTGAATTTCGACGAGTATTTCCTTAACGTGCACGCCGAGACTCCACCAATGCGGTTCGGCGGCGCCAACAAAGATGGAGGTGGCGCACAATACGTCCGTGGGATTGTACCCGGCAACGGCACACCGCCTGACGGCGCTATCTGGCTGACCTATTCTTCAAACAAAGAGGATATCCGGGTAACCCGCGTGCCCGTCCCCATCAAAGGAACCGTTGAAAAAGATGTTGACGACAATTTCAATGATATGACTGTCGGCGGCGTCGTGACAGACTGGAACATTTACAGCGGCGTATGGGTTCCGGTTGCCGTGGTAAAACATAGGCGGAACAAGGTCCTCAGGCTTGCGGACAAGGCCCCTTACAACTATGCCGCGGCCACACGGGTATTTCCTGAAACCACAAAGGCTGACATTTCCTTCCGCGTGCGTCCACATCAGGTAGGACACGGCAGCCTTGAAATCGACGTGCTAAACTACAAGGGCCAAAGGCCGGTCCGTATCATAATTGACGGTAAGAGCGGCAAGATATTGGCAAACAAAGCAGCGAATATGATTGAGGTAGCTTCTTTTAATGCCCGCAAATGGCTAAAGTTCAATATCTCCGTTGACACCACCACAGGAAAGTATGACCTGAAACTGAAAAAGAAAAACATTGTTTCCGGAGCGTCCTTTGCCGAGACCTTGACTAACACAGGCAATCCCTACAAGTCGAAATTCAGTACACCAACTGTTGAACGCATCGTGTTTCGCACGGGAGCATACAGGCTGAAAGACTTCAGCAGATATGGAGAAGGGGGCAGCGAGTATCTCACGGACAAACCGGACCTGACTAATGCAGATGAGGCCCTTGATAACGCGGTCTTTGATATTGACAGTTTCCGAACTGCCACGGTCAAACCTCAGGATTAACAAAAACCTGTAGTCTGATGTGGTGGAATTTATAAGACCAAAAGCAAAAGTTGAAATGAAAGAGGAAAAAGGATGAAGGTGAGAATATGTCTAAGGACATTGTTTGCAATAGCGGCTGTTCAATTTCTGGTTGGTTCGCAGGTGAAGGCCGATGGGCTTGTTGGCTGGTGGAAGTTTGATGAGGGCAGCGGCGCCAAGGCGGTTGACTCGAGCGGCAAGGGCAATGACGGCGAGGTATTCGGTGTCACCTCCTGGGTTGACGGTTACGTAGGAAAAGGAGCTTTGAAGATTACGGGCGGAGGGGTGAAGATTGCCGATAGCGAATTGCTTCGGCCGCCGAAGGTTACTGTAGCGATGTGGTTTAATTTCGGCGGCAAGCAGGTCCCTTCTGCGAGGCTCTTCCAGAAAGGCAAGGACAACCAGGAGACGATTAACTTTCAAGGTGGTGAAGGCGGAATAGGATTTTCGCTTGCGACCGCCCCGAGAGAAAACCGCGGTATCAGTACCAAACATAGGTTTGAAATCGGTAAATGGTATCACATTACAGGTATTTATGACGGCTCAGAGTTGAGAGTCTATGTGAACGGCAAAATTTCCAACAAGCGGACGGTGGGCTCGTTCGTTCCCTATGCCGGTGAGAACCAGCCGCTGGTTATAGGCAATCGTTTTCCGGACATGGCCCGCCCTTTTAATGGAATGGTTGATGACGTTCGCGTCTATACCCGCCCGCTGTCCGAGACGGAAGTCTGGGAACTCTACGCGTGGAAAGGCGGGGATGTGAATTACTCGGCACTGCCTAATCCAGCCGACGAGGGCGTCAATATTTTGCCGAACAGCAAAATAAAATGGATGAAGGGTGTAAACGCGGTATCGAGTATTGTTTATTTCGGTATGGATGAAGCGGCTGTGGAAAATGCCAAGTCCGGCGACCCCGAATACAAGGTTTCGACATCCAAAGAGAGTTTCTATCCGGGTCAGCTTGAGTTTGATACGGACTATTTCTGGCGGGTCGATTCGGTGGTGAATAATGCGGCACTGCCTGAGCCTGCCGACATTAGTACGACTGTGACTGACGGTCTTGTCGGATGGTGGAAGTGTGACGATGGTGCCGGGGAAAAGGTTGCAGATTCGAGCGGGCACGGTCACGACGGCAAGGTGTTTGGAGTGACAAATTGGGAGGCCGGTAACATCGGTAATGGCGCGTTGAAGATAACCAACTTTCAAGAAGGAGAAAACATAACCAACGGCGGCGTTGTGATTGCCGACAGCCCGCTGCTTCGTCCTTCGCGGTTTACAGTTGCGATGTGGGTGAAGTGGTCTCGCGACTTCCGGCAAAAGGCGTTGAGCCGGCTGCTTCAAAAGGGCAACGACAACAAGGAAACCTTTGTCATCATCGGCGGCGGCGGTGCGGATAACCGCGGGAATGCCGATAATGGGCTAAGCTTTGCAATGGCTACCGAAACCAGAGGAGACGTATATAATGTCTCAGCGAAGGGAAAGTTCGAAGGCGGCAAATGGTATCATGTAGCAGCGAGCTACGACGGGGCGGACATGTTATTGTATGTTAACGGCAAGGTCGCGGGCAAGAATACGATAGGCGAGATCAAGCTTATAGCTGTCGAGGGCGAGCCGTTGGTAATCGGCTCTCGCCCGCCGAATATGGACAGGGGCTTTGACGGTGCTGTCGATGATGTTCGTATGTATAACAAAGCTTTATCGGCGGAAGATATCCGGACGCTTTATATGTGCAAAGGTGGCAATGCTAATGGCAAGATATTGAAAGGTGAGGTTTGGAGATTCAGCACTGTCGCAGGTCAAGCCGAAAACCCGACACCCGATGCGACACTCAAGAACGTCGATACGAATATTAAGCTGACGTGGGAGGCAAGCTCGCTTGCGAAGTCGCACGATGTTTATTTCGGCGACGACCTTGACAAAGTTACGAATGCGGCAAAGGGATCGAAGGCGCATAAAGGGACACTCGGACTCGGCAAAGAATTTTTGGATCCGGGTAAGCTCGAAGAAGGTAAATATTATTACTGGCGTGTCGATGAAATTTGTAAAGAAGGAATAGCAAAAGGCGACCTCTGGACGTTCCGCACAAAGGGCGGCAGCCTCGTTATTCAGGTCGACCTTGCTGTAAAGACGTGCGACAATAAAAAGCTTTATCCGGGCCTTGCAAAACCGGGATGGACGATATGGGCGTCGAATGCCTGGACGGACATGTATATGCACGACTATCAGATTTTCCCGTTAAAGGCCGACGGTTCGTTTGACGAGGGCGGCATAAACGGCACCGGCGTCACTCTGTGGATGACGACCGGAAACGAGGGACAACTCGGTATCGGTGCCAAGGGCGTCTGCCGGGATAATCTCGGCGGTGGCGGATGTCCGAGCGGAGTTGCTGAAGGCGACCCTATCTGTAATAGCTGGGCCTACGGCGTTGACTGGGTAGGGCCTTATGCAGGTGACTTATTGCTTGTGATCCGGGGTTTGCCTGCGGGTGTTTATGAGATGAACAGTTATCACAATTTCTGGGAGCCTTGTACGCAAAAGACCCGCAACTGTCTTGACTGTGTATGCGG
>CAZOUM010000115.1:0-4715 GCA_964582985.1 uncultured Pirellulales bacterium | reverse complement strand
CTGATAGAAAAAATCGATACCCTCGTAAGCAGGTTTTATATCAGGATAATGTGCAAGGACCAGCCGGGCGTAATTGCTCAATGGAGTAAGATACTTGCCAACCACCAGATAAGTATATCCGGAGCATTGCAGCACGAGGGTCGTGGCCCGGAAAATACCGTCCCGGTCGTAATTGCAACGCATCCCACCGAACAGAGAAACATCACCGCTGCACTGAAAGATATGGAAAGATTGGACGCTATCGGCGGAAAACCCGTCTGCATAAGAATCGTGGACATACCGGAGGACAAGGATTAATGACTAAGTACGTGATAATAGTTCCTGACGGTGCGGCAGACGAGCCAATCGAAGAATTCGATAACAGGACGGCGCTCGAAGCCGCTGAAACGCCGAATATCGACAAGGTCAGTACGGAGGGCAGACAAGGTATTGTGCGCACAGTCCCAAAGGGATTGGAGCCCGGCAGTGACGTCGCCCAAATGAGCCTGCTGGGCTATGACCCGCGCACGTTTTATTCCGGCCGGGCGCCAATCGAGGCGGTGGCGCGCAATATCAAGCTCTCGCCAACCGACTGGGTCTTCAGGTGTAACCTTGTCACCATCGCCGACGGCAAAATGGCAGACCACAGCGCCGGACATATCTCCACCGAAGAGGCCACCAAACTGATAAAGGAGATGAACGAGCAGTTTGGCAATGACCAAATGAGTTTCCACACCGGCGTAAGCTATCGGCACCTGCTGGTATTCAAGGGACTCGATTTCGACGTAAAAACGCATCCGCCGCACGACTATATAGGTACGGCAATAGAAAAGCTTTTACCGCGAGGCAAAGGTGCCGAGCTGCTTATTGACTTGATGGCACGCTCACAGCAGCTTTTCGCCAATCACGACATTAACAAAGTAAGAAGAGACCTCGGCGAAAACCAGGTAAGCTCCATCTGGCTCTGGGGACAGGGCCAAAAAGCCCTGATGGAGCGCTTCCAAAAGCGGTTCGGAATCAAAGGTGCTGCCATCACCGCTGTTGATTTAGTCAGGGGTATCTCAAAACTAATTGGTTTCGATTTGATAGACGTGCCCGGCGCCACCGGCTTTGTCGATACAAACTATCAGGGCAAGGCCTCCGCCGCAATAAAAGCGCTCGGCAAGTACGACCTTGTTTTCGTCCACATAGAAGCGCCCGATGAAGCATCTCATAGTGGCAACGCGACGATGAAGAAAAAGGCGGTGGAGCAAATTGATAAATTCATCGTTGGGCCTGTGCTGGAGGCGCTGCAAAATTACGAAAGCTGGCGAATACTCGTGGCGCCCGACCATCCGACTCCGGTCCGAAGCCGCGCTCATTCGCCTGAGCCGGTTCCGTTCGCAATGGCTGGTACCGATGTCAACGGCATTTTGCATACGAACTTCAGCGAAGCCAACGCCGCCAGGTCGGGCTTTAGAATAGACAATGGTTTTGAGCTGATGGAGTATTTCTTAAAAAGTTAGTGTGGTGCTACACATAACGGCACAGGGAATCTTGACGCAGCAGGATAAAAACCCCAGCGACCCACACTGCAATAAGGCCAATTACCACAAGTACAGTTTTAATCCACGCCATAAATCAGCTTGTATCGGTGGTAGAAGTTTTTGCTTGTTCATAATCCAAATCTCCCTATCTGGTGAAAACAGCAATCCACATCATAGTTCTATCTCGAGTCACGAGCGACGAGACACGAGTCACGAATTTACCGCACCATTTTAACAATTGCCTGTCACTCTCAATTCCGCACCGCCAACCGCCGCTTGCGATACTTGCGTTCAAATTCATCTACGCACTTTTTGCAAGAACAATATAGTCCATCTTTGGATTTGCAGTTTTTGTAAAACTCGTCCAAAGGTTTCCATCGCTTACACTTGATGCATCGCTTCTGCTTGATACCGCCAATGGCCCTATGGTACTCCTCATATCTACGGTATTTTTTCACACTTTTCCTGTTTCGCCTGTAATACTTGTGTATATATTCACAACCGCATTTTTTGCACCAACACCTCAGCCCATCTTTGCGGCTGAGCCGTTTGCTAAACTCACTCTCGTCTTTCCATTTTTTGCATTTGGTGCACTGCTTCATTCTTGCCTCTTAATCTATGTTTCACTGCTAATTCCTCCCCGCCAGCCTCTTCTCGATAGCATCTTTGTACTCTATCGCCTTCTTTTCTTAAGGCCCAATTTGAATATTCTCTTTTTTACTGCCCCTACCGTCCTTCCAATTTGGTCGGCCATTTCCTGTGCCGTTCTACTCGGATAGAGTTTCTTCAGCAGGTTCAGCTCTTTGTTCGACCAAACACGGTATGGTTTTAGCTTCCTAAGTCCCACTTTGGATGTCTTATAACTTACCGCCCCGACAGACCGTCCGAGCCGGTTCGCTATATCCCTTGCGCTGTTATCTGGGTACAGTTCCTTAAGTAGGGTTTCCTCCTGTGCTGACCAAAAAGCAGCCATCTTTCTAAGGCCGATGCTACGTGCTTTCTGACCTACTACCTCCAAAGACCGCCCAAGCTTGTCAGCAATGCTCTGTAGGGGTTCATTTGGGTGAAGTTTCTTGAGTAGTCTGACCTCATCGGCTGACCACGGACGATGTTGCTTTGTTCTAAGCCCCATGTCGTATGCTTTCTGTCTCACTGCTGTCAGAGGTCGTCCTATTCGTTCAGCAATTTCACTTGCTCTTCCTTTCGGAAAAAGCCTCCTGAGCAACCTGACCTCTTCATCCGACCAATGAACCCAAGTGTTTTTCTTGGCCTTTGCCATGGCGATAAGCATATCTTATGAGTAGCTTTTGGCAAGAATTTTCTCTGTTTTTCCCTAAAAGTCCTGTATTTATCGGGCGGCGTTTGGTACAATCAGATTGCCCTTGGCCGGTATGCCAGGGGCCGGAGTTTGGGTGGGGATGCAGTTCGTACCGCACCCGCTCCCGTGAGTTTTGCTAAGGCGGTATCGGTATGCTGTAAACATTCAACAATTCATGGAAAGGATACGAAAATGATGCCAAGAGAGATTACAAATTTGGTTGTCGTGGCACTATTTGCCTCTCTTGCCTTCCATGGGCCAGCTCTTGCTTTTAGTGGCAGCGGCTCTGGGACGGAGGTTGACCCATATATAATTACAGATGTTTACCAACTTCAGGAAATGCGGGATGATCTGACCGCCTGCTATGTATTGGGAAACGATATCGATGCTTCCGGAACACAAACATGGAACGGCGGGGCGGGATTTGAGCCGGTGGGAAGCAGTACTGATCCCTTTACCGGCAAATTCGACGGACGTATGTTCACGATAACAGGGCTTTACATAAATAGGCCGACTACCGACTTGGTCGGCTTGTTTGGTCACATCAGAAACGGAGCTGTGGTGCAGAGCGTCGGCTTGGCCGAAGTGGACGTAACCGCCCGTAGAAACTCCGGGCCGCTGGTAGGCAGTTCCAGCGGCGCCACAGTCTGCTATTGTTGGTCCACTGGTAACATCCGCGGTTCGCACGACTATCAGATGAGACTTGGCGGGCTCATAGGAATAAGCAGCAGCGCTGATTCGTATGTGTACCAATGCTTCTCAAGCGTGAATGTAACTGCCACGGGCGGCGCCCATCAAGTAGGCGGCCTGGCCGGATACAACGGCCACGGTAGCATCATGAGCGACTGTTACGCAACCGGCGATGTGTCAGGTCATTGGAAAGTGGGCGGTTTGGTCGGGGATAATATCGGGGGTTCCGAAGGCACGCTTATCATCCGTTGCTATTCCTCTGGAAGAGTCACCGGCAGCGGAGGTGGTTTGGTTGGTTTCAACTGGCAAGGCGGGGTGACAAGAGACAGCTACTGGGACGTTCAGACATCGGCTAAAACTTCAAGCTGCGGTGGAACCGGAAAAACCACCACCCAGATGATGCAGGAGGCTACTTTTGTCAATTGGGATTTCGTCAACGTGTGGGACTTGCTTGAAGATGAAAGTTACCCTTCTCTAGGAGAGGTCGATTCCACGATGGTCGTTGTTAACAACATCGAGCATCTTATACGCGAGAAGGTTGAGCAATGGGAAGGAATTGACGTTTTACTGAGGAAGGAACATAGAGCTTACAGGGCGCTGGACGAGATGCTAAGGAGCGGTAATTACGGTGATTTAGGTTACAGCGGCATTGTCACGGCAAGAGACGAGATTTATTCTGCGATCCTACAGGATGAACAGTCAAAACAGGCAATAGAGTACAGCATCAAAAGGTTGGAAAGTGCTCTGCGAGCTTTGGGCTTTGAGCTTGTGCCTGAGGCGTCCGATTAGCTTGACCGCCAGAAGCATTTGATACCTGGAGAACAGTCCTTGAAAAGTGATGCTTGCCCTCCCAAAAGTCCGCCAAGCTCTTCTTGCTCGGCTTGCCCCGTTACAAATAAGCTTCTGGGCTCCGGGTGGATTTCTAACGGGGCCTCGGTGCGGTGATGGTGAGAAGAAAACGCTGAAATACCCATCAGGTATCTACTGGGCAACCCGTTTAAAAGAGGCGGTGGGGGGCTATTTAGCACCCACACCCACGTGCCAGCCCCACACCGCAGAAGTGCTGACAGTATCATAGTGCCAAAACACTACTTTATCATTTTAACGATTGCCTGTCACCGTCAATTTCTCACCGCCAACCGCCGCCGGGCCGCCCTAACTCATTCATTCTTCCTCATCGGGCTTCCACTTCAACTTACCAA
>CAZOUM010000114.1:0-5079 GCA_964582985.1 uncultured Pirellulales bacterium | reverse complement strand
CCGGTCAGCTTACTGGCCAAGTCCACCGCCTTGTACGCGGCAACCCCACCGCTGACACCCAACAAAACTTTGAGATTATCAAGATTTGACTTGCCTTTGGGCATATAAAGTCCCACTATTTTTTCGTGGGCTTGTCAATGTCACTGGCCTCGTAATCGATTGCAATCTTGTCCTGCAGTATCTCCTGCACAGCAATCTCCAGTTGTGTCTTGCCCTCGGTATCCTCAATCAGAGGCCGAGAACCCCCCAGCAGCTCCTGCAGCCGCTTCTGAACCAGTGCCGTCAGTTTAAATTTGCCACCCACCTTCTCAATTATCTCTGTACTCTTGAGATTCTCTATCATTCTTTTCCTCCAACGCACTGTTTAATAATTTCTGTTACCTCCCGCACCGCCTGTTCCAAATCGTCATTTATAACCATATGGTCATAATGCTGCCACGCAGCAGCGATTTCATCATCCGCCAGGTCCAGCCTCATCTCCGCTGCCTTCCGCTCTTCTCTACCACGACCGTTCATTCGCTCTGCTAATTCCTTCTGGCTCGGCGGCAAAATAAATATCATCACCGCATCCGGATATTTTGTCCTGGCCTGCCTGGCCCCCTCCACATCGATTTCCAGAATAACCGTCCGGCCTTGCGCCAGCGCCTCGTCAACCTTGTCCTTGGGTGTTCCGTACAGGTTCCCGAACACCTCGGCACGTTCCAGCAAAAGTCCTTTCCGAATCCGCTCCTCGAACTCCTGCTCTGTTATAAACCAGTAATCGTCACCGTCAATCTCGCTCTCGGATTTGGGCCTTGTGGTGACCGAGACACTAAGATAAGCGTTTTCCACCCGCTTCATTACTTCTTTACAAATCGTGCTTTTGCCCACACCCGACGGGCCGCTGATTATGACTATCCTGCCTTTGTTATTCGTTTCTTTACTCATGTCCCATTCACACTTTGAGGCGAGCTGCGGGAAAAGTCGCCGCAGCGCAAAATCCGATATATCACTCTATATTCTGAACCTGTTCCTTAATCCGGTCCACGTGGCATTTTATGTCAATCACGCACCGGCTAATCTCACAATTCAAAGCCTTGCTCGCAATAGTGTTCGCTTCCCTGAGCATCTCCTGACTGATAAAGTCCAGTCTGCGTCCTGCCTGCCCGTCTGCTCGGCGGGTTTCCGCAAACTGCTCCAGGTGAGATTCCAGTCGCGCAAGCTCTTCAGATATATCCGACCTTTCTGCAAAAACCGCCACCTCCCTGGCCAACACATCCTCATCCAGCTTCAGTTTCGCGTCCGCCAGCAGCTCATCAACCCTTTTCTGCAGTCTCTGCCGATATTGCTGCAAAACAGTCTCACTTCGAGCACGTATGTCCACAAGGTCACACTTTATCGCCTCACAATGGCTCTCCAAATCGGCTGCAAGTGCGCCGCCTTCCGTCGCACGCATCTGCTTGACCCCATCTATCGCCTCCTGCGTAATACTTAGAATCGCTTTCTTGATTTGCTCAGCCGTTTCTTCGTCCGGCAACATCGGCTGAACAACTCCAGGCAGGGTGAGCAAACCGCCAATATCAATCGGGCACTTAATACCCGCCGAAGACACTACCCTGCTCAGTTTTTCCATATAAGCCTGCAGAGCCTTCTCGTCAATGTCAAAAAGTACATTCACTGAGACATCCTTCGGCCGAAGAGAATAAGTCACTGTCCCGCGCAAAAAATTCTTCCGAAGAAGCTTCTCAATATCTTCTTCCAGAAACGCAGCCGTCTCCGGCAGCCTTATACTGCTCTTGAAATAACGATTGTTGACCGTCTTGATTTCCACGGTGTAGCTTACACTGTTAATCTCACACTGCGACTCGCCATATCCGGTCATACTGTTTATCATAGCACCAGACTTTCAATGCAAATTAAAACATGCCTTCCGTCACGCTGTGCCGCGTCGTGCTTGCGAACGATTCTCACCTCATACCCGGCAGCCCTGTTCCACCAGGAATATTTGGTTCGCGTCCCGGAGTCGAAGATGATGGTTGCCTTGTCGGCTGCTCTCGCCTGACCCCCGGCTCCCCACCATAATCACTCGGACCCGATCTGTAAAACTTGGCCATTACTATCGCGAGCATCAAAAACAAACCTACCAGTGCTACCGTCACCCAGGTCAGAAAGTCGCCGGTCTTGGACCCCAAAATCCCGCTCGCCATACCTCCGCCAAACGCACCACTCAGGCCGCCGCCTCGTCCCTTCTGTATCAAAATAGTTAAAACCAGTATAATAGCGCTCATACAGAAAAGGACCGCGACAACCTTCATAATAAAACCGACTGCCAACAATGAAAAAGCTCCCATATCCGTTCCCCTTACTATTGACTATTGATTATTCTATACCAACTGTTCTCAATGTCTCTTTCACTAATCAATAATCAATTATCACTAATCACTAATCATTTAAACCGCCGCCTTGATTATCGCCACAAAATCATCCGCATTCAAACTTGCGCCGCCGACCAGCAGACCGTCTATGTCCTGCTCACGCATCAGCTCCGCCGCATTGCCGGGTTTTGCCGAGCCGCCGTAAAGAATCCGAAGCTCCTCAGCCAGTTGGGCATCGTACATCTGGCCCAGCAGCTTTCGTATCATAGCGTGCACCTCTTGTGCCTGCTGCGGCGTCGCCGTCCGACCTGTCCCGATGGCCCACACCGGCTCATAAGCTATCGTCACGGCTGAGACCTTCTCGACATCCAGACCGGCCAGGCCGCGCTTAACCTGCCGGGTTACAACTTCATTCGTTTGCGAGGCTTCCCGTTCTTCGAGTTTCTCACCTACACAAAATATTGGCAAAAGTCCACCGCTAATAGCAGCAGTGACTTTCTTGTTTACCAGCTCGTCACTCTCACCTATCACGTGCCGCCGCTCCGAATGCCCGCACAAAACGTAAATACAGCCTGCATCTTTTAGCATCGATGTGCTTATCTCGCCGGTAAAAGCGCCTTTCTCCTCGTAGTACATATCCTGTGCGCCGACCGCGATGTGTGACTGGTTGAGTGCCCTTACCACCGCTTGCAGATAAACAAACGGCGGTATCACAGCCACATCAACACTCCGACCCGCTATGTCCATACTCCCGCAGGCAACACCGTCAGCCAGACTCACGCTGCCCTGGCTGTCCGTATTCATCTTCCAGTTGCCCGCAACAAATGCTTTTCTCATCAAAAACTTCCCCGATAACCGGAACTTCTTTACTTGGCCTGCGGTTTCACCGCGGCTCTTATTTATTGATGTTTGAATAAGTAATGGAACAGACAAACTGTCACTCCTGCGCAAGCAGGAGTCCAGAAAACGCTGGTAAAATGGCTGGATTCCCGCTTTCGCGGGAATGACATCTTTTCTTTGTTTGTACAGTAACGTTCCATTTAATATTCAAAGGTCAATAACATAACCGATTTCTCTGCGGCCAGGTTCTTACTCTCTTCTAACTGCAATGCCATACTTGTCCGCCGAAGCTTGCCCCTACCTGATTGGGGGGGGGCGGATACACGCAATACTCAATACGCAATACGCAATACGCAATACGAGACTATTAAAGCAGTTCCGTCGCCCGGGGGAAACTGCCTAAAATCGAAAGCTGCAAACAATGCTTGCGGGCATCTTCCAATCCCTTCTGAATCTGCTCGTCGGTTCTGTGTCCGACAAAGTCCACGAAGAAGTAGTATTCCCACTGCCTCTTTTTGCTGGGTCTGGACTCTATATTTGTCAGATTAATGCCGTACTTTTTGAAAACTTCGAGAACATCGGCCAGCGCGCCTGCCTTATGCGCTGTACTAAACAAAATTGCGGTCTTATCCTCACCGGTCGGCTTGGCATCTTCACGCGCAACCACAAAAAACCGCGTTATGTTGTTGGCAATATCCTCGATATTTTCACACACAACTTTCAATCCATAGACTTCAGCGGCCACACGCGAGCCGATCGCCGCAGCGCCCGATTCATCCGCAGCCATCTGAGCGGCTTTCGCAGTGGACGCGACCGGAATAGTCTTTGCCTCCTTGAAGGTTGCGCTCAGCCAGTTCCGACACTGGGCAAACACCTCCGGCTTGGAGTAAATCTTCTCAATCTCCTCCAGCAAGCAGTTCGCCAGAAGATTATGATGAATAGTCATCAAAACCTCGGAGCAGACCTTAACATCAGAATCTATCAACGCATCGAGCGTCTCAATAACGCCGCCGCCCGTCGTATTTTCTATCGGCACAAGTCCCAAATCACAATGTCCCTTACTGACCTCATCAAATATGCTGCGAATATCGGCCAGCGGCTCGTACTCAACACTTTGGCCGAATTTCAGCATTGCAGCCGTGTGACTGAAGCTGCCACCCGGACCCAGATAACCAATCCGCAGCGGCCTCTCCAAAACAAAAGAGCCGCTCATCAACTCACGCCAGATGGCCACCATGCATTTGTCCGGCAGCGGCCCTTCGTTGGCCCTGGCTATTCTTTCAAGAATCTCTTTCTCACGGTCCGGGGCGTAAATCGGTCCGCCGGTCTTGCTCTTTAGCTTGCCTATCTCAACTACAACGCGCGCACGCTCGTTCAGCAGCTTTACAAGCTCGCTATCAAGTTCGTCAATCCGGTTCCTTAGTTCTTCAAGAGACATAAACGAAAATCAAAACGTACGATAAGCTCTTCTGTCCTCCCCGCATTTCTTTCCGTCACTGCGTTCTCCGCGGTTAAATTTCTTCTTATGCCAGCCACTTTTTGTAAAAACCTATATATCTAACAAGATTTGCCTCTTGCGTCAATGAATTTGCGCTATTACATAATATTTCGTAATACTTTAGAACCAGATATGACTCAAAATGCAAGAAACGATAAGATATGCGGTTTTCAGGACCAAATGGGGCTATTTCGGCCTTGCTGGTACTGAAAAAGGCCTTCTGCGGACTCACCTGCCCCTGCCAGAGCCCCAAAACGTTAAGTACGGGCTCTTAAGGAACTTGTCGCTCGTGAATGGTGAATCGAGCATCGAGCATCGAGTATCGAGTATCGAGTTCGACAAAAACCTTTTCAACACCCTTGCGAAGCAGATAATTGCTTATTTTGA
>CAZOUM010000113.1:0-5120 GCA_964582985.1 uncultured Pirellulales bacterium | reverse complement strand
GCAAGAAAACCATTGGAAATAGCTTCACAACTTCATTCATATTACAAAGGCAAGGTCGCCGTAACACCAAAGTGCCGCGTCAAAGACTTGCATGATTTTGATATATGGTACACACCCGGCGTCGCATCTCCCTGCAGAGACATTGTCAAAAATCCTGAAATGGTTTACGAGCTGACCAGTAAATGGAACAACGTCGCCGTTGTTAGTGACGGCACCAGAGTATTAGGCCTTGGAGACATAGGACCACACGCAGCTCTTCCTGTTATGGAAGGAAAGGCCCTAATCTACAAATACCTCGGCGGCGTTGATGCATTTCCGATATGCCTCGACACCAAAGACCCTGACAAGTTCATTGAGACTGTCCTGTTATTACATCCTTCTTTTGGAGGCATTAATCTCGAAGACATTGCTCAGCCTAAGTGTTTCTACATACTCGACAGATTGCGCAAGGAAAGCCCAATTCCTGTATGGCACGATGACCAGCAGGGGACCGCAACGGTCACCCTTGCCGCTCTTATTAACGCCTTGAAAGTAGTTGGTAAGAATATCGAGGATGTAAAAATCGTTTTTATGGGGGCAGGCGCAGCAAATATAAGGATTTCGGATATTATTTTTCAGGCCGGCACTGACCCAAAAAAATGCATTATGTATGACAGCAAAGGCCCACTTCATAAGAATCGCGCTGACATAAAAGACAATCCTTCTCTAAAGGAAAAAGCAAATATCTGCCGGATTACCAATGAGCCTAACTTCGATGGCCCAATCGCCGAAGCGCTGCAGGCGGCCGATGTCTTGATTGCTCTTTCAAAACCCGGGCCGAAAACTGTTAAAGCCGAATGGATTTCAAAAATGGCAAAAGACTCTATTGTGTTCGCATGCGCCAATCCCGTCCCCGAAATATGGCCGTGGGAGGCAAAACAAGCCGGTGCCAGAATCGTTGCTACCGGGCGCAGTGA
The DNA here is from genome assembly GCA_964582985.1 of uncultured Pirellulales bacterium. GTDB lineage: Bacteria > Planctomycetota > Phycisphaerae > Sedimentisphaerales > Anaerobacaceae > CAZQYB01. The sequence continues at coordinate 4,164 of CAZOUM010000113.1, read as the reverse complement.
TTTCCCAAACCAGGTAAATAACTCCCTGGGTTTTCCCGGCATCTTCCGCGGAGCTCTTGATGTCAGAGCCAAAACAATAACCGACGAAATGTGTATCGCCGCAGCAACAGAATTGGCAAGGACCGCCGAAGATAAGGGACTAAGCCAGGACTACATAATTCCCTCTATGGATGAATGGGAAGTGTTTCCACGCGAGGCCGCTGCAGTCGGAGCCAAGGCCGTCGAGCAGGCAATTGCGCAAAAAGTCATGACAAAAGAAGAACTCTACAAAACAGCCGAATCAATCATAAAAAAGGCAAGAGACCAAACCAAAATGCTCATGCAAGCCGGTTTCATACCCGACCCCGACAAAGAACCTTAAGTTGTACGCATCGCACAATTTTAAAGCCAGAACCGCTAATGACTGCTCCTATTTTCAATTGGCTTCGTCACCATATCTTGAACTTTCATTACTACTTTTGAAATTTGCGGTTTGCCATTTATGATTTCGATGCTCATGGTCTGAATGCCCCTGAAACTTGATGTTACTCCATAGCTTTCACTAATTTGTGTTTGATATTCTGTTAATACGACGGCCGCTGTTCTTGAATCTTCAGACATCGAAAGACTATCAATTTTGCATTCATAAAATAGCTTATCCGAAATCTTGAATGCTTCTGTCAAATTTTCTTCATAGGAGGTCTTGTCAAAGATAACATCTTCCCTATCGACATGACCAGGATATTGTACATGGATAGTCGCACTTGAAGAAAAATGGCTCATTACCGTTGAAACATCTCTGCTATTCGTTGCATTTTCCAGAGACTTGACCATTGCCTTGATCTGCGCAGGTGATATGGTTCTATGGTAATCGATGCTTGTGCACGAACTTGATAGCAGCAACAATATTGAAATTGATATCATCTTTTTCATGTTTTGCCCTCTTGACGTATACTGGCCAACGTAGTTTAATCACTCCCTTAGCTCTGTCAAGCTGGATCAATCCAGAGATGTTCTGCGTCATTAGTGTCTTCACCGCCTGCCGGTCCTCTGTATATCGATTGTATTAGCAAAACAGTAATGTTGTGCTGCCCAAAACTTAATACTAACTTGAACGTTCCCCTCGCCGAAGGAACCGCCCCTATGCGATGATTTCTGCCGTCTTTCTGCCGAGGTCGTTACCAAAGCGCCGAACCACTGAAAAATCCGGCGATAAGCTGTTCAGCTTCCCTTGAAAGTTCCGATAAATAAGCTATGAAAGAAAATGACTTGTTTCAGTGCGGTGTCAGGCTAAGCATGCTGGATTTTCCCACGAAATCCGGTAGTATCTGTTGAACTCTGGCTAATAATGTTGTATCGTACGCACTTTGATATCGCGGAAATTGAGTTTGAAAAGCGAGTTGACAGATGGAGTTGATAAAGAAAATAAAAGAAACCGAAGCTCAGGCACAAGGGATCGTCGAGAAGGCCAAAGCTGATGCAGCCACCCATGCTGAGAAGACGCGTGAAGACCATCGCCAAGTCCTCGAACAAGCCGAACGCGAGAGGAAAAAGGCAATCGAGGCTGCTGTCGGCGAAGCGCAGTCGCAAGGCCTCAAGGAGGCCGAGCAGCTTAAAGCCCGGGCCGAAAACGACCGCCGGCAATTACGCGACAAGGCAAATGCCAAAATGGCCCCGGCAGTAGCGAAGGTAATGGATTACTTGAGAGGCTAAGTATGGCCATCGCTCAAATGGCGAAAGTAATAATTGTTAGCCATCGCACGCAGGCTTCAGACCTCCTGGAGCTCCTGCAGCGAGAAGGTATTTGCCAGATACTAAACGCAGAAGAGGCAATGGTCAGCAAGGACTGGCCTGAGCTGGGCACTAACGCCCAAAGGCCGAGGGACGTTGAGGAGCTGCTCAAGAAGCTGACCAAAGCCATTGCATTCCTGAAAGATTATGCGGAGTCTAAAAAGTCTTTTGCGAGTGTTCTTGCACCTCGCACCGTTATCGACGAGCAATCCTATAACAGCGTCGTTTCAGACCGCGAAATTCTAAAGACCGTCGACCACTGCGAGCAAACCCAGGCGGCAATCCAAAAGCACCAGGGCGATTGTGAGAACCTCTACGGCATTCTTGAAGAGCTCCGCCCCTGGGCATCTCTCGAGACGCCTGTGGAACAGCTTAGCCAGCTTCAGCAGACGACCTGCCTGGCGGGGCTGATACCGGACCGACAGTTTGAGCAAATAGCCGAACAGCTAACTAAGCTCGGGGCGATAATAGAGAAGGTGGGAACAACCGACAACAAGTATGCCTGCCTGACTATTTGTCTAAATGCCGATGTCAGCGATGTTCAAAAGTCATTGCGCTCAGCCGACTTTGAACAGGTCAGTTTCGAGTCGATGACAGGAACCGTAGCAGAATTGATAAAACAGCACAATGAAGAGTTAAACGAAACAAGGAAGCTGCTGCAGCAGGAATACGAAAAAGCCAGGCAGCTATCTGCACATCTGCTCAAGCTCGAAATCCTCTGCGACCACTACAGCAACCTGTTGAGCAGGGAACAGACCAGGGCAATCGCACCCGCCACCGAACAGACGGTCATTCTGGAAGGCTGGGTGAAGAAAAATGATTTTACTCGCCTCGAGAAAACAGTGTCGCAGTTTGGTGCATCGAGTTTAAGTAAAATCGAGCCCGCCGAAGGCGAAGAAATACCGGTCGAAATTGAAAACAGAAATGTCGTAAGGCCGTTTGAAGTCGTCACTCGTCTTTACGGCATGCCGCAGCATTTTGAGGTTGACCCAACGGTTTTCTTGGCTCCGTTTTTCGCGCTGTTTTTTGCATTGTGTTTGACTGACGCCGGTTACGGCCTCGTTATAGTTGCGCTGATAGCGCTGTTCATAAAAAAAATCCAGGGTGACAAGAAGCTGATGTTGATGTTGGGGATTTGTTCGGCTGTCACCGTTGTAGCAGGGGCGCTGACAGGGGGTTGGTTCGGCGATGCCGTCCAGATGTTTATACCTGCTTTGGAACCGCTAAGAAAGAAAATGATGTGGTTCGACCCGCTCGAGAAACCGATGATATTCTTTGTCCTCTCGCTTATTCTTGGATACGTACAGATTATATTCGGAATCCTTGTCGCGTTCATACATAATTTGCGCACAAAGCAGTACGTTGCCGCACTTTGCGACCAATTGACCTGGCTCGTAATGCTCAATTCGATTGTTGGGCTGGTCCTGGCCAAAACCGCTATACTGCCGAATTGGCTCGCAGCTGTCTTTATCTGGACGGCACTTGTCCCGGCAGCGGCAATCTTTTTATTTAGTCAGCGCCAAGGCGGCTGGCCAGGAAGGTTGGGTATAGGGTTTTATCAGTTGTTCAGCACTGTCTTCTATGTGGGAGATGTGCTCAGCTACGTTAGACTGATGGCGCTGGGTATGGTAACGGCAGGTCTTGCAATGGCAATAAATGTTATGGCGAGTGTTGCGGTCGATATCCTTCACAACATGCTCGGATTACCTTACGCTATCGGTGTTATAGGGATGATAATAGTGCTTGTCGGCGGACACTCGTTCAATATGGCTATAAATGCGTTAGGTGCCTTTGTCCATACCCTCAGACTCCAATATGCGGAGTTTTTCCCGAAGTTCCTCGTCGGCGGCGGCAGATTGTTCCAGCCGCTGAGTAAAGAATATAAACACATTTATATCAAGTAAGGGTGGTTCGCGAACCGCCCTTACAGGAAGAAAGGCAGGTCAAAAAAATGGACTATGGAATGGCATTGGCTTTGCTCGGCGCAGGACTGGCCGCCTTAATGGCTGGCATCGGCTCGGCAATTGGAATCGGTATTGCAGGAAGGAGTGCAACCGGAGTCCTCAGTGAAAAACCGGAAAGATACGGCCAGATGTTTATTTTGGTCGTCCTGCCAGGCACACAGGGTTTGTACGGCTTTTTGGCGGCGTTTCTCGTAATGCTCAAGATGAACTTCTTCGGCGCCGGCGGCGTTTCGGAAATAAGCGTTCAACTCGGATGGCAGATATTGGCTGCCTGTCTGCCGGTTGCTTTTGCAGGTCTGATGAGCGCAATTCATCAGGGGAAGGTTTGTGCCGGCGGTATCTTGATGACTGCCAAAAGACCTGAGATGGCGTTCAAGGCCGGCGTTATTTACGCCGTTATGGTTGAACTTTACGCTATGCTGGGTCTCGT
>CAZOUM010000112.1:0-5161 GCA_964582985.1 uncultured Pirellulales bacterium | reverse complement strand
TAGGATATCAGGTTCTCATCCTGGAGACAGGGGTTCGACTCCCCTTGGGGGTAGTGCCGGTTTTGCCGGCACAGAGCAGTAGATAGTTGAAAGTAGAGCAAAACGGCAACTATTGCCGAATGTAAATATAGAGGTAAACCTTGAAAAAATTGCTCTACTGCGGTCTACTGTTCAACTGTTCAAAAAAGGGAATTTTAAATGCCTTTTATATTTGAAAATCTCTACGGGTGGCAGCCTCAAGCGAAGCTTGGGGATGGCCACTTCGGTTTTGAATAATGGCTTTGGAAGAGACACAAGCCCAAAAAGACCAGCGATATTTGCGGGCAGCAATTACTGCCGCCAAAATAGCCGAAGAAAACGGCGATGTACCTATCGGTGCCGTTATCGTACACCAGGACACGGTAATTGCCAAGGCGTATAATCAAAGAGAGCAGCTTCAGGACCCGACGGCCCACGCTGAGATAATCGCTTTGACCCAGGCGGCGGCAGCACTTGAAAACTGGCATTTGCACGATTGTACGATGTATGTGACTTTAGAGCCTTGTCCGATGTGTGCGGGGGCGCTGGTGCTAAGCAGGATGGAGAGGTTGGTTTACGGCTGCGACGACCCGAAAACCGGCGCGTGCAAAAGTCTGTATAACATTGTACAAGATGAAAGACTCAATCACCGCCTTGAAGTTACATCCGGCGTTCTCCAAGAGCAATGCCGAGAGCAGTTGCAGGAATTCTTTGCTCAGCGACGTGAACAGAACAAGAACAATCAATAATCCATAAGGCGGTCTATTTGCTAAGCTTGACGGCCGTTCCGTAGGCTAAAAGTTCAGCCGCACTACCTACAACACTGGTAGTCATATAGCGAACATTGATTATTGCGTCCGCTCCCATCTCTGCAGCCTGCGCGACCATCCTGTTAGCAGCCAGTGTCCGGGCCCTTCCCATCATCTCCGTGTATTCAGTTAGTTCGCCGCCAAGGATGAGTCTGATTAGGGCGGATAGGTCTTTGCCAATCCAGATAGCAAATACCGTATGGCCCTGGACCAGACCCAGAATCTCACGTGTCTCTCGGCCGGGCACTTCTGTGGAATTCATTAGTGAAACCCGGGTGTCGAGCTCGGTAACGGGCAGCTCCTCTCCCGCTGTCTTGTTTTTCCATTGTTCGAGAGCCACCGTCACGAGGACCACAAGGATACCGCCCAGAAGGCAGAAAACCGCTATCCTCAGCCACCACGCCACTACCGGGTCCTCCGCAGCCACCATGTACCATGGTATCCCTGCAAATACTGCAGTGAAAAGCCCTAATACGAACGCCAGTGAGCCAATCTGTCTTACTATTTTCATACCTTGTCCTTTCCTTAATAAAGTAAGCGACTTTTAGCTATTTGCCTTTGATTGTCTGGGTCAATTCCGCGATGTCAAGCTCCAGCCGCTTTATTTCTCGTTGGATGATGATTCTGCGGACCATCTCCCTATGACGAATCCCAATCCCAGCGATAGATTCTAATTGCAAACAATTCACTTTTCCGGTATCCTGATTAACGAAATTATGGATAAAAGATTGCTACCTTGTTGCGACGAGAAGACTGCTGCCCTTTGTGAGATTTCCTAATAGAAAGCGAGGTGAAAGGGCAAAAACTAATAACCAATTAACCACTTAACCAGTAACCATATACTTGGAGAGGTGTCCGAGTGGCTTAAGGAGCAGCCTTGGAAAGGCTGTGTAGGGCTTGTCCCTACCAAGGGTTCGAATCCCTTCCTCTCCGGTGGCCGACAGGCCAACAGAGCAGGTAAACTCCTGTTCAACTGCGGTCTCCTGCTCAATTGTTCACCTGTTCAAACCTTTTATAAGCGGGATTCGAACCCTAAAGGGGTTTGGGGAAAGAATTTCCCCAGCCCGTCGGGGTGACAGCGTGGGGGAAGCGTGGCTGATAAAGCGACAATCCTAAACCCGGACTTCCCATATTAAAGTTGTGCAAAGGAAATAAAACTTGTTAGAATAGAGCTTATAGAAGGCGTTTGGCAGGCTATGAAGATACAAACGATGCCCAGCGGCTATCTGTTGATATTGGTAGCGTGTCGTCTCCGTCCCCGAACCGGCTATGCTTTTACTACTCGGCCTCGGTGCGGTGCTTTTAAGAAAAAAACGCTAACCAATTTTTGAAAGGAGGAAAAAAATGTGTGCCAAGTCCATCTGTAAAGTACGTGTGAGGAACTTAACCGTTAATCTTCGAGGGCCAGCATTCGTTGCGGCGTTTCTGATTTTAGGTATGTTGGCCGGAACCAGTATGGCTGATTGTAATCCCGGTGGAACATGGGAAATAACACCGTCCGCTGGCGGTGGGACTGATACCATTTATGTTGAATGTAACGGTACTTTAACAGGCACGACTGAGGTTGATGTGGATCTGCAACCGGGGGGGCCGCACTGTGTACTCACCTATAACATATCCACCACACCTACTTGGGACCCAGAAACATGTTGTTTTAGCTACCACTGGGAGGGTTGGAAGACCTGTGGCAGTTTTGATATAAAATATATAGAGGATGTCAGCGGATGTATTGGTTGCGATAATGCAAACGGTAATATTTCATGGGTGGTAGAGGCCTGGTTGGAAGGTACCAAAGTAGGCACAGACGCTGGCTCAGACACATGGACTGCAAATCGTATCAGTCTTCCGGAAAAGGCCACGAACACCAGCCCAAGTAACGGGGCCACTGACCAACCAATAAACGTTGATTTGAGTTGGACGAACTGTGGAGCATGCACTTTTGACGTTTATTTTGGTACTGACCCTACACCTGACAGCGGTGAGTTCAAAGGTAACCAGCCAGAAACAACATACGGACCGGAATTGCTCTCGTGCAACACAACCTACTATTGGCGTATCGACGCCAAGAATACAAATGGCGCCAATGAAGGCAATGTCTGGCACTTTACAACCGGGATTCCAGACTTAAACGGCGATGCTTGCATCGACTTTGTAGACTTTACCTTTTTGGCCTCGAACTGGATGCGAGATGACTGTAATGTATCGAATGAATGGTGCGATGGAACTGACTTGTACCTCTCAGGCAATGTAGATTATCTTGACTTAGCTGTCCTTTGTGACAACTGGCTAAATGATTTTAGCTTGGTTGGTTACTGGAAGATGGATGATGATGCAGCAAGTACAGCGGTTGATGACGATGTCGGTGTCGTCCCCCACGATGGAGTTGCAACAAGCAATACAGAAGATTTGCATGTTACCGGCAAGGTAGGCACAGGCTGTTTTAATTTTAACGGCACAGATGCAGTTGAAGTTGCCGACCACGCAGATTTTACCTTTGTAGAGGGAGTTGACGGTGATTTTAGTGTAGCTGCGTGGGTATATGTTACCGCTATTGGTACTCATCAGGTGATTATCTCTAAATGGGAAGGTGGAGCGGCGAGAGAATGGCGATTGAAATTGGATACAAACCAATATCTGGTACTCTCCCTTTACGATGAAACAAATAACAAGGAAATAAAAGCGACTTCAGACGATGCTTTAACACACGGCTGGCATCTTGTAGTTGCTGCTTATGAAGGGGAACACGGTTCTTGGACTGTTGGTACGGCGGCGAATTATATCACGTTGTATGTTGACGGCGCAGCGATTGACTCCACCGCCACAAATGACGCCAGTTATGTCAAAATGGTTGACCAGGCAACAAAGGTTACTGTCGGTGCGCAATATAATGTAACTCCAGTATTAGATTCGTATTGGGCGGACAAGATTGACAATGTGATGATATTTGATAAAGCCTTGTCGGAAGAGGAAGTTGAAGCTCTGTACAATCAGTAACTGCTTAAGCCAACTAAATGACCCGCAACAGTTAAAACTGAATAATAAAGCTCAAGGTTGGGTTTGGGGAAACATCTTATTGGGTGGTGGTATTGGCTCAATAGCCTTGTAGGGTGTGCAGCAAGCTTGCTTGTGCCTCAGGTGCTTGTGCCTCAGGTGCTTGTGCCTCAGGTACTTGTGCCTCAGGTACTTGTGCCTCAGGTACTTGTTTGCACGCGCCGAATCATTCAACGCAAGAGATTGCATCCTCCTTCGTAAGGAATTGCTACGGAGAACAGGCGAGTCCTTCGACTCCCTCGACGATGCTCGGGACAAGTACGCTCAGGATAAATATTGAATAAGCAAGGGGAATTTAATAAAATGCTGGAATACGAGGTCAGGAGTATGTATGAAGAGCTTTTGCTTGGGATATTTCAGGTAAACCGTATCTGAAAGGGCGGTCAATGGCCATATTAGGTAGTAAACAGTTTACATACGAGGTTTCAGGGGATAACTGGGGCAAGCTGCCGGAGGGCTGGTTCTACAAGGAGGCTACATCTGTAGACGTGGATTCCAAAGACAACGTCTACGTTTTCAACCGGGGCAACCATCCCATGATAGTCTTTGACAGCGAGGGCAATGTCCTGCGCTCGTGGGGGCAGGGTATCTTTACCAACCCACACGCTGTGACCATTGGCCCTGACGATACGGTATGGTGTGTTGATAATGTTGACCATTCCATCCGCCGGTTCACACCGGAGGGTAAGCTGCTTTTCACCCTTGCAGAGCCGAACAAGCCGGCGCCTGTGATGAGTGGCAAGCCTTTCAACCGCCCTACTCGAGTGGCCATTGACCCCCGCAATGGTGAAATCCTGGTAGCCGATGGCTATGGCAACGCCCGGGTACACAGGTTCTCTCCCGATGGTAAGAGGCTCCTGGCTTCGTGGGGTGAATCCGGCACCGAGCCCGGGCAGTTTAACATCGTGCACGACATCGCTATTGACAGGAGCGGATGGATATACATTGGCGACCGGGAGAACCGGCGCATCCAGGTTTTCTCCCCGGACGGCAGGTTCGAGACACAGTGGGTCAATCTTTCCAGAACTGCAGCCGTGCATGTCTCCAGGGGCGACGTTCAACTGGTTTACGTAGGAGAGTACTTCGCAGTAAGTCCCGAAGTCTGCAAGATTGCTATGCGACTGGGTCCCCGCGTGTCCATATTGGACACCAGGGGCAAACTGCTTGCCAGGCTTGGCGACTGTCCTTTTGGCGACGAACCCGGACGATTCTACGCGCCGCATGCAGTAGCTACCGATTCCAGGGGAGACATATATGTAGCGGAAGTATCGTATTCCGAGTTT
>CAZOUM010000111.1:0-5268 GCA_964582985.1 uncultured Pirellulales bacterium | reverse complement strand
TTATCCCGAAAACCTCACGGAACTGATGACCAACGGTTACATTAGCGAATTGCCGCTGGACCCGTGGAGCGACAGGCTGTTAGTATATAAGAAAACTGACGATGATTTTACGCTGTATAGCGTCGGAGAAAACTTCAAGGATGATGGCGGCGAGGTTATTCGGGACTATGATGGCAGAGTTGGCATATGGGTGGGTGAAGGTGATGCGGTTTTCTGGCCGGTCCCCAAACCCGAGACGCCGCCAACAGTGCTCCAAAGGTTGAAAGAAGAATCGAAGCTAAAACAGCAAGAACGCTGAATAACAAGATCCCACCGTCCAGGAAAGACTGCGACCAAGAAAAAAATATCAACATTGAGCTTGAGATTCGCGCATATCAGACGGGGCAGCGGCAAATCGGCATAAATTGAGGATTGACTGTGGATCTGTGGATTCGCAGAGAATCCATTAAAGCCGGTTACAATCTTTGCCGATAAAAAGGCCGATAAGACGGTAGAAGGGATAATTGGTCTAAAGCGACTACGCCACACCCGAGCTGGAGAATACCGAACAGTATGGAAAACGGACAGCTTAAACTCATCGACGTAATAGAAGAGATGTGCATTCAGAAAGATATCCGTCTTGGGCCTATGCGTGTTGCGCTGGACATTATGAATGCCGATGTTAAGACACTGACCCTCGACCATACCGTCCAGCGGTGCCTAAAGTTCATGGAGGGTCGCAGGGTCCGGCACGTTCCTGTGGTGGACCTTCCGTATGGAGGAGGGAAAAAGCCGTACTTTATTGGTATCGTTTCACAAAGAGATATGCTGCGACTGAACGCACCGGATGCCAAAGAAACCGATAAGCAGAAGACCGATAAGCAGAAGATAGACCGAAGAGCCCTACGGCAGTTGTTAGTCCAAATAGTTGCCAGAAAACCCAAGTCTGTCTCGCTTCAGACACCGGTACAGGACGCTATTACGGTCATGATTAGTAACCATATTGATATGGTGCCCGTTCTCGATAACGGAAATTTGGTGGGTATCATCACGACTACAGACCTGATGAAGCTCTTCTTCAGACTCGATAAAGTGATACACCGACTATGCCAGGAATTGAAAAAAGGTGCACCACCTGTTGACATAGCTTCTGAAAGCTCAGCTAAGGCCGAAATTTTATTCTCATGGGTTTTTCGAGGCGTTCAAGAAATTATGACCAAACATGTAATTTGTCTGGAGCCTCAGGACAACTTAGCCAGAGCGATCGAAGTCCTGCAGACGGAAGAATTTAGACACGTCCTTATAATGGATGAACAGGGGAAATTTATGGGGTTGGTCTCCGATAGGGACATTCTGCGGAATCTTCCCTTTGCTGGCAGGCGACCACCGTCCTCGCCAAAGAGATTTCGAGAGCACCTGTTTGCAATCGACTCATGGACCAAAAGTCTCCAACTGCCCCTCGATAGCATTATGGAGCGGAAGGTGTTGCATATTTTGCCCGGCTGTAGCGTCTGCGAGGCTGCGGATATCCTGTACAAGAAGAAGATAAGCTGCCTTCCGGTGATTGATGAGCAAGAAAAGCTTCGGGGAATAGTTACTGCAACCGACCTGATGCGAGCGTTGCTTGCCGCCTATGAGCCGGCCGAGGCGGAGAGCGAGGAACCTACAGCAGACAGACTAAGGCTAACCGTAGGTGATGAACAGTCGGTGGGCGGAGGTTGACGATTGACTATTGTATTGTGGATTCGCAGAGATTTGTGTTTAGTATCTGAACTGTAAGCTTGCGGCCCGCTGGGCCTTGCGCATACGGCGACGATTCCTTTCGGAGGGCTTCTCATAATAGGCATTGCGCTTCATGTCCCTGATTAGACCCTCCTTCTCGCACATCTTTTTGAAGCGCCGCATCATCTGCTGAACGGATTCGCCCGAACGCGACTTGACTTTCAACATAAAAAACGACCTTTCTTGTCTAAGTTCCTGACCCAACAACAATAAAGCCGCGCATTTGAACTTATTTCGTCAAAATTTGCAAGGAAATTTACTCTAATAATTTGAGCAATATCAAGGCCGAAAAATGCCGACAAGCACTTTCCTGCACAAAAACGCGTTTTTTGCCCAAAAAACCCGGCCAAAAGCCGATATTAGTCTAAGAATTCGCGGATTAGCAAACGCCAATAGATATGGTTCTGAAACATATATTATGCTTGCGTTGAGCAATACGAGCGAATATGTTAAAATAGGAAAGCAGTTGGCCTGTTGAAGCGAATGTATCTATTGCTGGAGGTGTTTTTTAGTTGGAGAAATTGCGCGAGACGCTGAGAGTCAGAAAAGAGCGGGCGATATTAGTTGCCGCCGTGCTTCGGCCCGGCCGCGACGCAGACGATTTGGCCGAGCTTACCGCCTTAGCTGAAAGTGCCGGAGCGATTGTCGTCGACAGATTCCAGCAGAAGATTCGCACAATAAATTCCGTGACTTATATCGGAAAAGGCAAGGCTGCCCAGCTTGCAGGAAGAGTCAGGCGATTCAAAGCAGACGTTGTAATATTCGATAACGACCTGTCGCCACGCCAGATTCGTGAGCTTGAAGAGATTATTAAAGTCAAGGTGCTGGACCGCAGCGAGCTGATTTTGGATATATTTGCCACGAGAGCAAAAACAAGGCAGGCCAGGCTGCAGGTGGAACTGGCCCAGTTGGAATACACATATCCTCGATTAACCAGAATGTGGTCGCACCTTGACAGCGTAGCAGGAGCTGGTGGAGGGACCGCGGTGGGCACAGTTGGCGGCATCGGCACCAGAGGGCCGGGGGAGCAGCAACTGGAAATCGACCGGCGACTGGTCAGCAAGCGAATCACAGAACTCAAACGCGACCTTGTAAATATCGATAAGCGCAAGCTCCGCGAGATTAAAGGCCGAAAAGGATTGTTCAAAATCTGCCTGGTCGGCTATACCAACGCCGGCAAAAGCACACTCCTGAATAAACTTACCGATGCCGGGGTCCTTGTCGAGGACAGACTTTTTGCAACGCTTGATACACGAACGCGAAAATGGCTCCCCGCCAAAGGCGCAGAGGTGCTGTTGAGTGACACTATTGGTTTTATAAAAAGCCTGCCTCATCAATTGGTCGCCTCGTTTAAGGCTACGCTGGAAGAGGCCACCAATGCGGATTTGCTCTTGCATATGGCAGACGTGTCGAACCCGGATGCACTCAAGCAGATTCAGTCTGTCAACAAGGTGTTGGAAGAGATTGGGTGCAGCGAAAACCCGACTTTATTAGTACTCAACAAGGTTGATATTATCAGAAAAGTCAGCGAGCTTGAGATGCTGCAAACCGTGTTTCCAGATGCGGTATGTATATCAGCCAAGATGGGCCTTGGCCTGGAGCAGTTGAGCGAGGTGATTTCAGCGAGGTATAAAGGCTGTGAACTTGTGCTGCGGGTAAGCAGCAGTCAATCAAACGGCAAAGTGCAGAGCTTTCTGCGGGCATACGGCACAATCATCAAAGAGCAATATTGCGACAGCAGCGTTCAAATCGATGCGAGGCTCGGCCGAAACCAGTTGGCCGGCCTGGAAAGACTCCGCCCGGAAAACATCGAAATCGTAGAAGCGTGACTCGTGATTCGTACTTTGTGGCTGGTGACTCGTCAAAAAATTAGGGCACATTTAACTGATTTCTGAACCCCCCTGCTGCGCTCGGGACCTTCGCGTTGCCGGGGCCTGCATTTTTGATTCGAAAAAGCCTTGCATCCGGCCTGCAGACTCGATTATCATCATTCATTTACCTAACAAATTGGAGACAATTATGGCTACAGCCACAGCACGTCACATTCTGGTTGAAACACAGGACAAATGCGAAGACATCAAGAGGCAAATTGAAGCCGGAGCCGATTTTGTGGAATTGGCAAGGGAGCACTCCAAGTGTCCCTCCGGCCGGCGAGGAGGAGAGCTGGGCGAGTTCTCCCCGGGCCAAATGGTCAAAGCATTCGATGACGTTGTCTTCAGCGCAGACCTCGGAAAGGTTCACGGCCCCGTCCAGACACAGTTTGGATTTCATCTTATTGAAATCACCGGCCGAACAGAACAGAAAGACAAGGAAACGCCGTAGTCGTGCAGGATGGGCTTTAGATTGTTGAACCGAACCAGCGGCTGCATGGGGACGGCCGCTGAGCTTGAGCGTTGGGTCCATCTATAAGGAGTAGTTATGTATGGCTGAGAGAATCGAGACACGACGTCACTTCCTGAAGAGTTTGGCGTGTGGTGCAGCCGCTCTGACCACCGGCTGTCACGCCCTGAGTAAGAATTCCAAGCCCTCTCGTCCCAATTTTGTGCTGATTATTGGCGACGACATCTCGGTTGACGATTTCGGCTGCTACGGCCATCCGCACATTCGCACGCCAAGCATCGACGCCCTCGCGGCCGGCGGCATACGCTTCACGAACGCTTATCTGACGGCCAGCCAATGCAGCCCTACACGCTGCAGTATTATCTCCGGACGCTATCCGCACAACACTGGAGCACCGGAGCTGCATATGCCGCTTCCTACGGGCCAGCCTCTATTTCCCCTGAAGCTGAAGGAAGCCGGTTATTATACGGCTGCCGCCGGCAAATGGCACATGGGCCGCCACCCCAAGGCCGCTTTTACTCACAGACTACCGGAGGCAGGTCCGGGTGCAGAGGAGAATTGGGTGACTTGCCTTCGTGAACGTCCAGAGGAAAAACCCTTCTTCATGTGGTTTGCATCCACCGACGCCCATAGACGCTGGCAGCCGGACAAGCAGGCACAACCCCACAAACCAGCCGATGCTGTCATTGCGCCATATATGGCCGACCTTCCGGACACGCGTAACGACCTTGCCCGCTATTACGACGAGGTACAACGGCTGGACCGCTATGTTGGGCTGGTGGTTGGAGAATTGAAGCGCCAGAAGGTGCTGGACAACACAGTTATTCTCTTCATGGCGGACAACGGCCGACCGTTCCCACGGTGCAAGACATGGTTGTACGATAGTGGAATCAAGACGCCGTTGGTCGTGCACTGGCCAAAAGGCATCGCAAAGCCCGGCGGCCTCTGCAGCTCTTTGGTCAGCGTGCTCGATATTGCGCCGACCATTCTTGAATTAGCTGGACTGCAAGCGCCTTCTTCGATGCAGGGCGTAAGTTTCGTTTCTCTATTGACAGACCCCAGCCGGAAAATCCGCCGCTATGCTTTTGCTGAGCACAACTGGCATGACCAGGCTGCTCATGAACGCCTCGTCCGGTGGAAGAACTATGTCTACATACACAACGCGCA
>CAZOUM010000110.1:0-5412 GCA_964582985.1 uncultured Pirellulales bacterium | reverse complement strand
ACCGCATCACAAAGCAGCACCGAATCAATCGCCTTGGCAGGCTCGGTTTTGCAATCGAAATCAGCGAATTTATCAATGTCGCGTCCTGTTCTTGAGCCGAAAAACAAAGCCGCATCCGCCATCTCCGATGATGGAAACACAATAGTAAAACATTTTGAGTGCCGGATGGTCTCGATTGAATAATGCCTGCTCGCAACAGCTATTGCCATCATTGGCGGGCTGCCGGACGCTATCATTGTCCAGCCCAGCGTAACAGGATTGGCTTTGCCGGCTTTGTCCTTGGCGATGGCGATTACCACCTGCTCCGGATACTTCGTTCCAATTGCCTCTTTATACTCAACTTGTTTTTGCATTGCTCTTCTCCCAAATTGGCTTTATATTTATCCAACGATAATTTCCGACCAATTATAGGTTTCAGGCTAATTTTAACAAGGAGAAACAGATGGACACAATTGGCTTTCTCGGCGGCGGGAATATGGCTGAAGCCCTCATAAAGGGCGTAACGGCCGCGAAGGTTTATGAACCTGAGAATATCTTTGTAAGTGACATCCGGCCCGAAAGACTCCAGCTTCTGGCAAAAGAGTACCAGGTTCAGACTCTCGACAGCAACGCAGCCTTGGCTGAAAGAGTTGACATACTCGTGCTAAGTGTCAAGCCACAGAATATGACCGAAGCGCTTGAAAGCATAAAAGATGCTCTCAAACCAGACACACTTGTTATATCCATTGCCGCAGGCGTAAAGGTTGCCAACATTGCCGCCGTCCTGGGCGATATCGCAATAGTCCGTGTTATGCCCAATACACCCGCCCTGATTGGCGAAGGCGCCAGCGCGCTGTTCGCAAACAACAAGGCAAAGCCGATGATGGAAAAGGCAATGTCGATTTTCTCCGCAGTTGGCAAAGCCGTTATTGTTGACGATGAAGGTTTGATAGATACCGTTACCGCTGTCAGCGGAAGCGGACCCGCATACTATTTCCTATTGATGGAGGAAATGATAAAAGCAGCAGTCCAGTTGGGCCTACCTGACAACGTGGCCAAAGAGTTGGTTTTGCAGACCGCCAAGGGCGCTGCTCTGCTCGCGACAAGTGCCGACCAAAAAGGCGAAAGCCCCGCCGAACTACGCCGAAAGGTCACTTCCCCCGGCGGAACCACCGAAGCCGCCCTGAAAGTCCTCGCGGATGGGAAAATCAGCGAACTAATCTCAGCCGCCATCAAACGTGCCCGCGACAGAAGCCAGGAACTCTCGAAGTAAGAGTTGCTTATCCGGACCTGCCGGCGTTTTAGAGCCGACATTCGCAGCTATTCGACGATAATCGCCTCGACGGGGCACTCGTCAGCGGCCTGCTGGACAGCTTCCTCAAGTGCCTCAGGAACCTCATCAACGATAACTTCGGCCATATCAGCCCCCATCCCGAAAACATCCGGACAGGTATCTACGCACAGCCCACAGGAAGTGCAGGTATCTTCAATTCTTACTTGCATATCAAATCCCCCTAGAAATTGATTATTTATTATTGATTATTTGCCATTAATCACTTATCATCCGGTTAGACATTAAAAATAGACAATTCAAAATAGTCAATAATAAATTTATCGGCCGGGTCCCATGCAGACCGAGCCCGTGAATCTGGTCAGGCGGGGAACCGAGCAGCCATAAGCGTGTAGCCCGGTTGTGCTGTGGGTAAACCCGGCCGGTCTTTTTAATGATTAACGATGAAGGACAGAAGCCTGGAAATTGTTTCTGGAAGTTGAATTATCAATAATTATTTGCTTATGGCTTATACAGTATTAGCGAGAAAATACAGGTCGCAAACGTTCGACGAGGTCGTCGGCCAGGACCCCATCGCTAAGACGCTCAAAAACGCCATAAAGACCGGCAAGGTCGCCCACGCCTATATGTTCACGGGCACCCGCGGCGTCGGAAAGACCACTATGGCCCGCGTGCTCGCAAAAGCCCTCAATTGCCTTGCCTCCAACGCCGCCACGACAGAGCCCTGCTGCAAGTGCGACAGCTGCACCGCCGTGAACCTCGGCGATGACATCGATGTCATCGAAATCGACGGCGCAACAAACAACGGGGTCGAGCAGGTTCGCGAGTTGCGTCAGAACGCAATTTATCGGCCCGCACGGGCAAGGTTCAAAATCTACATTATCGACGAGGTCCATATGCTCAGTCCGGGAGCCTTTAATGCTCTGCTGAAAATCCTCGAGGAGCCGCCCAGCCACGTAAAGTTTATCTTCGCGACCACCGAGCCGAACAAGGTCATCGCGACAGTTCAATCGAGGTGCCAGAGGTTTGATTTTAGCAACATAAATCCTAATCTTATCGCCGACCAGCTAAAGAGCATACTTAAACAGGAAAAAATAGAATACGAAGATGATTTGATTCTGCCTCTGGCCAAGATGGCCAACGGCTCGATGAGAGATGCCCTGAGCCTGCTTGACCGCCTGATAAGTACCGGCGCAGAACCGCTGACCACCAAATTGCTTGAGGAATTCCTTGGCTGCCCGAATAGCGAGAAGATTAACAATCTAATCGCCAAAATCGGCGACAGCGACGCAGCCGGAACACTCGCCGCTGTTGAGGATTTAATCACCACAGGCCAAAGCGAGGTGCAGATTGTTGACTCGCTTATCGATTATATGCGCGACCTGATGGTGGTAAAATCCGCAGGCCCCGAAAGCGAACTCTTGGTTTTGACTGCCGAACAGCGACAACAAGCCGGTGAGTTAGCCGAAAAATTCGATGTCGCCTCACTCGTCTACAATATTACCGCCCTCGAGCGGCTGCGCTGGTCACTTAAGAACAGCGATACGCCCCGCTCGCTTTTGGATGCCTCAATGCTGCGATTCGCCTTGAGCGAGCATTTCCTGAATGTCGACGAACTTCTTTCGCAAATAAAAGGCAGCCCCGTTAAAAAAAAAGTAGTTAAGCACAACTCCGCTACACGGGTCGAACCGCCTTCGGCCAAACCTCAAACCATCGAACAACCAGATTTGCCTGAGCCGAGCGACTTGGAGACACCAGAAAACAACCAGCGGGCCGTTTCAAAGCCTGCCGCTGCCGATGAGCAGCCCAAGCCTGAGCCTCGACCCAACCGAGCCAAAACCCGCGGCAAAAGAAGAAATGAAATAATCAACGACCCCGCCGTCAAAACCGTCCTTATGGGCCTCGACGCTACAATTACCGGCATCGAAGAAAAAGCAGAATCCTAAACTCAAAGCCATGGATGGTTTGGTTGGACCATCCTTTCGTCTTCCGCCTTTGCAAATTGCTCTGGCTCTACACCCTGCCCGTGAGCCGAGACTTAAAAATAGCCATTATTCGCTACGGTTGGCTGAGACAGGAAAAAGCCCGCGAAAGCAAGAGAGAATCGAGGTAAAAAGATTCAGGTAATTGTCCAGATACGAGCGACTGAAATGAAAAAGGCTGCGGGAAAACTCGCAGCCTTTCAATTCACAAAACCAAATCAGAGATTATGCCCTGCGTTTTCTAAGCAAAGCCAACGCGCCCAAACCGAGCAGACAAATCGTTGTCGGCTCAGGGATAGGTCCGGGAACGAGCTGAGTGTCACCAGATCCCATCGAGTCAGTGGTAGCATTAACTGGTCCGTAGTCGTCGGCAAGGGCAAAGTAATAAACCATCGAATACTCGCCGGGGTCCAACTCGCACGTCGTGTCGAACGGATTGCCCGTGTAGTTGAAAACAGTAGCCTCAACAGGACCACTATACGTGAATACAAATGGCTCCTGATGGTTATCCCCGCTGTACCCTACAGGCACAACACGAATAGACCAACCAACGCTATAGATGTCAATCGATTCCGGGTACTTATTGTTAATGGCAAAATAGCTTATCGAAGGTTCTGTCATAGGGTCGGGTTCGAGCATATACACAAACAGCATTTCACCCGGGTCAAGTCCGGAGAATCCTTCGAAGAGGTCAGGCACTGAAGTGCTGGTGTCGTCATAGACATACGAATAGGCAGTCATGCCCCACTCGGCCGCGGAAAAGTACACATCGTCTTCGTAAGCTGCATCACCGCCTATATCGGGGTTCTGTGCCAAGACGTTTACAGGCAGAGCCGCGATCAAAATCGCTGCCGCCACAACTCCTCCTAATCTTTTCATCCTTATCCTCCCACTGTCCCTTGTGCCATCTCTCCTAACGCAAAGATACACAAATTATATAGTTACCAATTTCTTCAGGGGTAGAAAGATATGCAACACCTTTCTCACCACCTTCTTCCAATTGGTCCCATAGTACACAAAAGGCTATAGCGGTGTCAACAGAAATCTTTAAAAAAATTAAAAATTTCTGAGATTTTTTGAAATTTCCCTAAGAAGAGACGATTTTTCGCAGAAAACCAGCTTTTTGGCCAAAAATGCGCGATTGCGCCTGCTCATACTGTATTGCCAGACTGCTTTCAAGCCAAAACCGCGTTTTTCGCATAAAAACAGGGTTTACTTTCCCCCGTGCTCCGGAATCGGCAGGCCAAGCTCGGCCAGAACCTTCTTCATATCCTCCCAGACCCTTCTGCGGTTGTCCTCTGAATAGTTTCTCAGTAAATAGGCAGTGTGATACGTCGCCATAAGTTTTATAGGTGCTCTGCCGAGGCCGGCGTAGTATTCGTGGAACTGCCCGCGCAATTGGCCAATCGACTTGTTGGTGTTCAGCAAAGTTCTCGCTGCGTGAGCACCCAGAGCCACAATAATCTCAGGATTTATTATCTCAATCTGTCTTTGAAGGTATGGCAGACAGCTTATTATCTCTTCCGGTCGCGGGTCACGATTCTCCGGCGGGCGACACTTCAAGATATTGCCTATAAAGACATCGCTTCGTTTCAGGCCGCAAGCTTTGATTACTTTGTCCAGTAGCTGTCCAGCCCTTCCGACAAAAGGTCTGCCTTGAGCATCTTCGTCGGCACCAGGTCCTTCACCTATAAAAAATATTAGGGCATTTGGATTGCCTTCGCCGGGCACAGCATTGGTACGCAGCGACCCTAAGTGACATTTGCGGCACCGGCGAACCTCATCGCCGATTTTCTCAAGTTCTCTCGCTGCTTCAGCAACAGCAGCGTTATCTTTTTGCTGTTGTGGTTCGGCCGGCGCAGCATTGCCCTTCACTGCAAAACCGCCGGTGAAAAAATCGTCCATCTCAACATGCTGCCGGACAACTTTATTAACATCCACATCCTTTTCCATCACAGCGAATTGTAATGGCATCTTTACAGTGAGGCAATAAAAAAGGACGCTTACTTAAGCGTCCTTCTACAATCTACTTACGAAAGTGTGTTTATACCAGGCCCTGGTCAAGCATCGCATCGGCTACTTTGGCGAAGCCCGCGATGTTGGCACCAATCACGAGATTGCCGCTGAGATTATACTCCTCGGCGATATTGTAGCAGGATG
>CAZOUM010000109.1:0-5491 GCA_964582985.1 uncultured Pirellulales bacterium | reverse complement strand
CGGGGCAAAAGGGAAAAGGCGATTGAATATCGAATATCGAACCCCAAGAGATACCAGCGGGGCAAGCAAGGAACAGCAAATAGCGAAGTGAGATTCTTCGCTTCGCTTAGAATGACCCGGCTTCGCATTAGCTACGCCGCGGCAGGGGGTCAGGGGCCGGGAGGGAAGGAGAGCAGGGGCAGAAAGTAAGGAGAGGAGGTGAGCAGTAGAGCAGGAGGGAGAAGGGAGAAGGGAGAAGGGGCAGAAAGTAAGGAGAGGAGGTGAGCAGTAGAGCAGGAATGACCCCGCACCAAATTGCGGTTCTGGCTCCCCGCCTTCGCGGGGACGAGGGGGCAAGCAGCAGGAGCCTCGGTGTAAGGTTATTTTGCTCAGGGCAAAAGCCTCAGGACAAGTTTTTGGGGTGGCGGCGGCTCGGAGAGTTCGTTCATCTCGCCTGCTGAACGGAGCTGGTTGAGTACAAGGTTGCGTTTTTTCTGCAGTTTGAGTAAGATGTTGAGTTAGTTACAAGGCACGTGATTCTGCCGCTTGCAGTCTTTGTTAAGATTTACCGAATTTTAGACGGATTTCGGAGGTTTTCAGGAGAAATATGAAAATTGCACTGAGAGCAAAGTTAGTTACAAGTTTTCTGGCGGTGATTATTATATGCGGTTTGGTCGCCACTCTGGTAGGTATGCGGTTAATCGGCACGGGTATAATCCGTCAGGCCCAGGACAAGGTGAAGAACGACCTGAACTCTGCTCAGGCCATATATCTGGACGAAACTGAAAAAATCAAAGATGTAGTGCGTTTCACAGCTTTACGATTTTTCATAAGAGAGGCTATTCTGGAGAATGACACAGCAAGGCTCGTAAAGGAGCTTGAGGAGATAAGAAAGGCAGAGTCTCTGGATGTATTCACTCTCACGGACAAAAATGGGCGGGTCATTGTCAGGTCGCGCAACCCATCTGTTGGCGGTGACAATCAAGCACACAATGAGCTTGTGAGCAAGGTATTATCACAAAAGGAAGCAGTCGCTGCGACAGCAATAGTGCCGCGGGAGGAACTCGTAAGAGAAGGGGCGGATCTGGCTGAGCGAGCTCATATAGAATTTATCCATACTCCAAAAGCAAAGCTGAGCCTGGAAACTGAGCAGACTTCAGGAATGATGATAAAAGCTGCTGCACCTGTTTTCGGGTATGATGGCGGTTTGATTGGTGTGCTATACGGGGGGAATTTACTTAATCGAAACTACGAGATTGTTGATAGTATCAAACAAGTAGTATACCATGGAGTCGTATATAAGGGGAAAGATATTGGCACAGCAACTATCTTTCAGGGGGACCTGCGCATCTCAACCAATGTTAAGGCAGAGGACGGAAGCCGCGCAATTGGGACGCGCATATCAGAAGAGGTATATGAGCGGGTGCTTGTAAAAGGGCTGGTCTGGATAGACAGGGCCTTTGTGGTGAATAATTGGTATATCACCGCCTATGAACCGATAAAAAATATAGAGGGAAAGATAATTGGGGTGCTCTATGTCGGAATCCTGGAAGAGAAATTTATGGACATCCGAAAGAGAACTGTTGCGATGTTTTTGGGAGTAACTCTTGCCGGGATGGTTATCGCTCTGATAGCTTCGAGCTTTCTGGCCGACGGTGTACTGCAGCCGATTAAGCGTTTAGTCTTTGCGTCCGGTCAGTGGGCAAAGGGCGACCTTGAGTACCAAGTTAAGACTGCCGGAAAAGACGAAATAGCGGAACTGACAGAAACGTTCAACCTTATGGCGTCTTCACTAAAAGAGAGGGACAAGAGGTTAAAGGAATACACCAGTCAACAAATAATGAAATCGGAAAGGCTGGCCACGCTGGGACAACTGGCTGCCGGAGTTGCTCATGAAATCAACAATCCGCTTGGGGCTGTTTTGATGTATACTCATTTGGCGTTAGAGGATTTGAAAGAAGAGAACGTTCTGCGTAAGAATCTCGAAAAAGCCGTCGCAGAAGCCTCACGGTGTAAGGACATTGTGAAGGGATTGCTGGATTTTTCGCGTCAAACCGAACCTAAGGTTGAGGACTCAGACGTAAATAAGACTTTAGAGCGGACATTGGCCATAGTTGAAAATCAAGCATTATTCCAGAATGTTAGAATAACCAAAGTCCTTTGTCCTTCTCTGCCAAAGGTATCGATGGATGTAGGTCAGATACAACAGGTATTCACGAACATCGTGTTAAATGCTGCCGAGGCCATGGAAGGCAAAGGAGAGCTGACCTTGGCTACCAGGATGACTGCTGATAATGAACATATTGAAATCGAGTTCAGCGATATAGGTTGCGGCATCGCGGCGGAGTATCGCGAGAAGATATTTGACCCGTTCTTTACCACGAAGGAGGTAGGTAGCGGAACCGGCCTTGGCCTGGCTGTCAGCCACGGCATCATTAGCAGTCATAAAGGCACGATAGAAGTGAAAAGTGAACGGGGCAAGGGAACCACATTTTTTATCAGACTACCTATAAAACGAAAGGAGAACTAAATGGGCAGTCAAGTTAACATCTTAGTCGTCGATGATGAGGAAAGCATGCGAGATTCGTGCCGGCAGGCGCTTTTACGTGATGGAAACAGGGTAGAAGCAGCCGAGGATGGTTTAAAGGGACTTGCTATGTTGGAGAAAGAATCGTTCGACCTTGTCATCCTTGATTTAAAAATGCCTGGTATGAGCGGTATGGAAGTATTGCAGAAGATAAAAGAGGAGGCCCCTGAAGTTGTGGTAGTCGTTATTACGGGGTATGCAACGGTAGAATCCGCAGTAGAGGCCATGAAAGAAGGTGCCTATGATTATATTCCCAAACCTTTCACGCCGGACAGCCTAAGGATAATAGTCGACCGAGCGTTGGAAAGGAGAAAACTTTCGCTGGAGAACGTTTTACTCCGGACCGAGTTAAGAGGCAGACTTGGCGAGGAGGTAATCGTCGGCAAAAGTGCAGGGATGCAGAAGGTTGAAGAACTGGTGCGTCAAGTCGCGCCTACTGATAGCACCGTGCTGATTTCCGGGGAGACCGGCACAGGCAAGGAACTGGTAGCCAGGGCTATCCATAGTCAAAGCAATAGGAGGGACAAACCATTTATAGTGATAGACTGTGGAGGTTTGGTGGAAAGCTTATTTGAAAGTGAGCTGTTCGGACATATTAAAGGCTCCTTTACCGGCGCTACTGAGACCACATACGGTCGGTTTGAAGTGGCAAACGGTGGGACGGTCTTCCTGGATGAGATTGGAAATATCAGCATAAATATTCAGGCGAAGCTGCTTCGAGCACTGCAAGAAAAGGAAATTACGAGAGTCGGTAGTACACAGGTTATCAAAGTGGATGTGCGTATCATTGCCGCCACCAACAAGGACCTGCTGAAATGCGTGAGTGAGCAAACTTTTCGAGAAGACTTGTTTTATCGTCTCAGTGTCGTCCCAATTGTTTTACCGCCTTTGCGGGAAAGAAGAGAAGATATTCCTTTATTAGCCAACCATTTTTTAAGGAAATATAATGAAAAGAGAGAGAAGAGCGTTACTGCCATCTCCGATGGGGCGATGAAGGTTTTAACCGAATACGACTGGCCAGGTAACGTAAGGGAGTTGGAGAATGTTATTGAGCGAGCGGTTGTTTTGACCGGAGGGGGGGTAATAGAGCCCGCTGATTTATGGTATTATGAAGTAGGCAGTAAAAGAGCCACAGGTTCAGATGCTGATGAGGTCAAGTCTCTTACCGATGCAGAAAGAGAGCACATTGTCAGGACACTTAAAATGTTAAATGGTCAGATAGGGAAGGCCTCAGAAGCATTGGGAATAGATCGCAAGACCCTGCGGCTGAAGATGCGGAAATACGGAATCGAGTAAAAACAGGTGGGGGCAAAATCTCCCATCAGCGGGGAATTTTACCCCATTTATTGAGAGACTCTATGTGGTGATGTAGGAAAGCGTAGAGTATTTGTAGAAGTACAGCAAAAACATAACCTCTTTGGATTTAGCCACTTAGGAGAATTCCTGAGTGGCTTTTCTATTATCTGGCACAAAAGTTGCTCAGTCAAACAGTAGGGTGAAGTTAAACATTCGCGTTGGTATGCGTCATCGGGATATCAGTGATGAAGATTACCCTCCGGTAAATGATGACACAGAGAGCCGGTTAGAAAGACAGGAAGATAATGAAATTTGTTACCAGAAGAATACACTTGTCTACGCAAGGAAATAGTGAGATTAGAGACTTAACTGATGAAGTAAAGAAAGAGCTCAAAGGTGCCAATTTAAAATCAGGTTTCGTAAATTTGTTCATTCCGGGGGCTACCGGCGGATTGACCACGATGGAATACGAACCCGGATTAATTGACGACCTCCGGCAGACTTTTCAACGCATTGCCCCCGAGGAAACGGAATATCTCCATAACGTAACTCATAAAGACGGAAATGCACATTCTCACATCCGTGCTTCCTTAATAGGACCTTTTTTGAGTATTCCGTTTGAAAACGCTACTTTACAGTTGGGTAAGTGGCAACAAATAGTGTTTATCGATTTTGATAATCGTTCTCGAAAAAGAGAAATCGTCTTACAAATAATTGGCGAAAGATGAAACCAAAATTACAAGTAGCTTTAGACTTTGTCGATTTGGTTCGTGCGCTCAAGTTAGCTGAAGAAGCAGTTGATGGTGGAGCGGATTGGCTGGAGGCAGGCACACCTTTAATCAAAAGTGTCGGGCTGGATTGTGTACGGGAATTAAGAAAAAAATTCCCTCATCATACTATTGTAGCTGATATGAAAACAATGGATGTGGGAAGGATTGAAGTAGAATCAGCTGCCAAAGCAGGAGCAGACATCGTTGCTGTATTAGGTGTAGCTTCCAACTCTACTATTAGGGAGTCTATTCAAGCTGGGGAGCACTATGGCGCAAAAATAATGGTAGACCTTTTGGAAGTGCCTGAATTCTTAAAAAGAGCTAAAGAAATCGAACAAATGGGGGCTGATTATTTAAGCCTGCACACTTCGATTGATGAGCAAATGCAAGGGAAAATATCTTTTGAGAAAGTTAGCCGGGTTACTCAAGAAGTAAATATCCCTGTTGCCGTAGCTGGCGGAATAAATTCGGAAAATGCGTCCAAGGCTGTAGAAGCAGGAGCAGCTATAGTTATCGTTGGTGGAGCGATAACAAAGTCTGAAGATGCGAGGAAAGCAACTAAGGAAATTAAAAAAGCTATCAACCAGAAGATTAGTATAAAAACAAAACTTTTCAAGAGGGTTACTGGTGAAAATATTCGAGAGATCTTGGAGAAAGTTTCAACGGCGAATATCTCTGATGCTATACACCGCCAAGAAGCGTTAAGAGAAATTTTCTCTATCGCATCGGGAACAAAAATGGTTGGGCAAGCGGTTACTGTGAGAACTTATCCGGGTGATTGGGCTAAACCGGTGGAAGCAATCGATCAGGCTGAGCAAGGAGATGTGGTTGTGATTGATGCCGGCGGAGTAGGTCCTGC
>CAZOUM010000108.1:0-5575 GCA_964582985.1 uncultured Pirellulales bacterium | reverse complement strand
AAAAGTTCTTTACATTCCTCGCAATTCATTTTTGCACCTCACAATTCTCATCTTGCTGCAGCGATTCACGCAGCATAGCATAGGCCCGCGATAATCTTTTTGTAACTGTCCCCAACGGCATAGCAAGTTGCTCAGCTACCTGGCTACAGGTGCAATTGCCGTAATATCGTAGCAGAACTACCTGCTGGTACCGTTCCGGCAGGGCGGCAATGGCTCGTTCGAGGGCATAATCCTGTGAAAGCTCCGGCTCGGCCGCCGTCTCGGACAACACGTCACCAATCCTGCGCCGTCGTTGCTCGCTTCTTCGCTGTTCCTTCGCCACCCGGTTTGCGATACCTAACAGCCACGCAAAAAACGACTCCCGCTTTTTCAGTCTTTCAAGGCCAAAGTACGCTCGCACAAGGGTCTCCTGTGCCGCTTCCTCGGCAGTATCGCGGTTGCCCAATTGTCCTGCCAGATGCGCCAGCAAAACACCCTGATAACGCCGAACAAGGTACCGAAAATCATCCGGGTGGCCATCCAAACAACGCCCAATGTAGTATCCGTCAGTCACGCCCATAAATACCTCTAAAATCCCTGAGAATCCGAACTCTCATTATATAGTGCACAACCCGCCGAATTTGCGACATAAAAAAATTAAAAAGGTGCTGGTATTTATCCACAGTAGGGGGGTGACAAAACCCGATAACCGGCCTTTAGAACCGCAACAAACCCTACAGCACACACAATCGCCACATATACCGGGCAAAATAAATGTCCCTCTGACTATTCGTCAAAACACCGATTAACACGGGTCTCTTTATTGTCGATACCCTCTTATAGCAGGTGCAAAGAAAAGGAATTCACCGCAGGGCCATAGAAAACACAAAGAAACCAACAAGCAATTACCCGACGACTCGGGGAGGGCTATATGAGCAAGCTGCTGGAAATTTTCGGCAGGGCGATTACCATCGATGCCCCCGATTTGATATGGCACTGGCTGAGTGTGGTCAAACCCTATCAGCAGCACGAGCAATCCCCGCAATACCAGCAGCTAAACAATATCATTGAGTTAATGGCCGAAAAAAAACCGGAGAAGGCCCAAGAGCAGCTCCGATTATATCTTTTTGATAATCCTTCCTGCACACTGGGGCGAATGGCAGCAGCCGCAATATTCCTCGCAAAGAACCAACTGCAAAGCGCTATTGAGGAGCTAAATTCAGTATATTTGCGCCAGCCGAATAATACGATGGCTCTCTATGCGCTCGGCCATTGTTACGAACGGCTTGGCAGAGAATCTCAGGCTGTCGAGTTTTATCAGGATTGTCTCAAGTTCAAAAATTACTTGCAGCTGCCCAGGCAGCGCCTGGCCGCAATATATCTTAAAAACCGCCAACTGGAAAAAACCATACAGGAATACGTGCTGCTAAGAAATGAATATCCGAACGATATTTCAGCCCTGGTCACGCTTGGGCACCTGTATATTGCTAACGCCAACTATGAATCTGCTGTAGAGGCATTCAACACCGCAATCTTAATACACCCTGATAATTTCGACGCTGAAAACGATGATATAGAGCAGCTCATCGCTGAGGGCCAGCTTGACGAAGCACTGGAGCAGGTTGAGCGCCTGTTGGAGGAGAATCCCGATAAGCCCGATTTGGCCTTGAAACGAGCAGACATTCTCAATTTGTTGGGTATGGACCCTGAAGCAGTCTTGCAATACCAGGAAGCACTTCGCATCAGTCCCGATTTTCTCGAGGCGACCATAAAGCTCGGAACACAATATCTGAACCTGCAGCAAGAGCGGCTGGCCGCACTACAATTCAACAAGGCAACTGAGATAAATGACGAGATAGTTGACGCCTATATCGGCCTGGCAATTGCGCAGAAATTGGCTGGAAAAATCTCCGATGCCCTCGTAACGCTATCACTGGCGGCCGCAATTCAGCCGAACAGCTCTTTACTGCTTGCCGAAACAGCCACATTACAATTCAAGGTAAGCTTTGGTGAGAGTTTTGAATCCAGCGGCGATGATGAGTCAAACGAGCTAATGTCGGCCGTGATTCAATCGCATCATCAGCAGCTCAGCAAACGCCCGCAGAACCCCGATTTGCACTATAGGCTCGGCGTCCTGTTGATGAGCGTGGGTTCAATGGCCGAGGCCATCAATGCATTCCAGGGCGCTTTGGAGATAAACCCCACATACAGCAGGGCCAGAAGCAAACTCACAGTCTGTCTCTTTGAAACAGGCCAGAAAGAAATGGCACTGGAGCAGCTAATCGGCCCTGATTGTCTCGACAAAGACACGCTCGAGCTGCACTACAAGACAGCTCTGCTTTATTGCGACAAGTTAAAATTCGCATCGTCGCTTCTTAATCTCGACCGATTTATGGAGAGCAACTTTGCTTGCACAGATTCCGCAGTTAACATCTCAATAGTCCTTCAGAACCTGGGCCTGCTCGACAGAGCGACCGCTATGTGGGACAGCCTCTCCGACACAGCCTACCAGGCAAGAAACGCCTACTACCGCTTCTAAAACATTTGCGATGCTGGCCAAGAGTTAGTTAGATTAATCCTCATCAGCGTGACGCCTGTGATTATCCACTGGAGCCCGCCGCCGCCTTTCCAGCAGTACAACAAATCACAACGGCACACTATCTGGCCGAAAATGCGAGAAAAAGACAAATATGCTCTGTGAGCCAAGAATATGCCTGAATGAAACATAACATACATTATGGGACGTTGAAAGAGCGGTAGGGTTCCACTTTCCAGTGATGGCCCACTTTCGCTCAGTTTGATTCCGCTAACAAGGGTCTTATCTCAATGGACTCAAATAAGACATCCGCGTCTTGACAGAAGAATATAACTCGGTCACCGGCCGATTCCCGAACGAGCCCCACAAGAGTTCGCCGGTGAACTTGAGTCTCCGGAATCGCATGCCTTCAGCGCACCGCGGAATTATGATTAAGCCGATTTGCTGTGTGAAGCCTAAAGCCCGATGATACGCTCCGATGGGTCCCGCATCGATAAAGGTCTGCCGAGGATTTCGTAGTGCAGAATCGCCCTTGTCAGTTCGTCCCTGTCCGCGTAGTCCAGGACAGGCTCAGAAACATCCTCAACCTTAGTCGCTTTCGCCGCAAAGCCGAGCGGCCTGCCTTGCAGTTTCTTGACAGTCTTACTGGTATACTCAGGAAGTTCTTCTATCCCAGACTCCAGTTGTGGGCCCTGTACTGATAAGTCGGCGAATTCCGGCATTTTCCAGGGCTGGTCGACACGAGGCTCAGGACGCCGGACTTTTCGCGGGACCGCCTGTCTTTGCGGCTGCGGCGCAGGCCCCGCGGGACCGCGAACCTCCCGTAGAAATTCCTCTTGTAAGCGCCTCAAGCCCCCAGACGGTTTACGTGGCCCCTTGGGCGTTAGCTCTTCATCTTTCTCTTGTTCAGCCTTGCTTGATTTTGCCTTGAGAATACTGCCGAGCGCATACACAACCGCCAGGACCACAAAGACCAGCATCTGCATCCAGCCTTCTGTGCCCCTGTTTCGAGCAGCCAGAATTACTTGTGCTAACAAAGCGTTCATACGCCGTATAAGCCCGAATATTGAATGCCGTTAATTTAGTCTATCGTCTTTAGTACGGTGTCTTTAGTCTTATCTGTTATTCCTTCTTTTTCGGCTTCGCGATGGATTCGCGCATTGACGTATCGGCGCCGATATTCTTCAAACGATAGTAGTCCATAATGCCGAGATTGCCCTTAGTAAAGGCCTCAGCTATAGCCAACGGCACTTTTGCCTCGTTTTCCACAACCAGCGCCCTCATTTCCTGCTCGCGTGCGACCGCCATTGCCCTGCGTTTCTCCGCTTCTGCCTTTGCCCTTTCCAAATCGGCATAGGCCTGGGCCTTCTGGAGTGCGGCACCGATATTCTCGCCTACATCGACGTCGGCAATATCAATAGACAAAATCTCAAAAGCCGTGCCGGCATCCAGCCCCTTCGACAAAACCGACTTGGAGATACTATCCGGGTTCTCCAGAACGGATTTGTATGTTATGGCACTGCCGATAGTAGTAACAATTCCTTCACCGACACGGGCGATTACCGTTTCTTCAGTAGCCCCACCGATCAATCTCTCAATATTAGCCCGGACCGTTACCCGCGCCTTGGCTTTTAACTGGATACCATCCTGGGCAACCGCATCAATAGTACCTCTGCTCTTTGCTGGGTCGGGACAATCAATGACCCTTGGATTTACACTCGTCTGGACTGCTTCGAGGATGTCACGACCGGCTAAGTCAATCGCAGTTGCCGTCTGCAATGATAAATCAATGTTTGCCCTGTTTGCAGCGATAAGGGCACGAACGACCTTCCAGACATCCCCACGGGCTAAAAAATGGCTTTCCAAATCCCGAGTGGTTAGTGTCAGACCCGCCTGAATCGCCGTTATCTTGCTCAGAACTATCGTCCTGGTATCGACCTTCCGAAGCCACATCCCGATAAGCTCTGAGAACTTCACATCCGCTCGGGATAATCTCGCCTGCAGCCACAGCCTGAAAAACTTCAAAAACAGCAGGAAGAACACTAATACCACTAAGACGGCAATGACCACAACCACCGTTACGATGACTCTGCCCGGATCGTCTACTGCCAGGATTATGTTCGTTAAGTTATGCATGTTTTTGCCCTTTCATTTCATTAAGTTTCTTCTACTACACGAACGGTCAACCGCCTGTGCTCCACATCGATGACCTCGACTTTCTTACCTTTATCAACATAACCGCTTTCGGCCACACATTCAACTCTCTGTCCTGAAAAATCACACATCCCCACCGGCCGCAGCGGCGTAAGGACCTCCCCGACAGCGCCAAGCAGCTCTTTTAGTTCGGGCGTATCCGGTATGGCGTCCCCCTGCTGCCGTTCCGGCGGTGTGAGTATGACCGCCCTGCCGAATCTGGTTTTTGGGAATATCCTGTAAGCGATTATCAAAACTGATGGGACCATTACAATGGCAATAACTACACCTATCCAGCCGACCTCGGTGTGTGTGTAGAATATCGCTACCCCGCCAATCAAACAGGCGAGCGCAAAAATACTTATCACGCCCCCGCTCGGCACAAATACTTCAGCTACTATCAAAGCCGCACAGGCAAAATACAGAAAAACAGCAAATACAAGCCACCAATCCATACAGTCACACCTGTCAATCGTTTCCCACTTGCGCGCAAATGGGTATTTAAGATATTAATCTTCCACGCCTCTAACCACGACCCTGTTGCCGTGAATTTCGATTATCTCGATCTTGGTGCCTTTGTCAAGAAACTCCGCCTCCGCAACGACGTCAACTATTGCGTCACCGAATTCTGCCTTACCCGTAGGCCGCAGCGTCGAAATCACCTCGCCGATGTCCCCCACTTTTACGCCTGTTGTTTTACTTTCAGGCGGTACTGTCATACTGATTTCCATTTCAATGCCATGTTTCGCAGCGGTCGGCACAAGTATCAATCCGCTGAGAAACTC
Organism: uncultured Pirellulales bacterium; assembly: GCA_964582985.1. Taxonomy (GTDB): domain Bacteria; phylum Planctomycetota; class Phycisphaerae; order Sedimentisphaerales; family Anaerobacaceae; genus CAZQYB01. Next base: position 82 of record CAZOUM010000108.1, on the reverse strand, counting down.
CAGTTTAGGCAGGTACTTTGCCAGCAGCCACGCCAAAACAACAAATCCCAAAAAGCCAAACGATAATCCTAACACGCCGCCT
>CAZOUM010000107.1:0-5582 GCA_964582985.1 uncultured Pirellulales bacterium | reverse complement strand
TGGGATAGCGAAGCGTTATCTCACTATAGTGGGGGTGAAACCTGTGCCCGCGCAGCTTGTGCCCGCGAAGCCTGGTAGCGGGTATCCCTGTTCCACGAAATCCTTGAATTAATTGGTCCATTTCTGGTCTCCACAAAAACGTTGATTGTCCCTAATAATATCCAGCACTGCTTGTCCGCCATAGCTTCAGCGACGGCGGGAGAATCAAGCATCCGTAATCCAACTTTAGTTCACTTTAGTCACTTTAGCTCACTTTAGTCACTTTTAACTTCTTCGTGGCTTCGTGGCTATATTTCTCCGCGTAATCTGTGAAATCCGTGGTTACATATTTTTATCTTTCTCTGTGTTCTCTGCCTGCCCCGTTCCAAATAGGCAACCGCCGTAATTTGGTGCGGGGTGACCTCTGTGGCGAGTTAGTTCGTAGTTATTAGTTCGTAGTTCGTAGAAAATCCGTGTAATCAGTGAAATCCGTGGTTACATATTTTTATCTTTCTCTGTGTTCTCTGTGACCTCTGTGGCGAATACATTTTTTTCTGAAATTTTACTTTACATCTAACATTTCCTATCGTATAATATTTATCAAACTGAATATAGTTATATTGATACACGCAAAGGCGGAAAAAAAGGCGGATAAAATGAACACTAAATTCAAAGCACTCATCAAAGCTGCCGAACCCCAAACAAACCGCCTATCCAGCCCAGCTTGCCAAAGAATTATGACATCAATTATGCAAAACAAACCCAATTTCCGAAAAGCCAAAATGAAATTAACCTTCTATTCAACAAAGGATTATGACAATGAACGCCTTCACAGACGCGGAAAAAACAAAGCCAAACAAACCCAGTTTCAAAGGCAAAAAAATGCTGCTGCATTTGACGGCTGGTTCGGCCTGTATGGACGCCGGCGACAATAACTCCGTGCTGGCCGATACCGCCGACGGGAATGTTAACTGGGCGGATTTGAGGGAGTTTTCCACAAACTGGCTGGCAGGGAAATAGCGTATAGCGTACAGCGGATAGGGGGTAGAAGACCGAAGACGGAGGACGCAAGGCGTGTGGGGGGCCTTGAAAATGATTATTGATTAAGGATTATTGATTAAGGATTATTGATTATTGTGATTGAGGTCGCCAGAGGCGGATCCCGCCACGGGCGGATCTGCGACTTCGATATTGATTACGTGATTCCGCCTGACGAACGGCGGATTTGCGCTTCGCTCCAATATTGATTCCGCCGAAGGCGGATTTGCGCTTCGCTTCAATATTTGTTGAGGTTGCGCGGTCGCTTTGCGATACTTGCAATGATAGTCTTATAGCGGGTAGCGGACAGGAACGGGGTGTATTTGTTCTCTGCGTCCTGTTCCTGCGCGCCTATTCGGGCTTTAGGCTGCGCTTCATCAGGTCGGCAATTGCCGTTTGCACCGGCTTGTTCTCGAACAGCACTTCGTAGACCGCCTGCGTAATCGGCATCTCAACGTTGTGTTGCGATGCAAGGCCAACCACTGATTTGCAGGTGGTAATACCCTCGACAACTGATTCGGTAGCTTTTTGAGCTTGTTCGACGGTTTGTCCTTTGCCTATCCTTTCGCCGAACGAGCGGTTTCTGCCCTTGGGCGAGATGCAGGTTGTCACCAGGTCGCCGAGCCCGGTAAGTCCCGAAAATGTCTGCGGCCTTGCCCCCATAGCCGTCCCGAGGCGGGTTATCTCGGCAAGTCCTCTGCTCAAGAGAGCTGCTTTTGCGTTATCGCCGGCACCGACGCCATCAATAATTCCCGCCGCGATGGCAATAATATTCTTCATAGCACCCGCCAGCTCAACCCCAACAATGTCGGTATTGGTATAGACCCGAAGCCAGGGAACGCTGAAAGTTTCCTGCGCATCTTTGGCGAGCTTCTCGTCGCTGGACGCTGCGCAGGCCGTTGCGGGGAGTTTCCTTGCCAGCTCATCGGAAATCGTGGGCCCACTCAGCACGGCATATCTCGTCGCTCGTCGCTCGTCGCTCGTCGCTCGTGGTTCGTTGTTGAGGATGTCGGCAAGTATCTGGGTCGGCCGAAGCAGGGTTTCGTTCTCAATGCCTTTGGCTACCGAGACGATGGGGACGCCTTGCGGAACATAATTTCTTAGCCTGTTCCAAATCCCGCGCATAAACTGACAGGGCACGGCAGAGACAATCAGGTCGGCGCCTGCCATTATGCGTCCGTCGTCAGGCTCGAATACGAGGGCTTCAGGCAGCTTGTAGCCGGGCAGAAATTTCTTGTTTTCGCGGCTCTGCTCTATCTGCTTTAGCTGGTGGCGGTCGTAGCCCCACATCTTTATCTCGTCGCTCGTCGCTCGTCGCTCGTCGCTCGATTCACGCTTTTCGCAGAGCAGCATCGCCAGGACGGTGCCCATGGCGCCATCGCCGATTATGGAAACAATTTTGAACATAGAGCGGATTATAATGCGGCTGGGCTGAATTGCAACTTGTTTGTGATTGTGGAGAACAAGAGGAAAAGAGAAATGGTGGGCACGGCCCAGCGTACATAGCAAAAATCCAAAATCTCAACTAACGGTAAAGCTCGCCGGCGCCACGTATGCGGCATCCGCGTATCAATTGGATATTTTGGCCATAGAAGTAGGATTTGCAAGGGAAAAATTCAATCAAAAGTGCAGGTACTCGCAAGCAAAAATCGGGATTTTTGAAATTTTTTTTAGTTGTTTCTGCATAAGGACTTAGTGAGACTCTTCGGCTGCGCGCAGGCCGAATTTTCGGCGCAAAAGCGCAAGCTCGTCCAATAGTGGAGGGGGGAGGAAAATTAGCGTACAGCGGGCAGCGTATAGCGGGTAGCTTAAACCTGAGGGCTTAAAATCCAAATGCAAAAATCCAAATGCAAAAGGCAAAATTACAGTTCAAAAATCAAAATTAGGCCTCTGCTGAAAGCAATGGCCAAGAACCAATCACCAATCACCGGAGGGGCTTATCAGGGTTAGTTTCGACATTCCTGGATGGGTTGAGCGGCCTATCGTGTTTTTTGTGCTTTTGTATCGGTGGATTCGGTATGGGTACGCCTTTAGAAAAATCCCGCTGACAAAAGGTAAATACGCAATAGTCGACGCGGAAGACTACGAGGACTTGAGTAAGTATCGGTGGTGCGCTGTGCGAGGCAGAGATACGTTCTACGCCATGCGGTCCGGGAGGCGTAGAAAAGGCCAGAGGCGAAAGTATTACCAGATGCACCGTGAAGTTATGCGGATTGGGGAGAACAAAGTGTGCGACCATATAAATGGGGACGGTCTGGATAACAGGAAGGCGAATCTAAGAGCAGTGACATGTGCACAGAATAGCTGGAATAGCGGCAAGAGCAGGGGGGTAAGCCAGTCGAAATATAAAGGCCCTGCCTGGGACAGCCGCGACCGGAGGTGGGAGGTGCGGATAAGCGTTAACGGCAGGCGGATATATATTGGTAGATTCAAAGAAGAAATAGAAGCGGCAAGGGCTTATGACAAGGCGGCAATTAAATATCACGGCCAGTATGCGAACGTGAACTTTGAAACTTAAAGCGGCAGGTGATTGGCAAATATAGGCATTTAGGGCTGTGAAAAAAGCTAAGAAAACCTGCCTCTGATTGCTTTTGTAAGTTCTCCTCTATCTTTCAGCTCGAGGCTGAATATATAAGAAATGATATCTCTTCTGCTGATAATACCTACCAGCTTTCCCTCTGATTCAATAGGTACCTTACGGAACTTATTTTCCACAAGAGTGTTGATAACATCCAACAGGTTGTCATTCTCATTAAAACTTATTACATCGGTAGTCATGCAATCCTGGATTTTCCCCTCTGTACCTCGAGTATTCAGCAAATGCCTCATGACATCCTTTGCAGTTACTATTCCCACAAGCTTTTCATCTTCGTCCACCACTGGCAGGCCTGTTATATTCCCGTCGGCCATCATTCTTATCGCATCATATATATCTGTAGTTATTCTGACCGCTACAACATCCCTTGTCATTATTTGTCCCAGGCTTATCATACTCGTACTCCTGTTCTCAAATAGTGTTAATTCCAATTGTCAGTTATTTATAATTTATCGTCTCAACCAACTAACAGCTTAAATAAAACCGGACGTTGAGCAGCCCAGGATGTTGGAAAAACTTAGAAAAATGGGGCTGTGGAAGGGTCAAAACATCGTCTAATGTCGGTGAATATGTTTGTCTAATGTTGTCCAAAAAGCGCTCTGACTTAACGGAACTTAAGGTTTACCTTTTCCTTGTCAACATCACCGGCCACAAAGTACGACTCACCAGCCACGAGTCACGCATCCACGATTTCGATGCTTTCGGGGTGAAGACTTTTTAGGCCGGCCAACTGGTTTCGGCCGAGCGGGGCAAGCAAGGTGGTGTGCTTCGTGAAGCGTATCTCGTGGTAATATAGTCACAGAGTTATTATGCTGCTTTATTGCCTGCCGACCTGGAGCTGCATCGCAGTTTGTGAATGAATTTCTGTTGTCAGGAAAGCAGGTGGTGTGGCTCAGTTAACTGGGTTTGGTGTGGTTCGAAAATGCTCGATGCCGTTAGTTTGAATCTTATAGACGACGGCCATTCTGTCAGGCGGCGATAAGGGTGACGTGACGGTTAGGCCGTCCTCGCGCAGGGACCAGGCGATTTTCTCATCGGAGCCGAGCATGGTGACGCTCTTTATTTTCAGGCTTTGCTGGCGGTGTTTCTTCGAGAAAGATTTCAACAGCGTCTGGCGCCTGATGCCGGGGAAGCCGAGCTGAATCGCATAGACTGTGTTGCCCCTGGTGGTAAACCGGATATCCTGCGGCTTATACAGCAGCTTCTCCCTTGCATATTCACCACCGGTTTTAAGGCGCGTCGGGCCTTCACCGAAGACAATGAAGGGACGGGTGCCGTAGATGGCCTCGCCATACTTGCCGAGCCAATCACCGATGCGAAGCAGGACCTGGCGCTGGTTTGTCGGGATGGTGCCATCGGCTTTGGGTGAGATATTGAGCAGGAGCTGGCCGTTCTTGCTCACAATGTCAATCAGCATGTGCAACACGTAACGAGTGCTTTTGATTTTCAGGTCGTGGGTGTAACACCAACTGCCGAGGCTGATAGTGTCATCGGTCAACCATACGAAATCGGTGATGCGGTTCTCGCGGCCCCTTTCGAAATCTTCGACGCCAATCTCGTGGTCAAGACACTGCTCTTTGTATGTAACGACGACTTGCTTGCCCCATTTGTCGGCCTTGTTGAAGTAATGTGCCAGGAACTCGGTCCGGTATTTGTCCGGAATCTGGTCCATATTGCTGTCAAACCATATCAGGTCGGGCCGGTACTTATCAACAACCTCTATGAGCTTTGCCAGCCACAACTGGTTGAATTTTTCTTCCGGCATGTTGCCATAAAGCATTTGCAATTTGGGGTCGTCGCTGGTTGTCGGCCAGCCTTGGACGCGTGGATACCAGGTGCGATTGCGGGCGTGGTGGAAGGTGGTGACAAAGCGCATGCCGCGTTTGCGGATTGCGGCGGCCAGCTCGCCGGTGGTGTCTCGTTTGGGTCCCATATCGGCGGCGTTCCACGGTGTGACCTCGCTGTCCCA
>CAZOUM010000106.1:0-5788 GCA_964582985.1 uncultured Pirellulales bacterium | reverse complement strand
AAAAGGAGAAAAACAAATGCCAAAAGAAAAAATCATAATATTCGACACAACGTTACGTGACGGCGAACAGGCCGCCGGAACTCGATTGGGGGCCAGAGAGAAGCTGGAAATCGCCCGGCAGTTGGCCCGGCTGAAGGTCGACGTCATCGAGGCAGGTTTCCCCGCCTCTTCGCCCGAAGATTTCGAAGCTGTACGTCTGATATCGCAGCAGATACAAGGCCCCGTCATCTGCGGCCTGACCCGGGCCATATCAGAGGACATTGAGACCTGCCGAAAGGCGCTGGCCAAAGCCAAAACGTTCCGCATCCATACCGGCATCGGCGTCTCCGAGATTCACATCGCCGGAAAATTCGCCGATGACAAATACGGCAGGACGATGGGCGAAAAGCAGGCCACCATCCTGAAGATGGCCGTCGCGGCTGTTAAGCAGACCGCTCAATACACCGACGATATCGAATTCTACGCCGAAGATTCCGGCCGGGCCGAGCGCACCTATCTGTACGAGGTACTTGAGGCCGTCATCGACGCCGGCGCAACCGTTGTCAATATCCCCGACACCACAGGTTACGCTATGCCCGAACAGTATGGCGCTCTTATCCGGGACATACGCGCCAACGTACCCAACATTGACAAGGCCGTAATCAGCGTCCACTGCCACGATGATTTGGGCCTGGCGGTAGCCAATTCGCTGGCCGGCGTAAAGAACGGTGCACGACAGGTCGAAGGCACGATAAACGGCGTGGGTGAACGGGCCGGCAACGCTGCGCTTGAAGAAGTAGTAATGGCCATTCATACACGTCGGGACTTTTTCGAAGACGTGGAAACGGGCATCAACACGCGCGAGTTCTATCGAACCAGTCGAATGGCGGCCGACATGCTGGGAATGCCCGTCCCTGCCAATAAGGCCGTTGTGGGACGCAACGCTTTCGCGCACAGTTCCGGCATTCACGTGGACGGCTTTTTGAAAAAGCGCGAGACCTACGAGATTATGCGGCCTGAGACTATCGGCCTTGCTCATAGCCGTGTTGTTCTGACCGCGCGCACGGGACGTCACGGCCTGCTCCATCGCCTTGAAGAGATGGGATACACATTGTCTCAGGAAGAGTTGGACAAGACTTATGAACGATTCCTGGCCGTCGCCGACAAGAAAAAGGAGGTCTTCGATGCAGACCTTGCGGCGATCATAAGTGACGAGATTCACGTTGTTGTGGAGCAAGTCTACGAGCTGCAATATCTTCACGTGGCCTGCGGGACGGGTACGCTTCCGACCGCAAGCGTGAAAATAAAAATCAAAGACGAAGTCAAACAGGCCGCCGCCTGCGGTGACGGCCCGGTCGATGCGGCTTATGAAGCCATAAGAGAGGCTACCGGCCTGTCGCCCAAACTGGAAAGCTACTCAATAAGAGCCGTCACCGCCGGCAAAGAGGCGCTCGGCGAAGCAACCGTCAGAATCACCGATAACGGCCGAACCTATATAGGCCGGGGCATCTCCACAGACATTATAGAAGCGAGCGCGAAGGCCTACGTCGATGCTATCAACCGGATGGTCTCAGCACAAGATAAGGGACAAGAGCCAAAATTAAAAGCGGAAGTATAAGAAAGTGTCATTCCTGCCCCGCATCATTGTGCGGGATAAACTCCAGCAGGAATCCAAGAGTTTTTAGGAACGAAGGACTGATTTATGGGAATGACCCCGCACCAAATTACGGCATGAGCCTATCCTTCGATTACACTCAGGACAGGTTTCGTGCGGGGCAGGCAATACAGAAGTAATGACACATGATTGATAGGGACGGATAGCTATGGGAATGACGATTACTGAGAAGATATTGGCGAGAGCGGCCGGGAGAAAGAAAGTTACGCCGGGCGAGCTTGTGGATGCAAAGATTGACGTCGCAATGTGTGTCGATGTCACCACGCCGCCGGCGCTGTCAATGCTGGCTGAGAAGGGAATAGACAGGGTATTCGACAGAGAAAAAATTGTCGTGACGCCGGACCATTTTCAGCCGGCCAAAGACATCAAAAGCGCCGAGCTGCACAAGCGCCTCGACGAGTGGGCAAGGCGACACAAGATAAAATATTACTATAAAATAGGAAGGGCAGGCGTATGTCACGCGCTGCTGCCGGAGCAGGGGCACATCCGGCCGGGCGAGGTCATCATCGGCCCCGACTCGCATACCTGCACCTACGGCGCATTTGCGGCGTTCGGCACCGGTGTCGGGTCAACCGACCTGGCCGCTGTAATAGCAACGGGACAATTGTGGTTCAAGGTGCCTGCCTCGATAAAGTTCGTCCTCAAGGGCTCGTTAGGACACGGTGTCTATAGTAAAGACGTCATTCTCGCTGTAATCGCAAGGACAGGGGTTGACGGTGCACTATATAAGGCGATGGAATTTACGGGGCCGGCCCTGGCCGAAATGTCAATGGAAGCGAGAATGACTATCACGAATATGGCTATAGAAGCCGGGGCGAAAAACGGCATAATGGGATTCGACCAGACAACAAAACAGTATCTTGACGAACATCTAAAAGATAAGACGGATTACACCGTTTATGAATCCGATGAGGACGCCGAATATGTCGGTGTAGAGGAATTTGACTGCTCGAAAATGGAGCCGATGGTTGCTCTGCCGCATTTGCCCAGCAATAGTGTACCCATCGGAGATTGTGCCGGCAAAGCAATGGACCAGGCCTACATCGGAAGCTGCACGAATGGCAGAATCGAGGACCTGAGAATCGCTGGAAAAATTCTCAAAGGAAAACAGGTTGCGATTCGCACAATAGTCGTGCCGGCCACGCCGACAATATGGAAGCAGGCAATGAGCGAAGGCCTGTTCGATATATTCTATGATGCCGGCTGTGTAATCGCAGCACCAACCTGTGGGGCGTGCCTTGGCGGTTTTATGGGTGTACTGGCCGCGGGTGAAAAGTGCGTGAGTACAACAAACAGAAACTTCGTCGGAAGAATGGGACATCCTAAGAGCGAAGTTTATTTAGCCAGCCCGGCAACGGCGGCAGCGAGTGCAGTCGAAGGAAAATTAACCGACCCAAGAAATTATATTTAATCGCGGATTACACGGATTAAATCGATTTTAATTTGTTTAAGGAGTTTTGGAACCCATGGCGGTAACTGAAGACGGTCTTGTTCATGGAGGCCTGACGGGCAGAATTCTTGGCGCTGCTATGGAAGTACACAGCAAGTTGGGCCCGGGATTCCTTGAAAGTGTTTATGAAGGAGCGCTTGCATATGAATTTGAGTTGCAGAAAATCAGTTTTGAAAGGCAGAAAGAAATTCCGGTGTTATATAAAAACAAGCAAGTTAAACAATTTATTTGTGATTTTGTGGTAGACAGCAAAGTCATTGTTGAACTTAAAGCGATTAGGGAAATAACTGAAATAGAAAAAATACAGGTCATTAGTTATCTGAAAGCAGGTCGATTTCAAGTAGGACTACTACTAAATTTCGGACAAAAATCGCTAAGCGGTTTCAGAAAAGTTTTTTGATGTAATGAAAGGAATTTTGACGATGAATGGGCATGGGAACAAAATAGTCAAGATGAAAGGATTCGCCCATGTCCAGACCTGTATTTGTGCGAAAGCTGACCAAAACAGAACAGGCCAGAATAACTCGTTTGATTCGCAGCAACGAAGATGCTCGCATCGTACGTCGTGCTCAGATGATTTGGTTGTCCTCTCAGGGCAAGAAAACTGTAGAGATTGCCGAAATGTGGGGCATAACAGGAGCCACCGTTTTGCGTACAATTCAAAATTTCAATGCAAAGGGACTCATATCTCTGGCGGACAAACCTCGCAAAGGCCGTCCTCGAAAGACTACAGATCGCTATGTGAGATTACTGAAAGAAGCTGTGCAAAAATCTCCGCGGGATTTTGGCTATCCATTCAGTTCCTGGACGTTGGATCGATTGCGAGAATATCTTGGGCAACAGACTGGTACGCTGCTAAATCCGCGTTATCTATCTCAGCTAATGGCCAGACAAGGGATTGTATATCGTCGTCCGAAGCACGTGATGGCACATTTACGAAATGCCAAGGATTACAACGAGAAAAAGGCTATTTTGGAGTTTTTAAAAAACGCGCAGTCGAAAGGAACGCCCACTTCGACCTTCTCTACCTCGACGAATGTGAAGTTCACTTGCACCCGACATTGACAAAGGTCTGGACTCTCAAAGGCACACGTCCTGTGGTGCCTGCGGCAGGAACCAATCAACGGCTTTGTCTGTACGGAGCGTTTAACTACAAGAGCGGTCAGGTTCATTACATGAGTCATCCTAAGAAGAATTCCAGACGTTTTGCCCAGTTTCTATCTCAGCTTTTGTCGAGTAATTCGGAACGTTTTATGATATTGGTTCTGGACAATGCCAGTTATCACCGTACCAGAAAGATTCTGGATATTTTGACTGAACACGAGGACCATGTGTTTGTGGTTTGGCTGCCCAAGTATAGTCCTGAATTGAATTTAATTGAAGGACTCTGGGGCTACTTGAAAAAGTCGGCTTTGAATAACTATTTTTATGGCGATATGGCGTCTCTTGAAGCAGCAGTCGATGATGCGTTTAGAGAACTACAGCAACATCCGGAAACAGCGTTGTCTCTGGCGTACAAAACTTCAAAAAACTTACGTAAAAGTGCTTAGTGGTCTGTAACACGATAAATGCGTGGTGGTTACTGGAAGTTGCTCCGAGCCATCCCCAAGCTCGTCCCTCACCTTGGGGACGCCTTTCGGCGGATTTTTCGGGACTCACTTGAGGCTGCCACCCATCAAATTAGATGTTACAGAATACTAGAGTACAAGAGGTTGGTCAATACAAAAAAACAGAATCTGTGAAAATCAGCGAAATCTGCGATTAAAAAGGAAAAGAATTATGGCAAAGGCACACGTATATAAGAGAGACCATATAAATACGGATGAGATTATACCGGCAAGATACCTAAATACCGATGAGGAAGCTGAATTGGCGAAGCATTGCCTTGAAGACCTGGACCCTGACTTTGTTAACAAGGTGCAGCCGGGTGACGTAATTGTTGCTGGCGAGGACTTCGGCTGTGGCTCGTCCAGGGAGCACGCCGTGTGGGCTATTCGAGGAGCAAAGGTGCAGACCGTCATTGCCAAATCCTTCGCCCGAATCTTCTATAGAAATGCTATCAATAACGGATACTACATAATTGAATGTCCGCACGCTCCAGATGGTATTAAGCAGGGCGATGAGCTGGACATCGATTACAAATCCGGCTTAATTAAGAATAAAACTGCTGGTATTGATATCAAGTTTGCACCGCTGCCGGGGTTTGCTCTGGAAATAATAAACGACGGCGGACTGCTGGAGCATATAAAGAGGGGTCAGGGGCCAGGGGTCAGGGGCCAGAACGGATAGATGACAGTTATAAAAGGGGCCAGGGGCCAGGGGTCAGGGGCCAGAACGGATAGATGACAGTTATAAAAGGGGCCAGGGGCCAGAGGCCAGGGGTCAGGGACCAGGGGTCAGGGGCCAGAGACCAGGGGTCAGGGACCAGGGGCCAGGGGCCAGAGAAAATAGATGACAATTAAAAGCTACCAAGACCTTGAAGTATGGCAAAAAGCTATGGACCTGGTAGTGATGTGCTATCAAGCAACAAGAGATTTCCCGAAATCTGAAGTTTATGGTCTTGCAAGCCAACTACAACGTGCGGCCGTATCAATCCCAGCAAATATAGCTGAGGGGCGTGAAAGAAAATACAGTAAGGAATTTGTTCAACATCTATCTATAGCTTACAGCTCTCTGGCAGAACT
>CAZOUM010000105.1:0-5970 GCA_964582985.1 uncultured Pirellulales bacterium | reverse complement strand
TAAGCCTGCGGACGGTGACATAAGCCATGCGCATTAAGCACTTTTCTTGCGCAAATATAGAAATTGTCCATAACAAGTCGCTGCTCCGCTCTCTGGACATCAGCCATGATTCTTTCACGATCGTCTCCATATCCTGCCAAAGCATACATCCGCGGGATAAGTTCATACCCATGCAAATTCGAAAACATCTCATCCATCCCCGGTGTCCAGTACGGCCTGCCATCGTATTCCCAACTGTCAGACGCGACCTCGGTCAGTGTTGTCCCGAAATACTTTCCGAGTTTCGGCCCAATTCGCTTGAACAGGTAATCGAGATGAAACTCTATTGCCTCTTTGGAACCCGGATCAGCGGGGTAGCCGTAAGCCTTGTCGAGGCCGCCTCCGTATCCCAACCGGAATACACCAATAAGCCACTTGCCCTCCGGCGCCGCCCAGAAAAGCCCACCTTCCTTGCCGGCAAATCTCACGCGGTCCCTAAGATCAATAAAACTGTCACGCAGTACGCTCTTTTCCTTTCCTTCTTCCAGCCGCCATGCAAGAACCTTCGCATCCGGCGGCACACTTACCTTAACTTCCTTGCCGATTTCCTTCGGCCCTTCTACGATAGTCACGCTCGACTTGAGCTTTCGTGTCCGGTATTTATCAGTTATCCATGTCCCCCCCGGAGGCCACCCCATCCCCATATTAATCGAAAGCTTAAAACCATAGCGCTGAGCCACTGAACAGGCATGCTCAAGAACTTCCATGAATTCTTTAGACAGATACTCCAGCCTCTTATGACCAACCATCGCAAGCTCTTTATCAACAACCTCCTTCTTACGCCACCACGCAAACTCGACAAAACGAAGCTCCGCTCCCGCAATCCCGACAGAGACCATTTCTTTGATTTCGCGCTCCATCTCTTCGGCCGTGATCGCGTTATCAAAACAGAACCAGTAAACCCACGGTCCCGCCTCCGTCGGCGGCTTCTCAAACCCCTTGCGAAGCCCCGCAATATCAACCGCTCGATAAGAATAATCCGTCTTCGAAAAGTGCTGTTTCCAATTCTCTGACGTGAGGAATGCTTTCCATTTGTCTTCCAGCATATCTTTGTCTGCGTGGCCCGTATGAATCAAAATGCGGTATCGCAGCGTCAGGGTTTTTCCGGCTGGCAAAGTATATGGCTTGTGGAACAGTATGGCTGGGCTGAAATACGGCATCGAACCTGAAAGCCACCAGGACGATGGGTGGCGTGGATTGTCCGGATGGTCAAAAATGGTCACGCCAGCGAATCCGCCGTCTGCGATGCTGCCACTGAAATCCACCCAGCGGGCTTTGCTGCCGCGGCTTTCAGGCTTCAGAGGCCCTTCGCTGCCGAGGAATTGCCAGTTTTTTGTGTGCTCTGCCATACGTAGCGAAAGTCCTGCGTAACCACCGTACGACTTGCCATTTTTCTCACCCGGTATGGGGGTACGGTCCAGCAGCACGTCATTTTCGCCTGCGGTGAAAATGCTGAGCCAGTCGATGTAATAACAGCCGTTCTTGTCCGGTGTACTAACGGCAAGAGTTCGTTTTTCGGTGAGCACAGCAGGTTTTTGAGGGGGATGGTAAATAATGGACATTTCAATTTGGGCTGAGTAATCCGTGCCAAGTTTGCTTTTGACGTCGATAACTTCAGTTTGTCCTTCCGGCAGTTCCGGGTCCCAGTAGTTAAGGCCGTCGATGTATTTCCACGAGAACCATAACGCTCGGTGCCAGGGATGGTCCGGCGGCCTAAGCCAGGTCAGTTCTGTGCCGTCAGTAAGAGACAACGGGTGAAAGTAGGGCCGACCCTCTTGCTTTCTATAGTTGAGTTTCCAGACAGTTTGCTTTGAGTTGAGCAACGCAATTGAGCCATCTGTTTGCTGCCAGCTGTAGCTGGATTTTCCCCGTGCCTGTTCGGACGAAACGGACTGACAGCCCGGCCATAATAGAATGCCAAGCACGGTTATCATCCAGCCGATAGCCTTAGTAGTGTAAGTCATTTACCTGTTCCTTTATCATTCCTTCAAGCCGGTGAAATCCACTTCAAGCTTTTCGTTGCCCTTGATCATCTGGTCCCAGGTTAACATAGTATTTCTTTTGGTCGCTTGACGCCCCAGGATGGTTGTCAGCGTGCTATTTACGCTTGATTGCACTGTCGAATTATCATACATTCCACCCACAATACTGTTATAGAATTTGTCCAGGTTTCGCTTTATACCCTCGCCATACAGGTTCGTCACTTGTCCACCTCGATACGCTTTTCTAATCCCATGAACCCATGCCTTGCCCTCATAATTAGCTTCAAGATAGCCCTCCGGGCCGTAAGCAAAACAGCCACAACTGAAACCCTTTGTGTTCCTCAGATGTTCCCCCTGGTGATTCATTATCAGCCCACTCTCAAACTGGTAGGTGAGCGAATAGACATAGGCGGTATCGCCATGGGCGTCGGATTTTCCGACCCTCGAACACCCCATTGCACTAAGCGGCCTCCTTCCCGCAATCCACAAGGCGGCATCAATGGCATGAATATCAGCATTGACGATCATCCCGCCGCCAAGATTGACATCGTTGACCCAGATCAGATGTCTCAGCCTGCTTTCAATGGTCTCATTTTTGGGTGGATCTCTGAAACCATCGTCGGTATAGAATGAACTCACCATGGCAGCCGGGCCGATATCCCCCTTATGAACACGCTTGACAGCTTCAATGATGAACGGGTCCGTAGGCATCTGAAAATCAACCAGGAAAACCTTCTTCGTTTTCGTAGCTTTCTTGCCCATTTCCGCAATTGTCAAACATCCAGGCACATCACAAGCAACCGGCTTTGCAAGATATACATGACAGCCCGCATTGACAGCAGCACTTACATGCTCGGGGAAACAATACGGCGGTGTCTCGCAAAATACCGCGTCCACCTTGCTGTCGATAATTTTCTGATAGCCGGATAGACCGCTAAATCGCCGCTTTTTAGCAACTGCGAACTTTTCGCCGGCCTCTGTTGAGACCTCAGGGAAATAATCGGCAACCGAAGTGACCTGGTAGCCCTTGTGCTCTTTGAGCATCCCCGCAATCAAGGTTCCGCGTCCTCCGAGCCCGATGCAACCGACTTCTATACGTGAATTGGCCTCTGTCCCCCGCACGTTCGAAGGTTTCATAATAGTTAAGGACGCAGCCGCTGCCACTGTGCCGCCAAGGAACTGTCGACGACTTAGAGTTGCCTTCCGAGCATTTGAAGCGTTCAATTTTTTAAGCATTGCTAAAGCTCCTTATCAGATGGTTACTTCAACACAACATACCGCCCGTGGTACCCACACCCTTTGGCTCTACGCGGAAGTTTCCAAATCAAATCTGCAAAGCCGCTTAGCTTACGGGTGCTCGCATTTGTCACGTCCGACAGGTAGTAGCATTGCTAAGTCTTTCAAGTTCAATAGCTTATCAAACTCATCTTAGAATTGGAACTGTCCTGTTTTTTTTCGTGCCGATTTGCTCCAGTGAAGAAACGCAAGGAGGTTATCAACTTTATCGTTTCTACGTGCTTTTATCTTCGGTTATACAAACGTATGTTCAAAACATTCATCATTTTTTGCAATTTTTTTAAGTCTTTGATATTACTAATCTTATAAATTTCGAGTTTTTGCGGTTTTACGTGCTATTTGGAGTTTGGGTTTTAGCGAGGTTATAGTTTTTTTCTCACTTTTTACAGCCGCAAGTCATCACGCAGAGTCAACCGAGAAAGTTTGAGTTTTCAAGACAGACTTGATATTCTATTGGAAATCTTATGGCATTTAAGGCAGCCAAGTTGGTCTCGGAAGGAACGAATTGTGTTAAATGTTTAACTGGAAAGGTTGGTTAAGGGATCCCCTGAGGAAAGGTGAAAGGATGAGATTTTGCTTGAAGGAAACGGTGAATGTGTTGGCCATAATCGGCTTTGTATTAACAGCAGCGGTGTTCTTCGGAACTGCCCAAAAATCTGAGGCTGGTGAACCAGTGCCCGGCAGCCCCCAGATACCTATTCGCTACATCGGGACAGAAAAGCCGATTCTTGATCATCCGGACGGAGCACTTCGTCTGGCTGTCGGAGTAGAGTGTCGTCAAGCCTTTCGATGCTCCCGCACAGCGAAGGAAGAAACAGATGACGTTGGCTGGACGTACTATCACTCCCCAATGCTGGCATACTGGAAGGGCAGATTCTATTTGAGTTTTCACGGCACTCCGTCGTGCGAGCACTTTGAAGACCACAGCCAGACGCTTCTGTGCACTTCTGCTGATGGGCGCAATTGTGGCAGACCAAGGATTGCATTTGGCGATAAGGGCAGGTCATACCTGCTCCATCAACGTATGGGATTCTTCATAGCATTCAACGGCCGGCTTTTGATTCATGGACACTATGGCTCAGAGCAGGACCCTTTCGGAGGACCCGGCAACGCAATCAGGGAGGTCCGCGAAGATGGTTCCCTGGGGCCTGTCTTTTTTGTACGCTATGGTCCCGGTTGGAATGAAGAAAAGGCCAACGAATTGTTTCCATACTATAAGCAGTCTCAAGATAAGGGTTTTGTAAAAGCATGTGAAGCGCTTTTAGCTAATAAGCTTGTAACTGATCAGTGGTATGAACTGCAAAAGGGCCACCCCAAAGGAGCGTATGCAAAAGTTGAAGGAGTAGATGAAAGTCTCGATGAAACGATCTCAGTCGCCCGCGGCAAACGCAAGTCCCTTTCCTACTGGCACCGCCCGGACGGTACAGTTGTCGGCATTTGGAAACGCGCATGGACTTCGTTGAGTTTTGACGAGGGACAAACCTGGACCAAGCCGGTGCAGGCCCCAGGTATTCACCGCGCATTCTCGAAGCACTGGGGTCAGAGGACCGAAGACGAGCGATACGCTCTGGTTTATAGTCTCGATCACGATGGGCTACGCTTTCCGCAGGTGATCATTACCAGCGATGACGGCATCGACTACGACAATATGCTTTGCTGCTTCTGGGAGGTACCGACGCACCGCTACGGTGGAACATGGAAGAATCAGGGACCGCAATATGTCCGCGGCATTGTCCAAGGCACCGGAGATCCGCCAGGCCAGGATATGTGGATAACCTACAGTATGAACAAGGAAGACATCTGGATCAGCCGCATACCTCTTCCGGTGCGGGCGTCGGTGGATAAACCAGTCAGAGACACATTTAACGACATGAAGCCAGGTGGTGTGGTGACCGATTGGAATATCTACAGTCCTCGCTGGGCGCCGGTTAATGTAGTAAAGTCTGGAGAGCCCGGCAACAAAGCACTCCAACTGCATGACAGAGATCCGCATGACTACGGACGTGCAATTCGCGTTTTCCCCCGGTGCAACAAGGTCACAATCAAATGCAAGGTGCTGGCGAAACAGGCTGACCGGGGACGGCTGGAGATAGACGTTCTGGACGGGCAGGGGCGAGCGCCAATTGGTATCCGTTTGCTCAAAGACGGGAAAGTCCAGGTTGTCGAAGAGGCTCATCACAAGAAAAACGACAATCCTCCACTTGTTCGCAAGGAAAAAGTTGGAGATCTCGATTTCACTTATAAAGCAAACTCATGGCTGTCACTGAGGTTGGAGGTCGACGCTGCGGCCGATAGATATTCCCTCATTTTGAATGATAAGACCGTATTGAAGAACGCCGTTTTTGCAGAAACAGATATCGAGTCTTTGGAACGTCTGTCATTTCGCACAGGTAAATTTCGTGTCATCGGTAAACGATCTGACACGTCCAAGGGCTCGAGAGGCAACGACGCTATCGATCCGGCTGCCGACATTCCTCTAAAAGAAAGGCAGGCAGCGGCCTACTTTATTGACGACGTCTTCGTACTCTCAGCAAATCAGAGGTGAACGAGATTCAGTGGTGTGACTGAGCAAGGATATAAAACGTTATAGGGAAATCGCAGTTGATACAAAGGGAAGGAACAAAGCAATGAGCAGGTATTCAGGATTTCGAAA
>CAZOUM010000104.1:0-6005 GCA_964582985.1 uncultured Pirellulales bacterium | reverse complement strand
TAACGTTGTGTCGAATATTATGATTTTTTCTTTTGGCATTTGTTTTTCTCCTTTTTTTTAGCTAATTGCGGCTAATTATGCCCCAAGCAGGGCTAAAATGCCACGATTTATTTATCTAATCGCCGATTTCGCGGATTAACACCGACTAAACACAAACAAAAAAATCTGTGAAATCTGTGTAATCCGTGATTAAAAGCAAAATTTATGTGGGTTTTTTGTTGATAAGTTTATTGCGCCTTGCGGCGCAAAAGGAGGGCGCTCAGGCCGAGAACGGCCTTCTGCGAAGAACAGATTTGATGGTTAGCCACCATAAGAATTATTATAGCAGGGGTGGGAAGGTTTTGCAACCACAGATTTCACAGATTTAGCATTTTTTAATCGCAGATTGCGCGGATTAACGCGGATTTTGTTTTTGGCCAGCTTGGTGTACCAAGCGAACTCTGCTGCAAAAGCGAGCTTTTTCCACAGAAGCTCGCCTTGTCCACCGGGTCATGTGAGAATGCCCCTTTTGTGAAGCCGACCAAAAGAGGGGCGAAAATCGAAGATTAAAGAGCAAAATGCAAAATTGCTGCGGAAAATGGAAAAAGTAGTCAACATTTGGGCTGCCGGAGACGGCATATTCGTGAAGCGTGAAGAGTGAAGAGTGAAGCGTGAAGCGGGAAAATTGAGGCTGGATCCCTGCTTTCGCAGGGAGAGCGGGGACCCCGCACCAAATTGCGGCAGCAGCCTATTTCGTGCGGGGCAGGCAAGGGGACAGAAAAGTAAATAATATTTGTGGTTTTTTTGCGTTTTTGGTCTTGATTTTTGCTGTTTTTGTGGTATTTTTAGCCGTGAGATAGAACACCCACACCGTTGAGCGGAAACTTCCCCGAATAGTTGGTGATTGGTTAATGGTTAATTTGCGAGATGCTCGATTCTGGACGCTAGATGCGAGATACCAAGTTTAGCTTTGCGGATATGGGGAGCGGACGTGAAGACAGATAAACAGAATGGTTTGATACGCGGTACCTGGTTGGACCTGGATGAGTCCCTCGCAAAGAATGGTCTCATGGGTCTCAACCTTAGTAAGACCGAGCCATTCGAGTTGACTGTGAGTTTTGCCATTTATCCACGAAGATGGGGATTCATTGGTTTGGAATGCGTCCACACGAACGGATTTTTGGAAGGGTGTACTGCGTCTGTCTCCGGGCGAGCTGTGAATGTGATACGCACAGACGTTCAATACGAAACTGTTGAAGAAATTGTTGATTCGACGCGCACCGAGCGGATCGAGCATGAAGTGAATGTATCGGCCAAGCCGAGCATCAAACGGAAGAAGGACACCAGTACGAAGGAATCACAGAAAACCAAAAAATGCCGACGTTCAGTAACCTTCTGTGAATTTGCAAAGGGCGAAAACCCTGTGTGGATTTTCAAAGCATCCCCAGAAGCCCAGCCACCGCTCTTGGATGGGGCTTACTGTATTCGCCTAGCTCTTGAATTTAAGTCGTCTCCCCCAACTGCCGCGGGGATATTCAGTGCTGAAAGCTTACGTCATGTTAGGATAACTGACAAGCAAGGGCGTGACGTTTCTTGGCTGAGATATTGGCTGGTAGTTGCGAAATTGAAAAGGCATATCCATCCCAATGTCGTGAAAATATCGTTTAGGGTATGAGAACATGTCTGCCAACGAGGACGTGACTAGGAAACATTTTTCAGATTATCTTGCTAGTGAGATAGACCCTATTATTCTTGCGAAAACGGATGATTGGCGCGAACTAGCTGTGGCTGCCCAAGTTACAGGCGCGGAGCTTGAAAGCGCCATCGAATTGTTGCCTCAGGAGTCCCATGAGACATTTCGATTGCTTTTGGGCCTTTACAGAGCGGATTTAGAAGAACAGGTTAGTAACTTACTGGCCGGTATTAAAATTGCGCCAGAGTTGCCCCCCAGGGACAGTTGGCTGAAGTACCTTTGGTCGCAGCCCATTTTCGAGAGGAAGGACTTTCTGACTGTCGCGGCACAGTTTCTCCGTTCGAAGAAGCTTGACGACTTGGCCGAAGAGATTCAGCAGATGTCGGCGGGAGAGGTGGCAAGGCGAGAGTACGTTGAGGCAATAAGCATGAAGGAGAGGGAGGTAAAACTGACTAAAGTGCAGACTGTTGCCTTGTGGGAGGAAAAGAAGCGTGAATTCCTTATGTACTTGTCGAGAAAGGAAACAAAGAGCTGGCTGCTTTGCGTGATGGCCGTATTGAACGGCATATTGGGGGTGGCTATGGTTCTTGTATGGATGCTGTGGAGGGAACCACTAGTGATTTTCGGGATGGTGGTGTTACTTGCAGTTATCTATATTTCGAAGTTTTCTAATTGGTGGCCGTGGACCAAGTTCAGAGAATACATAGTTGCTAAAAAGTATTCGGAGAACCAGGAAGTTTTTGATGGCACAGACTTGGGCTTTGATGAGGAGGATTTTGAGCGAGGGGAAGGGTAGAGTTAGCGGGCGGAAGATAAGGAGCGCAGAGGCCAGACAAGGGAAGCAAGAGGAAAATGGATAGCTGCGAGATGATGTGTTTCGTGCGGATTGCGGGTTCGGGGTATTTTTTGTTGCTAAAGTATGCCCAATGACATTATAATCCGGAAAGCGACCTAGAAGCATTAGCTTAGTTCCGGTGGGAGTAATTATAGTTAAGAGTTGAAGCAAAAAAGAAGGGGAAGGCTATGATAAATATCATAATGGTTGTTGCAATAGTAAGTGGGCCCATTGTTGCGGTCCAATTACAAAAACTTATTGAGAGTCTTCGACAGAGAAAGCAAGCGAAAGAAGCAATATTCAAAACATTAATGTCAACAAGAGGAACCCCAGTATCACTACCACATGTGCAGGCATTGAATATGATTGACCTTGAGTTCTATGGCGAAAAGAAAAAGGACAGAAAGGTTGTAGACGCATGGAAGCTATATAGAGACCATCTTTATAGCGGTCGGATAGATCCCAAAGATCCAGGCCTTGATGCTAGAGTTGAGGCTTGGAACGAGAAATCACGCGAACTTCTTACCGACTTGCTTTTTGAAATGTCAATTTCGTTGAACTACAATTTTGATAAAGTCCTTCTTAAACGAGGAGCATACACTCCTCAGGGTTACGGTGATACGGAATCGGCGCAAATTTATCTTAGAGATAGTCTCGTTGGCCTATTCGCAGGGAAAACGTCCCTGCCAATTCGAATTGTTGAAGAAACCACGGGTGAAAAAACACAGGCTCCTCAAAGCAAGGATGAGAAACGCTGATAAAATAATAGCGACAGTGGGATTGTTGAAAAAGTTGATTGAGTCTGACAAAATAGATGGGCGGGCGTTTTGTTTTGTTGGGGATTGCGGGTTTGGTTTTTAAGCTTTGACTTTGGGTTGCATTTTCAGCGTCTTACCTAGTGCAAGTGCTGTCAAGGCCAAGCGAAAGTCTGTATTTTTAGGGCGAATTAACCTTTTGCATAATCGTATAGCTAAAAAGAGAAGATGAGGTAACGGTAGGTATAATCGTAAGAAAGCTAAGATTGTGCTTGCTTTATTGTTGGATTTCTGGTAAAAAGGATAACATGATTTCCTAAGTATCATTTAGGTCTGATTAGAAGGTGATGAAAGAACGAAACATATCTGAACGTGTATCTCTTTCATTCGTTTGAAGAAGTGCCTGCTATATAGCAAGGTGATTGGATTCTAACAGGTATTATGTGCGCAAGTAAGATGGTGCGGATTATAGTACGTTGCTGATAAACCAAGCTTTGGCAAGAGCTTATGTTGAGTGAGAAAAAATGCTAAGTAGGCATAGCGTTTTTTGACGATGTAGTTTGTATGGTATTACTTTGGGCGATTGGCAGCCGCCGGTACGGGAAGCAGTGATGAAATGACAGGAAAGGGACGGTGCATTATGGGAAGGGAAAAA
This sequence comes from uncultured Pirellulales bacterium, assembly GCA_964582985.1. GTDB lineage: Bacteria > Planctomycetota > Phycisphaerae > Sedimentisphaerales > Anaerobacaceae > CAZQYB01. The sequence continues at coordinate 2,088 of CAZOUM010000104.1, read as the reverse complement.
TGGCTCGATTGTACAATATCTGAGGGGCAGTTTACTGGGGAGTTTGCTGTTCAAGCTCAGATGTTCGACTCTACAGTTTTTTCTCTGTTCGCTCGAAAGGAAGATTTGAGGTTAAATGAAGAACCCACTGGGGATAAGACCGTAGAAGGATCGATTCGTGTGATATCTTTGGACGAGAAGGGTGATTTGGTGTTGATTAGCCTTCCTCGGCCGACATTCGAGAATGGGCGGACAATAACAGTCAAAAAAAGCCAAGTCAAATAGGTCTGGGATGATTCTGTCGAACCTTGAAATTCAGAAAGCACTGGACGAAGGAAGACTTGTGATCAAACCAGAACCTCAACCTCGAAAGAAAGGTATAGGTGTTAAGTATTGCCCATATGATACACACTCGGTTGATTTGAGACTTGGCAATGAAATCACGATCCCTAAACCCAGCACATATGCTTATGACTTCCTGGCGCCGGGGAGCATAGCAGATCTTATAGCTAAGAATTCAAGAAAGCACACTTTAGAAGAAAATCGCCCTTATCATTTGGAAAAAAACGAATTTATCCTTGCCCAAACCTTGGAAACCATTGAGTTGCCCGTTGAAAAAGGTCCACCTTATTTGGGAGCTAGAATTGAAGGAAAAAGCAGTAGGGCTAGGTGTGGATTGCTCGTTCATTTCACCGCCCCCACTGTTCATCCAGAATGGTCGGGACAGCTCACACTTGAAATTATTAACCTTGGCGGAACACCATTTTTGCTACACAGTCAGATGCCAATTGCTCAGTTGCTTATTGAGGAAGTCACAGGCCAGATAGAAACGAATCGAAGCCAGTTTCACGGGCAGCAAACGCCCGAGGGAACTGGTTAGCAGTTGGTGGGGGGCTAACTATTTTCATTTGTTGAAATTCAAGACCGCCCCCATTAGAGAGCAGAGACAATGCCTCTAACGGGGCAAGGGGAAATTCAGGACGGCAAACTCCTTATGGTGTTTTTTGGCCGCTTGGTCGTATGCTTTTGCGGCTTCGATTTCGTTGTGGAAATATCCGATGAATTTGAATTTGCCGTTAATGCCTACCTGGACGTGCCATATCTTTCTGCGTTTGTACCAGCTTACTCCTCTGTATTTCGATGAAGAGGGCTTTGTCTTGATAAATGACTTGTTCAGGTTGTTCTGTGAGCGTGTTGCGGGGCGGAGATTGGCTTTGCGATTATCGAAGCCATAACGGTTGATATGATCGACGACCAGAGGCCAGGGCGGGTTGATAACTTGCCGGTGCATCTTAATGTAGATTCGCTTTCCGTCTTTGCCGGTTTTGGTGTGTCGGCCGGCGTAAAAGGTGTTCTTGCACCTGGCGGCATACCATTTGTACTTATTTAATCGCTCGTAATCATCGGGGTCGACTATGGCGTATTTGCCCTGGGTCAGTGGGATGCGGCGAAAGGGATAGCCGTAGCGGAGGCGGCGATATAAAAGGGCCAGCCGGATTAATGGGCCGTCAAGCCAATCTGGAATGTTGATGCGATACTGCAAAGAACCCCCGGATTGGTGAGTAGTGAGTAGTTAGTTGTGAGTAGGCATTTAACCAATTAACCATTTAACCAATCACGAGGCATGTGCCACGAGGCACTGCCTCCATAATTGGCTCAACTTGCGCATTTGCGCTGAAAACTTGCCCGCAGCGCAGTCGAAGGGTCTGCCTAAATCCTTATGGAGAAACGAGTAAAAATTTTTTGAAAATTTGCGGTTTTTGTTCCTGACTACATGCAGTTTTGATTGATTTTAGAACCCTTGCGTGGGAACGATTTTTTTGTTCTCTTAGTGGGCCAAACGATAAGGCAAAAGGCAAAAGGAAAAAGGAAAAAGGGAAAAGATATGAAGCACATCGTGAGAGTTTTGGTTGTAGTCGCCACGGCGGCGGTTTTGTTTGCGCTTTGTGGGTGCGGGAAGAAAAAAAAGTCAGCCGCATTGAGTTGGCCGGAGGTGACACGAGAGAGTAAGCCGTGGACGTACTGGTGGTGGCTGGGCAGCGCGGTTGATAAAGAAGGGCTGACCGAGCATCTGGAAAAGTATCATGAGGCGGGGATGGGAGGCGTGCA
>CAZOUM010000103.1:0-6005 GCA_964582985.1 uncultured Pirellulales bacterium | reverse complement strand
CCCCCTGTTCGGAAGCGCCGGGATTTAGTACAGCTGCCGCCGGAAAAGGTAGATCCAAAGGCGAAATGATAGGGTTATGCGGTGACCGCTCGAAAATTCTTGTCTTCATAAATGTTCCCTCAAATATTGACAAATACCATTTTCTACTATCGCTGTCTGAGAATATATAAATTATACCACCAAGTTCAATTATTGGTCATATCGAGTGAAAAAGTTATTCCTGTCCCTCCCAAAAATTCCTTCCTTCCTTATTTATAAGCACTTATGATAAGATGGTCAAGATTTATTTCAATGATATTTTGCTGAGGATAGCATACCACAGGACGGAAAAGCCCATATGCGGCTTGGCCTCACTCATTACAGCTGTGCGGTCGACAGGAAAACGACTTCAGCCGGCCTCGTTTCTACAATTGACCGCTGATTCCTTGCACGAGTTTGGTGAACTCTCGGCCGCGGTGCTCGAAATTATCAAAAAACTGCAAACGGCTGCAATTTTACCGGTCAGAATCAATAACAGTCTCTATGTGCTTTATGAATGCCTCCGCGTTAGAAATCCAGGGACGGACTTCAGATTCTTCGAAATGAATGAAATCCAGGTAGTCGCTTTCCTGGCGTCTTTCAAAAAGGTCATTGTAAATCTGAGCCATCTCTTTGGTAACTTTGCCGGTTTTGACATAATGTCGATTAAAAAGGCTGCGTGTCCCTGTGTGTTTAGAAGAAGATGAGCCATTTTGTATCAGCAGGGCTGAGACGGCATAAAAACAAGCATAATAAAGACGATTCACACAGGTATTCCAGCGAGAGGCTCCAGCCAAAATGCGAGCATCTTCAAGAGCTTCATAAGCCCTTTGCAGCCTGTAATTGACCAACTCGTTTGTTGAATCACTCACAAAACTGTCCCTTCACGTTCGACGTTTTCATGAAACGGCATAGCTTTATAAAGGGGACTGTCCCATTCTTTTCGGCTGCGCACGATGCAACTAATAACTTCTCCGCATTCCCATTCAACATTGTAAAGTCGATGACGAATAGCATCTATACGCCCCTGGCCAACACTACCATCTAACAAAACAAGAAAATCCCAATCAGATTCGGGCCCAGCTTCTCTGCGAATTCGAGAACCGTAAATTATAACACCCGCATTAGGCTCAATTTCAAGAATGGTTTGTTTGACTTGCTCAAGTAATAGTTCTCGATTCATTTCAATTACCACCCTACACATCTAACTTGCTTCTTTCAACAAATCGTCCATTCCAACCTACTTATAACTTTACACCCGCCGTACGGCTTTGTCTACAACTTTTGCAATTTCAACAATCCGCTAATAATCAATCGCTGATTTGGCGCACGAGTTTGGTAAACTCTCGGCCGCGGTGCTCGAAATTATCGAACATATCATAACTCGCACAGGCGGGACTTAGCAAAACAACGTCACCGGCGACCGCAAGCTGTCTCGCTTGCTCGATGGCTTCGGGTAAGGAGTTGACAATCCGAATTTTCGTCGCTCGTCGCTCGTCGCTCGTCACTCGTTGGTCGAGATTGCTTCGTTGCTTCGCTTCTCGCAATGACTTGCGTATTGACGAAGCGATTTTGTCGGCGGTTTGGCCGATTAGAATAGCGGCTTTGGCCTCTTTGACTATCTTTTCCCCAAGTTCGTCAAAGGGTATATGCTTATCGTATCCGCCGGCAATAATAATCTTCGGCCTATCAAATGCTTCCAGCGCAGTAATCGCGCCTTCCGGCGTGGTGGCTTTGGAATCGTTATACCACCTGACCCCATCTATCTCCGCCACCAATTCCAGCCGATGCGGCAGCGCCTGAAATCCAGGCAGGCAATCTTTTATTTGTTCAGCCGTCACGCCGAAATACTTTGCCACAGCAATTGCAGCAGACAGATTCGAAACATTAGCCCGCCCGGGAAGACCAAATTGTTCTCGCATCTCTTCGCTTACATCATTTGCCGAAAATTTGATGCAGACCCTGCCTTTATCGCTCTTGTATTTCTCAAACCATTCGACTCCAACTTCATCTTCAGCATTGAATACACAAACAGCAGGCTCATTTTCGTTTAGCTGCTGGAACTTGAAGATGTTTTCCTTAGCTGCGCAATAGTTAGCGAATGTGCCGTAGCGGTCGAGATGATTCGGCGTAAGGTTCGTCAACAGTGCGACCTGTGGTGCTTTCTCGATTTGTGCAAGTTGCTCAATCTGAAAACTTGATAGTTCCAGCACAACCAAGTCATTCGGGCTGATTTGGTCTACCACAATCAACAGCGGCTCATTGCCGATATTGCCGCTCAACCAAACTTTTTCGTATCTCGTATCTCGTATTGCGTATCGCGTACTTTGAGATTGCTTCGCTTCGCTCGCAATGACATCTTCTTTGGACCTAATGCTTTTATCAATCGCTGCCTTGAGCAAATGAGTTGTCAGCGCAGCAGTTGTGCTCTTGCCATTCGCTCCCGTAATGCCGATTATTCGCGCAGGACACAGCTCGAAGAAGATGCTTATTTGCGAGGTAATGAATTTGTTGCGTTCTCTGGCACGTTCGAGAAACTTGTTGTCGGGAGTAACCGCAGGATTAACTACGACAATATCAGACTGCTCAAAATCGGGCACGTTGTGGCAGCCGAGGTGATATTTAATCCGGGGACATTCTTCGAGCTGTTTGATAGAATCGCTAAGGTCATCGGCCGATGCTAAATCAGTTACTATTACTTCAGCGCCGGCGTCGCATGCAAACTTAGTGACATCAACTCCCCCCCCGAACCGCCCCAGCCCCATAACAAGAACCTTTTTGCCGGCGAAGAATTCTTTATTCACAGTTTAACATTTCGAATTGAGTTTTATTCGTATTTCTGCACTCTGTACGGCTGATTTTTCCCCTGTATCTGTGCAGGTGTCAAATTAAACTTTTTATCCTTTGTTGTTAATCTTTCTTGCCGAGCAAAATCTGAACTTGCTTATAGAGTACAGGTAAATCCTTTGTTGCCACATCCCAGACAATAGTCTCTTCCACAATGTCATAACCGTGAATCAGGATATTGCGGAAGGAAATAACACGCTTGTAATGACTGATTTGATTCACTGCATCGGGTTCGGTTTTGGTCAATCGGTTCAGAGCTTCACCGATAATCTCAAACTGCCTCTCGACGCCGCTGCGCAGCAGCACATCGCCGGCATAATCACTTAACGTTTTGTCTTTGGTGAACTCTAAGATATGCTCGCAGGCCTGTCGGATGTCTTCCAGCAGTTTTTTGGATTCAAGCTGCATAGAGCACCTTCCGATTTTTATTAATCGATTCGAGAAAATACAGATTTTTTATGGCACCGGTCATTACCAAATCAATGTCTTTGTTAAAGAGGCTCTCAATGGCTTCGAGCAAACCGAAATACGCATCGGCATATTCACCCTGTTTTAGCGGCAGAAATTCAACGAGAAAATCCAAATCACTTCTTTCGGGGTCGAAATTATTGCCCGTCAAAGCCGAGCCGAATAGTTCAAGACGCCGGACCCGATACCGCACACACAGACTTTTGAGTACTTCGTAATTCTCTTCGATAAGGCCGACCATAGCATTTCATACCATACAAAGCCACTGCTCTGTGAAATAATATAGAATCGTTACCGGCGGGAGGCAAGAAAAATCTACTTTTGAATTTTACACTTCAGTTTTACATTTTTAGTTTTAACTTTTCAACTCTTATGAGATGCGATTCACGAGATACGACTTGCCATTGCATTTGCCAGGTCAAGCTTCGCATCGATGACCGCCTGCTCAACGCATCGCTTCCAGTCGTCGCCGAATTGGTCTTTGTACTTCGGCTTCTCATAGGCGTAGATTATCGACCGCGATGCGTTAATCAACGCTCCGTTGCCGTCAGGTTTGCAAAACCGCACACAGTCCGCCGCCGAGGCACCCTGTGAGCCGTAGCCCGGCACAAGAAACCACACTTTATCATACTTTTCTCGCAGCGACCTCGTGACCTCCGGCGCAGTGCCGCCTACCACCATCCCCACATTGCTGTAGCCCTTCTTGCCGATTCGCTCAGGCTTGTTTGCAACTTGCGCGACAACTTCAGCGATTCTTTCATACATCATTTGCCCATCGGCACCGGCAAAATCCTGAATCGCCGCTGCCGACGGATTGCTCGAACGCACCCACACGAAAATACCCTTGCCCTGCTCATCGGCTATCTCCGCAAACGGCTCTATCGCATCGACTCCTGCAAAGCCGTTAACCGTAATGGCATCCGGAGCAAGCGTGTCCTCCAAGCCCGCCAGCTCCGGATTCTCCAGATGAGCAGTCGCGTAAAGCTCCGCCGTGTGTCCTATGTCACCGCGCTTCACATCGCCGATTATCTCCAACCCCAGTTCGTCCGCCTCGGAAATCAGCGCATAGTAAGTTTCTATCCCCTCCCAGAAATACTTTTCGAAAAACGCGATGTTCATCTTCACCGCCGGCACCATCGGCGCAACAATTCGCATCGTCTGCGTGCAAAAATCGAATATCGCATCCACCGCAGCCGCCACGTCGTACTCATCATCCATATTGTGATGGCTCACTATCGCCCAGGGCAGCCGTCTATAAACAGGGTCCAGCCCAACAACCAAAGGCGTGCCCTTACCCTTTACCGCATCACAAAGCCGGTCCCCAAAATGACTTGCCATTTAGCCAATCCCTTTTTCACACAGAAAGCTTCCAACCCGTCGGAAAACGCTTTTTACCGGGCCTGTTAATCACTATAATCGCACAGATGACTTCCGGCAAGGCACAATTTAAGCCAGACGCGGCAAATTTGAAAGACTTGGGGCCCAAGGACCTTGGGCCCGAGGTCCGCAAAAAAAGAAAATTCAGAAAAAAGCTCCGCCGCCTCTGCTGCCTCGCAGCCCTGCTGGCAGTGGTTATTACGATTCTTTTATTGTTATTGCACAGGCCCGGCCGCTACAATCCCCCTGAAGTTGTAGATGAAAAACGGGTTCCAAAATATCTGACGCACCACCTGGGCGAAACCATCAATAACGGCCTCCAGCTTGACGACCCGTTTGACCTGCACGTTGACCAGCACAAAATTAACGGGGCCATTGCCTGGCAACACAAGCATAAATGGTCGAAGCAGTTCGGCGACCTCGCCTATTCCGCCCCGGAAGTGTTCTTCGACCCCAATACCATCACACTGATGGGAGCGGTAACCGTTGTCGGCCGCGAATTCGTCGTCACCGTCGTTGGCAAACCCGCTCTTGACCAAAACGGTCTATTGAACCTGAACCTGACAAAAGTCAAAATCGGCGCGGTGAACATCACACCGATTGCCAGGATAATAGCCAAAGCTGCCTATCGCAAGCGCCTCGAGACTAAGCCCATGGACAAAGACGATATCCGAGCAAAAATCTGGCCCTCACTGCTAAACAACCAGCCCTTCGACCCCGTCTTTAGAGTTAAAGACGCCTACCAGGAAAAAAGAAAAGTCCGCCTGAAGAAAGCAACTATCACCAAGGAACAACTGCTCTTGCGCCTCGCCCCACTGCCCCCCCAATAGTATCGAAGATCCGCCTCTGGCGGAATCACTTCTAAATTCTCACTTCTCAATTCTCCATTCTGAATCTTGCTCGCCCCTACCTGATTGGGGGGCTTATCCCGTGTCTTTGGTCTTGCGCCTTTGCCCTTGACGCCAATTTTGATTTTTAATATTATTATTGCCTTGCCATTTTCGCTAAAAGAGGTATGATTTTATACTCGCAAGTAGCGAGATTAAAGAATATGGACCGTCAGCCTAATTTTGGCTGATTTCGGCATATCAACGAAGAGGGCCACACCCGTGTCCAGTTCGGTAATTAGTGAATTGTATTTGGTGAATAATATCTGAGGCACCTTTCTATGGAATCATCCAGCTTACAAGAATTAGAACAAATTCCCGGCGTTGGTAAAACTATTGCCCAGGATATGCAGAATATCGGCATCCATTCTATTGACGATCTTAAGGGCCGGCAAGCTGAGCAGCTTT
>CAZOUM010000102.1:0-6086 GCA_964582985.1 uncultured Pirellulales bacterium | reverse complement strand
CGCCTGTAGGCCAGCCGCTACACGGAGTTCCGCCAGGGCCACAATCTCCTTCGCCGAATGTTGTTAAATCATCGCCAATTTGTACGTCACCATTGCCAATAATCCACAGGTTGCCTTGGTAAGTACTTACAGTGTGTTTAAGGTCTACAGCCAACTCGTCAGAACCACCAAGCAGGTACAAGTCACCTGAGGCCCATTTCTTTAACCAGCCTTCAGCAGTAACTTTTTCACCTGCAACCACGTGCTGGTCATCCCCGCTCATAAACTTTGTATTGTTGTTCAACAAAACATTATCAGCGGCTAAGACATCGCCCCACAGATATGTCGTATCACCGTCCGAATAAATCTCAACGCTGCCGCCGGTCGAAGTAAGGTCGCCATAAGCAGTCACATCACCCTCGGGCGATGGGTCCGCAAAATCACTGCTTGTACCGGCAGTCAGTATTATATCGCCGCCTGCCTGGACATCGCCGCCGATAGTAATGTTATTACCGTACGCATTTGTACTACCACCGGTATTGATGGCACCATCGACAGTCACATCGCCGCCTTTGTAACCATCACCGTACAATAGACTGTGCCAATCGCCGTCCAGCGTCAAGTTACCGGCCGCATCCACGCTTGTCCACGTCCCATCAACGTCGGCGCCGCCCAGTACGATGTCGTGCCGTGCTCCAACAGTAATATCACCGGCCGTACTTGTCAGCATACCGGCAACATGTACATAAGTTTGAGTTGGAGTGCTCACCTCATAACCGGGCCATCCGTAGCCGGCTGTGAGCAGCATATCAGCCGCTGTAATATCTCCGGCAGCTTCGATAAAACCTTCGCCCGAAGAAGGGCACCACGAAGGAGCAATGTCCAAACCGGCTCTTGCTACCAAGCTGCCTTTCACAGCTACATCATCGCCAAACATGATGTTGTCACCTGCTTCAACGACCAGATCGCCGTTATAACCCAGTTCTACCGTTGTCGTATCGACTGTGCCGTTGACCACAACATTATCCCCGGCGTCCAGAGTTATCAGGTTTGCTTGGTTTCTTCCTCTCAGTTGGCCGAGAATGATGTTGTCACCTGCTTCAACAAGCAAATTACCTGCGGCGTCTAACATGTAGTTGTCTTTAACCTTTACGTCTCTACCGGCTTCAAGTGTTAATCCGGCAGAACTTGTATATGTGTAGTTATTGAGCAGAAGGTCACGACCGGCGTCAACATCACCGTACAGATATATCCCACTATTTTTCGCAGTGATCTCGATATCAGCCAAGCAACTCTCGGTAGTAAGTGTCCCGTAGGCTTTTAGGATATTAGATTCACTTCCAGGTCCGTCAATTTCGTCGCTATTAGAGGTCAGCGTCATCTTATTCTTAGACCGAATATCTCCGTCAAGCATAAGACGGCCTTGAGCTTCGGCAGTTAATCTGCCATCCAGGACCGTTACGTCCCTGGTGTACATACTACCCTCTCCCTGGTCGCCTGACAGAAGCGTGAGGTTGCCGCCTGTACTCTTGAGCGTTGCGCCGTTTATCGTTAATGTTCCATTCTGCGAGTACACCGTCTGGTCTCTACGCCCACAGCAGGGTGGGTCCCCGTCAAGCTCCAAGTCACCTTCCACAGTTAAAGCACCGCCTGCCCCGATATCGCCGGCAGCATAGGTTTTAACTCCTGCGTCCAGATTAAGGTACCCGCTTGCATACACATCGCCGCCAAAGTCGATGATGTTACCTGCTTTAACATCCAAATCTCCATCGCCGGTCAGGGTCTTGTTGCAGTACAAAATCACATCATGACCGGCATCGAGCTTCACGCCGTCATCGGCAACGGTGTGGTTATGCAGAATAATATCACCGGCATCATAAGTATCGGTATCCACATTGCCATGCAAATGGATTGTCCAGTCCGACGCTGCTATCTCGATATTGCCCACCGTCGCTGTCAGCTCTTTGGCCTCTACGTTACTCAAAATACCGGCGCTGGCATCCAGCAAGATACTGCCGGCCTTGATATAGTTGTCGGCGAGAATATCTGCATAAAGCGGGGTATTCAGCCCGGAATACGCCTCAAAACTGCCGCCGCCTCTCAAGTCAATACCCGCACCTATGTCAATATGCGAACCGGCATTCAATGTTACGTTCCCACTGCCTGCAAAATCAATTCCACTGTCGGGCATGAACTGGATAAATGCATTGGCATTAACGGTCAATGAGTTGTCGCTGGTGGTATTAGCAGGGACATACCATGGCCCTTTTGTCCAACGCCCTTTCCACTCTTTTTCACTTACAACGTCTCTGCCCGCATCAAAAATGACCCAACCTTCCTGAGATCCAGGAAAACAAGGCAATGCGCTATCCGTAGATATTGTTACATCTGACTTATAAAGGTAGTACTCCAGCCAATCTATGTCCAATCGGGAATATCCAGAAAGAGGACTTGGCCGAGGGTTCCACTCACTATCACCAGGGTCCCACAAACCCCAATTCCAATTTAAAAGTGGGAAATAATCCGAGCCACCATCAACGATCTTAATGTTGTACGGATCTATAACAAACTGGCCCTTTGCTCCGTTTTCCGCGGTTAAATCAATCTGGCCAACTACTTCGACGTACTCATGCCCTGATATTTCGAAGAAGCCGCCATCGCCTGATTGGCTTCCGCCCTTAGCTTCGACGAGTGCGCTTGGCCGGAAAAGGGCCATTTCGGGCGAGTAAACAATGACCTCGCCGCCATTACCGTTAGTTCCGGCGTTAGCGGTGGTCACGCTATCGCTGCCGAGAGCAACTACATCAGCAGCGGTCAGAGTAACACTGCCGCCGTCGCCTTCGACTCCGTCTGCATTGATAGTGCCGAATTGACCAACTCGGCCGGTGCCGCCACTAACAGCTAATGATAAGGAATCCAGACCATCTATGGCTCTGGAAAAGGTATCGCCGGCAGCAAGAACAATCTTTCCGCCTGCCGCCTCGATTGTACCCTCGTTAATGACGTCGCCCAAACCCTCAATCGGAGTGTCTTGCGGTACTGTGACAGAACCTACCTCGACAACAACATCGCTGCCCTCCTGGCCTAAAAAGACTCTGTCACCGGCAGCCATTAAGACATATCCGCCCGGGCTCCTTATGACACCGGCGTTGAGGACTTTCTTTCCGATGAGGGCGACTTGCTCAGCGGAAATACTGCCGTAGTTGGCAACCTCTCCTACTCCGCCGCCCGTGAAAGAGTAGATGCCATTCATAAAGTCGGCGTCTGAAATACTCAAGCTGGAAGCTATGAAATTCTGGGCCTGGACAAGGGAGTCGGGTCCGAAGACAACACCCAGCGGATTAACAACAATCAGACCGCAGTCCGGGCCAAAAAGGTCGCCGAAAATACCGGTTGCCATCGCATCCCCGGCCTGAACGTTATTTAAAACCCATCCACTGGCCTGATTGAACGTTAAGGTGGCGTTCTCGCCGATGTCGAAGTTGTTCCACGTGATGATGTTGTTGCCGGCATTTGAGTTAATCCCAACGTCCACACCGCCACCGGTCCATCCAAGTCCGGTTCCCGGCGAAGTGCTGATGACATTTCCCGGCCCCGGGATCACATTACTACCGGGGTTCGGGTCGGCCATCACAACCTGAACTGGTATGCCGAAAAGCATCCAGCACGACAGCCAGCAGGCCATAATCTGTCTCAGATAATACTTCTTCGAAATCTTTCTTGCTCTTTCCATTTTTTCTTCTCCTTCAACTTTGTTCAAAAATACTATTCTGTTTTATGGTTCCCTCCCCGCTATTTAGGTTCTCCCTTCCATAATTCCACCCTGGGGTGGAAGTTAAAATCGTTTTGTCATAACAACGCTCAATCGGCCCTTGCTGCTTCTCGTATCGTCTGTTGTTCTCAGTGGATATCCGTAGTATACGCCGGCACTAAAATCACCGCCAAGCTCCAAAATTGTGCCCGGACCTATTGATATCATCTCCTCATGTCTCTTTTCGCCTAAAGCTGGCATAGGTTCGCGGACCTTGGATCGCCCATAATCAAAGAAGAACAAGGGCGCAACTTTTCTGACGAAGGGTTTCTTTGCCTCCGGCTTCCGCGGCCCTTCTTTTCTTTCCTTGGACTCCCAACGTTTGATGATGTCAAATTCATATTGCAACGACAGCAGTAGGCCGCCATCGGCAACAACTTCATATTCATCGTAGCCTCTAACAGTGTACATCCCGCCAAATGTGGTCATTTTCGCAGGCACCAGTCTATCCTTGGGTTCCACGTACCTGAAAGTGCCGCTGATACGATGGACCTTATCAGTGTCCAAGTATTGACTGTGGGCTGCCGACGCGGTGTAAAAAGTAAACATAGACTCAGAATTTGTTCTTGCCAGCCTAAACTCACTCCCGCTGGATTCGCCGCCCAGGCTTGAATATTGGTCAATGCTAATTGAAGTATTTGACATATCATCTCGACGATGCAGGTTGGCCCCCATTCCCCACAGCCAGAACTTGACATCCGTTCCCAGAAAGGTCGTGAACAAGGAGGGATTGACTTTGCTTCGTGTATGTTCAATCATACCGCTTACATCAAAGAACCAGCCGTTCTTCTGTAGGAGATTGTATCGCAATCTACCTCCATAGAACGTTCCCCTGCCGGTAAAATCGAATATGCCGGACTCAGGGCTTATATCAAACTCGCTGTGGGCGCCATAAACGTTAAGCCGCAACCGAGGGTTCAGGATGGGAAAATCATAGCTGCCGTAAATGGAGTAGTTCTCGTTCCAAGTTGAATCCAAAGCAGACTGAAAAATCGCGGTGAATGTGTCATCTATGCCCAACAGGTTGGTATTGATGACGCCGATTCTGGGGTTCCACTGCCTTTCCTTGGTGCCGGAGTTATCTGCCTGGATAAAATAATGCCAGGGGTTTGCCTCATATATATCATATCTTACGGCAAGCGACTTCGGTACAGCACCTCTGGTCACGGCTGCAGAAACGTATCTGTCCGGGTTGAGGTTGAGCAGGTTGACAAAGTCATCCAGTTTTTTCTTGTTTGCTACCCGTCCGGTTTTCACTGGGGACCATTTTTCGACAGCCGACCGCCGGAGGTTTCCTTTCTCCTTTTCCTTCTGGTCAGGGTCGTAGTATCTCACCGTAACATCCGTAACGCTCGCCTCAATAATTTTGATGGGTAGGACGTCGCCCTCAAGCGCACCTGTTCTGACAGCCTCCTTTGGTACATAAACATATACGCCCGCATAATTCCTATCTTGGTAAACGGACAGGAGGTATTGGACGAAGCCCCCAATAGTTCTTGCCGAGACCCCACGAGGTTCGCCTGGTCGTGTATCAATATCCTGCAGAACCCTAAAGTCGAAAAGGTCCTGACTTTCAGCATTGCGCAGGGGTTTGTCCGAAGCATTAAACACGGCAGGTATATCCTTCAACAATTCATCAGTTGATACCAGAGTATTACCGCTGATGCGCAACTCTCTGACGGTGAAGCGCTGACTGTCGTCTACCGGAAAGGTTAGTCCTGCGATAATCTTTTCCTGTTTCAACCTGGCCTTAGCTCTTCTCGCTTCTCGCTTGGCTTTGGCCTCAGCCTCCTTTTTCACCTCAATTATTTCCGCCTCTGTCATTCTCTCTGTTTGTGCAAGAGTCAAAGCCGTATCCCAAACCGAGAAACAGATGACAATACACAAGAACAGACGGAACGCCCCGCTTCGCATCCTTGTCATCCTTGTCGCACTATCCATATTTAGTCTCCTTAAAAAATAATCCTTGGTTAAATGCCCTTATTAAAAAACAAAAATAAAACACTCTTTTTAAGTCAAATTGAATCGAACAGGTTACAGAGCTGGGCATTATACCAGAATTATTACTTTCTCCACAAAAACTATTATTTTTTTCTTTCAAAATAAACTAACTCCATCGTCTGAGAAGATTATGCACACTTAGCTTCTTATTATAGCAAACCCCCTAAATAATATCAATGGCTATCCCCCAAATTGCCCCGCTTGCCCACATTATCAGCCATTTTGGCTCATTCTTCGCCCTTTTCGCCCTCGAAGACAGAAATTTTTTTTTAGGGCTGGAAGGTTAGCGAGGCAG
>CAZOUM010000101.1:4111-6263 GCA_964582985.1 uncultured Pirellulales bacterium | reverse complement strand
TGGTCAATGCGGTAACGAAGAAGCGGGCTTAGGAGATACGGCTTATGGATACTCTGAATATTCTGCTTTTGGGTTTTATATCAATCGTCTTGATTAACAATCTTGTCTTCACGAAGTTTTTGGGTATTTGTCCGTATCTTGGCGTGTCGGGCAGGATAGATATGGCCTTCGGAATGGGAATGGCGGTGACATTCGTGGTGACACTTAGCGGGACGCTGACGTGGATGATAGACCATCTGATTCTGATGAAATTGGGTTTGGAAGTAACGCGATACGTCTGCTTTATATTGGTTATCGCCGGTGCGGTGCAGCTTGTTGAGATGTATCTGCGCAAGTTCTTTCCACCACTGTATAAGAGCTTTGGAATATTTTTGCCGCTGATTACAACGAACTGCGCGATTTTGGGGTTGTGTCTATTCATTAATCTTTGGGGGATTGATAATCTTCTGGAAGCGGTTGTGCTGAGCTTCGGGGCGGGGATAGGTTTTACGATGGCGATTTGTATTATGGCGGGGATTCGGGAGAACCTTAATCTTGCCGATGTGCCGGAGTGTCTTAAAGGGGCACCGATTACGCTTATTACGGCGGGTCTGCTGACCTTGGCGTTTATGGGATTTGCGGGAATGATAAGGTAAGAAAATCAAAAATCAAAAATTAAAATGCAAAATGACAAATCAAAGTTCAAAATTATAAATTTTGACAAGTAATTTTGATATTTGGATTTTGGGATTTAGTTATTAGAGATGGTTTTAGCTGGTGTGTTCGAGTTGTGGAATAGTGCGTGGCCTGCCGGGCTGACGATGTTGGGCCTCGGTGCCGGTTTTGCGGTTGTGCTTTTGATTGCGAGCGAAAAGCTAAAGGTCGAGGTTGACCCTAAGGTAGAGCAAATCCACGCGGCTTTGCCGAACCTTGACTGCGGCGCGTGCGGGTTTGCCGGGTGTGGGTCGTATGCGGAAGCTATATTGGAAAATCCGGAGCTGCTGGGTAAATGCGCACCAGGCGGTCAAAAAAGCACGGAAGCAATCGGAAGAATATTGAGCCTGCAAATCAGTGATTCAGGCGCTCCTAAGAGACCGGTTATACACTGCCGTGCTCATACGGGTGATAGAACTTATTACGCAAAATATGAGGGCATACCTACGTGCATTTCGGCCAACGCATTGGCTAATGTGCAGGCGTGTAAGTTCGGGTGTCTGGGCTTCGGCGATTGTGTCAGCGTCTGCAAGTTTGACGCTATCACAATGGTTGAGGGTCTGGCAATTGTTGACTATGAGAAATGCACGGGCTGTGGGGCCTGCTCGAAAGCCTGTGCGCGGAATCTTATCGAGATGGTTCCTTTCAATTATGAGAATATGCTGACTGTTGCCTGCAGCAGTAAAGAGACGGGGAAGGTAACACGGTCGATGTGCAAGGTCGGCTGTATCGGATGCGGCCTTTGTGCGAAGCAAACTGACCTGTTCAAGGTAGAGGAGAATCTGGCCCGGCTGGATTATGAGAAGTACCAGCCGAGTGAGCAGACTGAAACCGCTAAAGAAAAGTGTCCGACGAAGGTGATAATCGAGGTCGGCAGAAGTGCGCACGTTGCCGAGCAGCCAGCCGAGGAAGCGGTGAGCACCTGAGGCATCCGCGAGAATTGCCAGTCTATTTGGTCCGAGTTTTCATCAGGGGCAGCTTTATAGGGCATTCATTTCTGCGTTGTTTCAAAAGCGCCCATGTCGGGAGCAGTTCCGTTGAAGGGGAGGCCGACATTGATGGCGGTGTCGATTAAATCGCTTGCCGGCGCGAGCTTTAGGAAATTGCTTTCGGGCAGGCTGCCATCGGGATTCCTTGGTGCATTCATGCCGGTATCATCGAGACTCAAGAAGTCAGCTTCGGCAACCACAAATCCACCGTTCCAACTGTTGTTCTCATGGTCGATTCCCGGGAACATAACAACCTCGCCCTCCAGTGACACGTTGTTCCTTAGTTTATGAGGATTGTTATCGTCGAAGAAGTAGTTCCTGCGATTGTTCCAGGCCGTGTTGTTGTAGAGGGTGACGCTGGATGTGTTGCCTTGTATGTTAAAACCGCTTTTTGCATTATCCCACACCAAGCAACGAATGATAATGTGTTCGCCGGGTCCGTCGCCCAGCTTGAAGCCGACGCCGTTTCC
>CAZOUM010000101.1:0-4011 GCA_964582985.1 uncultured Pirellulales bacterium | reverse complement strand
AATATCGATACCCTTGTCGCCGGCCTTTTGTATTACTAATCCTTTCACGCGCCAGTAGCTGCCTTTGATTTTCAATCCGTCGGAAGAAACCGGAGCATTTGAAAAATCCAGTACGACCTTCCGGCCCGGACAGGCCCACAAGTTGATAGGATTTGCTCCGGAACCATTCTTGTTCAATCTAATGGTATCGGAGGGAGTATAGGTTCCGCCTCCGACGAAAATGGTGTCGCCCGGTTGTGCGACCTCGATAGCCTCTTCGATGCTCCGGAAGGGCGTCTCTTTTGCGCCTGTAGCTGAATCATGGCCATTTACATCCACGTAATAAGTGTGTGGACGCAGTTCATACGGGAAATCCGGGTCTATGTATTTTTCAGCGCCGGTCGTTTTTATGAATGTTTGCTCCGGCGGTGAGGTTATTAGAATCGCCTCGGTTTCCGGTATTTTTTCGATTAGGGCGAGGCCTTTTTCGGGACCCATTATGGTGACGGCTGTGGCGAGGGCATCTGCAGCGATGGCGTTTTCTGAAATGATGGTGACGCTCGATAGGCCCTGGGCACCGGCGGTAGTGGTGCGGCTTATGATGTGACTGTACCTTTGGCCTTCTATCAGGGTGAATCGGCGATAGTCACCGCTGGTGGCGACGGCGGCATTTTTCAAGCCCAAGACGAGTGAAGATGTTCCCGGGTCAAGACCTTCTCTTGCTTTAGTTGGGTCCTGGACGCCAATTAGCCAATGGCTTTTTCCTTTTGAAGGTTTTCCGAAGCATCGGATGTCGCCGCCGATGTCGACCATTGCGCCGAGTGCGCCGCGTTTTTGCATTGCCTCAACTGCCTTGTCGATTGCGTAGCCTTTTGCTATGCCGCCCAAATCCAATTTCATACCATCGACGATGAATCGCACGGTCATTTCGTTGGAATCGAGTATGAGCTTTTCGTAGCCGACCTTTGAGCGCGCATCCTGAAGTTGGGTATCGGTAGGGACTGAGTTTGCTTCGGTTGCGGAGCGCCAAAGCCGGACCAGAGGTCCGACGGTGACATCAAAGGCACCGCCGGTCAGCTTGCTGGACGCGACAGCTTTTTGTAAAACTTCGAATGTTGGTTTGCTGACCTTGACCGCTCGCTTAAAGGCGTCCCTGTTGACCTGGGATATCTCTGAATCTTTCTTGTAATCACTCATCAGTTCGTCAACTTTGTTGATTTGTGCGAAGGCGGCTTCGATAGATTGCTTAGCTGTCTTCGCATTCGGTGCAACCACAACAACGTGGGCGAATGTTCCCATAACGAGTCGATGGCCGCTGTCGGCCTCGGCGGGGCGGGTCGGCAGAAGTAGCAAGGCCGCAATCAGGCAGATGGCGGCGATGATTCCGAGCACGATTCGAGTGGTCTGTTTATTCATTAACGGTCCTTTCGGCACTAAGCTTGATGAACAATTGCTGGACAATAATAAATAGAAAGCAGTCGATTATCAATCTATAATACCGCTGTGGACAAAAGAGAAGTAACAATTTTAGCAGGGCGGGTTGAGCAGGATTTTCTGCCGTATGTTCGCAAGCCGAGCAGGTACATCGGCGGGGAGATTAATCAAGTCAAAAAAGACCTCTCGCGGTGTGAAGTAACAGTAGCGCTGTGCTTTCCTGATGTTTACGAAGTGGCAATGAGCTATATGGGGCTTGCGATTATCTATGATGTTCTCAACAGAATGGAAGGCGTGGCGGCGGAGCGGGTGTTTGCGCCGTGGATTGATGCTGAAGAAATCCTGCGTGAGAAAGAGATACCGCTGTTTAGTCTGGAGTCCATGGCGGCACTGAAAAGTTTTGATATCGTGGGCTTTAGCTTAACCAATGAGCTTTGTTACACGAATGTTCTTAATATGCTTGACCTTGGCGGACTGAGCGTGCGCAGCGGCCTTCGGGATGAAAACGACCCATTGGTGATTGCCGGTGCTGGTATGTGTAATTGCTGTGAACCTATAGCTGAGTTCGTTGATATTTTTTTGCTGGGTGAAGGCGAAGAAGCAGTGGTCGAGCTGGTTGAGCTGGTTAAGAGCAAGAAACAAACTGGCGCGACGAAAAAAGAAATTATTTTGTCGGCAGCCAGGCAATTCGAATGGGCGTATGTCCCCGCGTTTTACAAGTTCGAATATGACGGCAAGAGAATAAAGTTGTTTCAGCCGAGTGTGCCTGATTTGCGAACGCAGTTTAAGAACGCAGTTGTTGAGGATTTTGAAAATGCTGCTGTGCCGCGTCGGCCGATAGTCCCGTTTGCCCAGGCGGTGCATGAGCGGGTAAGTGTTGAGATTATGCGGGGATGTCCGGGGCGATGTCGCTTTTGCCAGGTGAGCTTTTGCAGAAGGCCGATTCGGTACCGCAGTGTTGAAAAGATTGTCGAGATTGCGAAGGACTGTTACCACGCGACGGGGTTCGATACTGTCAGCCTGTTGAGTTTATCGACCGCTGATTATCCAAAGCTCGGAGAATTGGTCGCCGGTTTGCACGAATATTTTCAGGACAAATATGTGGGTCTGTCACTGCCGAGTTTGCGGGTTGACCAGCAGTTGAAGCGGCTGCCAAAGCTGCTGACGAGCGTGCGAAAAGGCGGTCTGACGATTGCGGTCGAGGCCGCCAGCGAGAAGTTAAGAGAGATTATCAACAAGCCTTTGAAGGATGAGGATTTGTTTGCCGGCGTTGAGGCTGCTTATCGGGCGGGGTGGCAGCGGTTGAAGCTGTACTTTATGGTTGGTCTGCCGGGTGAGAGTGAGGAGGACATAAAGCGGATTGTGAATTTATCATTTAAGCTGGCGCGGCTTGGGAAAGAAGTCGGCGGCAAGACGGGGCAGATAAACATTACTATAAGCTGGTTTGTGCCGAAGGCTCATACTCCGTTCGGCTGGCTGGCGCAAAAGCCGAAAACATATTTCGAGCAGGCGAGGCGGTTAATACTCGATGAGAAAAGAAGGCTCGGTGTGAAGTTTTTGCAGTTTAAGTTCCACGATATTGGCCGAAGCGTGTTGGAGTCGGCGATAGGGCGGGGGGACAGACGGCTGTGCGATGTTATTGAAGCGGCGTGGCAGGGGGGCGCAAGGTTTGATTTGTGGGACGAGTGTTTTGACTCCGGCGTATGGCGGGCAGCATTTGAAAGATTTGGATTCGAGGTGGAAACACTTGCGCAAAGAGAGTTCGGCCGGGATGAGATTATGCCGTGGGAACATTTGGGTGGGCCGGAGAAGAAATATCTGCTGGGGCATTTGGAGGAGGCGAAGCAGCAAGTGAGTGGTTAACCCCTCGGGGGTTAATTGGTTAAATGGTGAGTGGTTGATTGGGCGGCAAAGAAACCAGCGGGGGGAAATAGTTGAGAATTGGAGGGTTATTTGGTTGGTTTCGGTTGAAAGTTGTCCAGACAATAGTATGATAAAGGAGTAAGTTTTAGTGATCGAGAAAAGAAGTTACCGAACCAAGGATGCACACGGACGTCGCTTAGGCGGCACCGGTGATTTATAACGTTATCTGAGATTTTGGATGCTTCGGCGTTGCTCAGGGCAGGGTCTTTAGTTCGGAGGAATGGGTCTCCGCTCTGCGACCGGAGTGGGGGAGAAATTTTGCTAATTCTCTTCTGCTCTTTTTGCTGATAATCTGATAATCTTTGTTCATGGCGGTTCCTTTCAAATAAAAGTTAATGGTTTTTTTTGGGCCGAATTATATCCGATTTGGCCCTCAGGAACCGCTACCTTTTTAAACCTCCAACTATGAATGGGTTAAGTTTCGCACTTTTTATTAAGGAAGACCTTATGAAACAAGCAGTTACACGCCATTTCGTATTTTATGCATGTTCGGTAAAAAGCTCGAACTTGCCAAAAATAATCCGACCGTTGTTAAATCGGCGTATCAACGCAAATTACCTAAGTTAACGCATTGGTAAAAGTGCGAAAGTTCACAATGGGACACTTTCGAAAAATCAGGCTGCAGGTGTGTAATTAAGCAAGTTCCTTTGCCAAAATACCCATCTTCAGCCCGTT
>CAZOUM010000100.1:0-6274 GCA_964582985.1 uncultured Pirellulales bacterium | reverse complement strand
CCAACAAAGGCGGGGAAAATTGCTTCAGCCAATCCGCTCTCAATCAACAGGGACACGCCGGCAGAACGATTCGGGCTGATGAGTATGCCTTCCAGCTCCATACGTATCCGTTCGCCGCTTATCTTAGTTATATTTGCTGCCTTCCTGTAAATCGCCGACCAGGTGCGCGGTTCAATTGCGAATCCGAGCTGAGTTGCAAATCGCACGGCCCGCAGCATCCGCAGATAATCTTCGCCGAACCGCTCTCTCGGGACACCAATAGTTCGGACTACTTTCTTTTTGAGGTCTGCTTGGCCGCTGACATAATCGATTACCTCTTTTCTCAGCGGGTCGTAAAACATTCCGTTTATAGTAAAGTCTCTTCGGGAGGCATCTTCGGCCGCGCCGGCAAATTCCACCTTGCCGGGGTGCCTGCCGTCAACATAGCCGGTCTCTGTCCGGAATGTGGCGACTTCTACCCGACGGTTCTCAAGCAAAACGATGACAACGCCGAATTTCGCTCCCACCTTTAGCGTGCGTCTGAACAATTTCATTACGTCTTTGGGATGGGCATTCGTCGCGACATCGTAATCTTTGGCGGGCCGGCCAAGCAGCATATCGCGGACACAGCCGCCCGCCAACAGAGCGTCAAAGCCATTGCTGCGTAATCGCTTGACTATCTTTATTGCTGCTTGTCGGTTAGTCATTTACCTGCCCGCTGCAATATTGTTACGGCCATTGTGCCCCACTTACGCCGTTCTATCACGTCAAGGCGGCCGTATTGTTCCAACAGTTCTGTTCGTTTGCGGGTCCTGACCACAACAAAGCCTTCCGGTACAACCTGCTCCGAGACAGAGGTCAGCAGTCGGCCCAGCGGTGAACCGACCCGGACATCTTCTGTGCAGGCGTAAGGCGGGTCAACAAAAATAAGGTCATACCCGTGCCGGTCAGAATCTACAGGTGCGCCTATCCTAAAGGCGTCGGCAGTTATAACTTTTGACTCCTTAACGAAGGCGGCTTTTTCTATATTCCTGTTCAAAATCGTAACAACCTTCGGGTCCTGCTCGACGAAAGTAACAAACTCAGCCCCCCTGCTCAATGCCTCCAGGCCCAGAGAGCCGACACCGCAGAATAAGTCAGCCACGACTTTATCCTTCGGCAAGTCATATTTGTAAAGAACGCTAAAGAGCGACTCTTTGACCCGGTCGGTAATAGGCCGACTATCTCTACCCTTGGGGCTGAGCAGTTTCATTCCTCGTTTTGACCCGGCTATGATTCGCATTTTACTTCTCTTGTTACATTGATTTTCGCCAGGCCTTTGAGGTCAACGAACTGTTTGAGAACTTCGGCGACTTTTTCTTTTCCTAGCCATTCTTTTTTCTGCACACCAAAACTAATATGAAAATTCCCCACCCACACCTCGATGAAGTTCAGGTGGAGAGCACTACTGCTGACATAGTAAAGACCATCAAGCATCCGGGCATCTTTGGGTATGACAGGCCTGTTACGCAATTCCAGCAGCGCACTACATAACCATTTACCATCAGCATCCTTCCAAATGAAACGGGTGCGACCTTCATAGAAAGTCGTCTTAATCGATATTTCAGTGGCACCCGGGTAAGCTTTACCCCCTGTCAGGCAATATCTCTTCATAGCTTCGTTTAACGCCGCTTCCTTAATCTTAAGCCCACTTTTAAGTTTTTTCATTTTGTCATCATAGGGCTTGGCTATTTTTCTCTTCGCAGCATCAAGCTTCTTTCTCTCAGCTTCAAGATTTCGCATCATTGCTGCTCGTTTATTTGGGTCGGTTATTCTGCCGATATCGAGGCGGGTCTGGCCTAACTCAAGCTCCTCCTCATAGCGCACTATTGTCTGCCTGTCCCGCTTCAACTGGTCGCTATCAGCCGGCGGCTTTCTTAACCTACCAATTAAAGCCTTGACTTTAAGCCGCCCAGCAAGTAATTGCTTCGTCGCTTCCCGCCGTTCACTGACAATGGCAGCATACTTTTTTGAACATGCTAAACTTCCCATAGCCAGGGCATTTAAAGTACTATCGTTTCGTGATGCATCAATTTTGGCCAATCCTTTGAGGTCAATGAAATCCTTGACGATTTTGGCAATCTTTTCTCTGCCTTGCCATTCCGGTTTTTGTGGCACCAAGTTGATGCGAAAATAGCCGGCCCAAACCATGATATTGGTAGGCCAATGGTCACTGACATAAAAAGTACCATCCAGCATCTCCGCATTTTCTTTAACCACCGGTTTGTCTTTAAGTGTAATCCATGCCAAGGCAAGTTGCTTGCTATCAGTATCCAGCCATTTGTACGTAAGCCTGCCGGCGTGATACAGGGCAACGGCAGAGGTGCCAGCTACTGCAGGATAGTTCTGACCTGGCAAAAGGCAATAAGACTTCATAGCTTTGTCAAAGGCCGCTTCTTTGTCTTTGACTTCTTCCTTTAGCAGTTCTATCTTTTTCCTAAATGGCCGTCCGGCTGCCAGTTCTTCAGCAAGCAGTCTTTTCCTGTCTGCGTCATACTTCTCCAGCAGTTCGGCACGTTCGTTAGCATCGGTAATTTTTGCTAACTCAATATAGGCTTCACGCGTCGCTATCCACCTTTTATATTGGTTAATATTATCGAGGTCGTATTTTACCTTTTTGTCATCAAAAGCCGGTTCCTTAAACCACTTAAGCCTGTAACGGACGTCCCTCAGCCGGTTACTCAAGTCACTTGTGGCCGCCTTCATTTCAGCAGTAATCGCCTCCACCTTTTTGTAGACCTTGAGACTTTCGGCAGCCAAATCATTAACGTCGCCATATACTTTCTGTGATGTGAAGGCCATTAAAGCAAACACAAACGCAACTCCAACGGTTCGATTAAACATCATCCGATTACTCCTCATCAGAATAATAAGTTCTGCATTTGGACGGCGCATTGGCGGAATTTGTCGGCGGGCAGCGTTACGGTCTGCCATTTGGGGCTGCGGCGTTTCATAAACGCACGGTAGTCATCCAACCTCACAGCGAAAAAAACATATCCATCGTGCGCAAAATCATAGACGTCTCTGCCGTCAAAATCGACGTCGATGTTCTCTATGCGATAGGCAAAAACAAAAACGGCGGTGTGGTCCATGCCGAAAACATGCTGCCACCCGGCCAGTCCATCGACATCATCGGCTGTGACCCAGCACTCAAAGCCGGCCAATTTGGCGAAACTGGTTCCCTTGAACGACCTCCCCTTTAGCTCAGCAATTATTATCTGTTGATTGCGGGGATATAACAGATAATCGAAGCTCTTAATATTCGAGCGGCCAAACACCGCCCTTTTGTTTTCATCCACCTCCACGTACCGAATACGATTGTCAATCAGCCAATTTTCAAAGGCCCGTTCGTACTGGTTGGGTGAAGAACTTTTCATTTTGGCTTGGATTCACACTGCGTGAAAAATGTACGTTATATTCAGTCTTCTTTTGCTCCCTCGTTCCACGATGCTATTTCTATCAAATTACCATCTGGGTCGGCGACCATAGACGAACGCTGTCCCCATGGCACGTCCTTAGGCTCCATAATCGGCTTTGCACCTGCTTTAACAACGCGCGCAAACTCATCATCCACGTCTTCAAAACGAGCTAAATCTATCGTCAGTGCGAAGGTCCCGTTCAGTCCACTTGGATATGCAGGTTCCTGACCTAAGAATTCGGGCAGGATTGCTCGCTCGAACATGGCCAAGCCAATGCCCTCGTGCTCGAATACTGCGTAAGGTTCACCGATTGTTTTGACCTCGACTCCAAGAACATCTCGGTAGAACTCAACCATCTTCTGAAGGTCATTCACGAATATTGCAACCATGTCAAAACGAGTGCCCATTGTGTTCGCCGTCCTTTCTCACCTTTCGCCTTTTTCATTTTCTATTCAGCGCACTGGGCGAGAAATTTATCGTAGTCAACAAGTTCCTGCTTCCCTGTTGTCATATCTTTCACTGCAAGCTTATTTTCTTTCAATTCCTCGCCGATGATTATGCACTTTTTGACATTTTGCGCGGAGGCCTGCTTGAGCTGTTTGCTGAGATTGGCGGACTTGTAGTCGAAATTAGCTGACACGCCGGCTCTTCGCAGTTTGGCTGCTATCTCGATGGCCTTTGAGAAAAATTGCTTATCGGTGAAGGCGACGAAATAGTCCGGCCCAGGCGAACTTAACTGCTCGTCCAAAAGCCCCTTTTCTTCGAGCAGTATCCCTAAGACACAATCGCCTATGCCGAAGCCTGTAGCAGCTATGGCCGGTCCGCCGAACTGTTTGAGTAAATCGTCATATCTGCCGCCGCCCCCAATAGCTCGAAGCTCGGTGGCCTTATCGTAGATTTCAAATACAATGCCCGTATAATATGCTAGGCCCCTAACTATACCGATATCGAACACGCAAAAATCAGCAACGCCCATAATCTCAAGAAGCTCGAACAACCGCTTCAGCTCCTCCACCGATTCTTTTGCCTTTTCGCTAAGCTGCAAACAATCGCTGATTTGCTCGAGGGATTCAACGGCCATCAACTCAATTATTTTGTTACGCTTATTTTTGTCGCCAACCTGTCCCGCCAGCATTTCTTCGAAAGCGTCACTGGGCAGCTTGCTGCGCTTGTCCAGCACCGCATAAAGTGGTTCCAATTCGCTCTCCGCGATACCTATGCTAAGCAAAAGCTCTGCCAGCATTTCCCGGCTGGATATCTTCACTACAATATCATCTGGCGTCAGCCCCGCTTCCTGGAGGTAATCGCAGGCAACGAATATCACTTCGGCGTCGGCGAGCACGTCATCGACGCCGATTATGTCTATATTCCACTGGAAGAATTCACGAAACCGCCCTCTCTGGGGTCGTTCAGCACGGCACAATCTCGGCACGGAAAACCACTTTATCGGCCTGGGCAGTGAATTGATTTGCTGGTTGACCATCCGGGCGAGCGTAGGGGTGATTTCCGGCCTTATCGCGAGGTCTCTGCCGCCCCTGTCTTTTAGCGAAAAAAGCTGCTCGACAATTTCATCGCCGCTCTTTATCTGAAACATCTTTAGATACTCAAATATCGGCCCATCATATTCCTCGAAGCCGTTGCGGACGGACACCTTCTTCCAGCCGTCAATTATCCAGTTTCGACGGGCCATATCCGGCGGATAAAAATCTCGCGTTCCTTTTACCGGTGGTATCTTCATTTCTTTTTCTTTCTCTTTTTGCTTTTCTTCTTCTTTGCTGCGTTGTTGTCGAATTTTGTCTTTATATACTCTTCCATCTGCTTATCGCTGGTGAAGTGCAGCTTGTAGGAATACTCGCCCTCGGACAAATCGCAATTCTTGTGACTGTAGTACCTGCAAATCCTCGGCCTTTTCTTATATATCCTGCAGCGATTATCCTTCGCAGAAAGGTATTTGCACCTGTTCTTTATATTGATGTACCAGTCACCTTTATCGACGAACACCGTTATATCTTTATGGCACAGAAACCATCTTATATCGTCGTAATCTCCCTTATCTTCCGGCGTATCAATGGGCAGTGCAAAATACCTGCAGCACAACGCGATACACCCATCACATTGATTTTCATTCGCCATTGCAACAAACTCCAAATCTACTGACTTTGACACAGTTTTGTTCGCTGCCAATACTTTTACTTTGACAGGTAGCGATTGTCAAGCACATATGGCAATTTAAGGTGAGAGTTTCTATAATACATGCTTTGTCGAAGAGGAAACCAAATGCCGAAAATGAAAATTGAAATAATCCACGAGGATGACGATATTCTTGTCATCAATAAGCCGAGCGGAGTATCGGTCACCGCCGACCGCAGCGGCGAGCCCGAACTTCTTGACATACTTTGTGAGCAGTTAGGCCCGCAAATACGCAGCACGCTGCGCCTGGTCCATCGGCTCGATAAACACACATCCGGCGTTATGGTCTTAGCTAAAAATACCCAGACACAATCGGCGTTTTCCAGTTGTTTTGAGAAGAGACTGGTTACAAAGACATATTTGGCTCTTGCAAGAGGCATTATCCCGGGACGGGAAGGAACAATCGATTTGCCTTTGGCACACAGTAATAAGAAGCCGGGCCTTATGTGTATTGCGCGAAAAAAAGGTAAAGAAGCAATTACAAATTGGAAGCTGCTTGCCGATTTCGGCGCAACTGCTCTCTTGGCCGTCCACCCCCTGACCGGCCGGACACATCAACTCCGCGTGCATTTACCCAGCGTCGGAATGCCGCTTTTGATTGACCCTTTGTACGGCAACCACAAGCCGTTTTTCCTCTCCGATTTCAA
>CAZOUM010000099.1:0-6776 GCA_964582985.1 uncultured Pirellulales bacterium | reverse complement strand
GATTCGCTAAAGAGTTGTGTGTCGGTTCGCGAACAATCCTTGCTCCTCGGCAGTCCCCTCAAATCCGCTTCTATGCCGAGCCCGCCGGCAAAGGCCATCTCCGCAATCGCGACAGCTAAGCCGCCTTCAGAGCAGTCGTGACAACTGACTACAAGCCCCTGTGCTATTGCGTCAGCAATCTTTGCACCAATCTTCAGTGCTGTCTCCAAATCCACCTTGGGGACATTAGCTCCCAACCGGCCGTGAATCTTATAATAGTGCGAGCCGCCCAATTCATTTTTGGTCTCACCAACTATAAAGAGCAGGTTGGACGCTTTTTTGGCGTCCATCGTTATACACTTGTTGACAT
Source organism: uncultured Pirellulales bacterium (assembly GCA_964582985.1). Lineage (GTDB taxonomy): Bacteria > Planctomycetota > Phycisphaerae > Sedimentisphaerales > Anaerobacaceae > CAZQYB01. The sequence continues at coordinate 6,427 of CAZOUM010000099.1, read as the reverse complement.
CATCAACTATCGATATTGCACTTATTAGAAGTGTCGAGGGGATGGAAATTTGCCTTCCATCTTCACAGGAAAATTCGTTATTTAGTGAATCCTTGCCTGAAATGAACGGCGCATCAAAGGCGATAGACCCATCGTGGCAGGCCTGGGCCGCCCGCACCAAAGGCCCGAAAGTCTCCGGCTTTGTACAGTTGCCCCAGCAGAAATTATCAAGCAGGGCAACCCTGTCGAATCGGCCGCCCACACATATAAGATTCCTGATTGCCTCATCAATCCCAGCCAGCGCCATCCAGTACGGGTCAATGTCACCGTATAGCGGATTCATCCCGCAGCTTATGGCGATGCCTTTATCCGAGTCAAACTTAGGTCTTATCACCGCCCCGTCGCTGGGCCCGTCATTACTTACACCTGTCAACGGCTTAACAACCGAGCTGCCCTGAACTTCGTGGTCATACTGGCGAATTACCCACTCTTTGCTGGCGACGTTGTACGAAGAGAGAATTCGCAAAAGCTCCTCATTGTAATTGTCTTTCTCAGGTAGACTCGGCTCGGAAAGTTGAGGAGTTTTCCAGACTGCCTGACGCGAGTATTTCGGCACACCATCGTGCAGGAAATCCATATCCATCTCGGCTACCTGTTCGCCATTGTACCTTAAGACCAGCTTCTTATCGTCGGTGAATTTGCCTATTACTGTCGACTCGACGTTTTCACTGTCGAATATTTGTTTTATTACTTTAAGGTTCTCAGGTTTGACCGCGATGACCATCCTCTCTTGCGCTTCACTAATCCAAATCTCGTTGTAGTTGAGGCCGGCGTATTTCAAGGGGACTTTTTCCAAATCCACTTCTGCTCCGAGGTTTTGGCCCATCTCCCCTACCGCACTGCTCAGCCCACCTGCTCCGCAATCAGTTATTGCCTCATATAATCCTGCTTCGTTCGCCTGAACCAGCACATCGAGCATTTTCTTTTCCGTTATAGGGTTGCCAATCTGGACAGCGTGAGAAAAGATTGTTTCGTACTCGTGCGTTATCTCGCCGCTCGAAAAGGTAGCTCCGTGTATTCCGTCCCGCCCCGTCCTGCCGCCGACGACAATTATTACATTCCCGGCTTGTGGATTCTTGAAGCATTTGTTCTTGTCCATAATCCCGATGTTGCCGCAGTAGACCAGAGGATTAGCCATATATCTGTCATCGAAGTAGATTGCCCCGTTGACCGTTGGTATCCCCATCCTATTGCCGTAGTCGCGGACGCCTGCCACAACGCCTTTCATAACCCTCCTTGGATGCAAAACCCCTTTCGGCACGTCTTCGAGCCTCATATCCGGCAGGCCAAAGCAGAATATATCCGTGTTGGCAATCGGTCTTGAGCCCAGACCCGTACCCATCGGGTCCCGAATCACACCGCCAATACCCGTCGCCGACCCACCATACGGGTCAAGTGCCGACGGACGATTATGCGTTTCTACCTTGAAACAGACAGCAGAATCCTCGTCGAATTCCACCACGCCGGCGTTGTCGGCAAAGACTGATATGCACCAGTTTTTATCAAGCTCTTGCGTCGCTTTGAAAATCGTCTCTTTGAGCAGATTATCAAAATGTATCGTTTCACCGTCGATTGTCATATCGACAACACTCTTAAGTGTCTTGTGAACGCAATGCTCGCTCCAGGTCTGAGCGAGTGATTCAAGCTCAACGTCGGTAGGCTCTCTGCCGAGTTGCCTATAGTATTCCTGGATGGTCTGCATCTCCACCAGATTCAAAAACAGGTCCTTTTCTTTGCTCAGGGCTATTAACCCCTCATCGTCAAGGTCACGTATCGGCCAATGAATTATCTTTAGTTCGTACGGTTTTAGATGAGGACTCGGCGGCTCGGCCTCGTTGCCTATTATTACGTCTTCAATGCAATCATTCGCGAGGATCTTTTTTGCGATTGTATCGATTTGACTTTGGCTGACTTCACCCAAAAGAATATACTTTCGCGCCGTTCGCACATTGTCGGCCTTTGTGCCCATATCAGTTATCGCAGCCATTACCGACCCCGCCACAGGGTCGGTGACGCCGCTTTTCAAATGCACCTCGATTAGTGTCGCCTTGGCCAAACCGGCCGGCGCGCCGCTTCTGCCTATATAGTATTCCTCACAAACAGGGTCGGTCAGAAGTTCCTGCGCCAATCGCCTAGCAAAACTCTTGTCGAAATCACCCTCAATCATAAAGACTTTAGCCGACTGAACGGCTTCGACTGAATTGATGCCTATCTCCCTGATGTCTTCCAGCACACCGTTGCCGTGAACATCGGCTACACCCGGACGATTAAAAATCTCAAAACGCCATTGCCTCACGATATCAATTCCTTTTTCTTAATCTTCTGCTTTACTAATGCTGCCCGTTTTATCCTTGCTGCTTCAAGCAGTTTTTCAATCTGCTTTTCGTCGCCGCTTTTGATTGCCTTTTTCAGCTTCAACAGCTCGGCGATAATCTTATCTATGCCTTTCGTCGTGTTGTTCGAGTTTGTCAGCAGCACGTCAGCCCAAATGTTTGCCGGGCCCGATGCTATTCTCGAGGTATCCATAAAGCCCGTGCCGGCGAATTTGAGTTCTTTGCCGCTGCTGGCATTTATCAATGCCGCCGCCGCTATATGCGGCAGGTGACTTACATTTGCAAAAATTATGTCATGGTCCGCCGGCCTCATCAATTTCACACTGCATCCAAGCTCCGACCAAAATTTCTTCAGCGTTTGCACCGCCCGCTTATTAGTTGTTCTTGTTGTTGTCAGAATACAGGTGGCCTGGTCAAACAAATCATCTCTGGCAAACTCGACACCTCTTTGTTCTGAGCCCGCTATCGGATGCGAGCCGACGTAATGGACAGTCCTCGGAAGCCTTTTAGCCGCCCAGCGGTGTGGCAAAACCTTTGTAGAACCGACATCGGTGACAATACAGCCGCGAGGCAGCACACCGGCGATCACGCCGAAGATTTTCCCGAACGTACGTATCGGCGTCGCCAGGATGACAAGGTCGGCACCGGATACGCTCTCGGTTATATCGTCCACGATTTCGCTCGCAACCGCCAATTCTCTTGCCCTTCGGCGAGTTACCGCACGGTGCGTGTAACCCACCGTTTTTATGCCGGCAAAACTACGCAAAACCGCCAAACTTATCGAGCCGCCCAAAAGGCCGAGCCCTATCACCGTTATTTGCCTTAAGTCCTTCAAAATAAAGCCCTTACAAAGTTAGACCACCAAAACAAATTCCGCTAAAAACTATAGCAAAACCGGCCGGATGTCAATTTTTTTCTTTGCTTTGGGCGGCTAAATCGGTTAATATTTTACTTTTGATACAGAAAGAGCCGATGGATTCGGCAAGAAAGAAGGGCGCCTGGGCCCACTGTTTTGGGGCCAGGATTTTTTTATGAGAATTTGCACCGTAGCAGAACAACGATATTTCGCCAATGCGCCCTACCTAATTATCCGAAACTGAAATGCCACGCAATAACAACAAAATCGGCGACGGCGATTACCTGGATTTTGAAGACCGAGTAGCAGACCTCGATCGTCAGATGAACGAGCTGCGCAAGCTGAGCTCCGTCAAAGGCATTGACTACTCTGCCGAGATTCGACGGCTCCAGCGGGAGCAGGTTGCCGAACTCAAACGGGTCTATTCAAATCTAACCGCCTGGCAGACTGTTCAGGTCGCACGTCATCCAAAAAGACCTCTGCTCGATGACTATCTTAATTTGATGGTCAAAAACTTTCGCGAATTGCACGGTGACAGGTGCTTCGGTGACGACCGGGCAATTGTAACGGGATTAGGACAGATCGGAAGAGAAAAAGTATTAGTTGTCGGGCAAAGTAAAGGTAGAAGCACAAAGCAAAAGATCGCCTGTAATTTCGGATGTGCCAATCCCGAGGGCTATCGCAAGGTGATAGCCAAAATAAAATTCGCTGAAAAGTTTAATATCCCAATTGTGACCCTAATCGACACGCCGGGGGCTTACCCTGGTATCGGGGCCGAAGAGCGCGGACAGGCCCAGGCCATAGCGGTCAACCTGATAGAGATGTCCCGCTTGAGAGTGCCGATTGTTTGCATCTGTATCGGCGAGGGTGGTTCAGGCGGTGCCCTGGGAATAAGTGTTGGTGACAAACTTGCAATGCTTGAATTCGCATATTATTCGGTCATATCGCCCGAGGGCTGCGCCGCGATTCTATGGCGCGACGGCTCGCAGGCCCCCGACGCCGCAGAGGCACTGAAACTGACCAGCAGAGATTTGTACAAGCTCGAGCTTGTCGACGCAATTATTCCCGAGCCGCTCGGCGGCGCACATCGCAACGTCCACGACACCGTTTATAACGTCGAGGAATATATAACCAAAACACTGCGCGAGCTCAAACGCACTAAGATTGATAATCTGCTCGAGAACAGATATAAAAAACTGCGCTCGATAGGCGTCTCTCCGGCAGAGAGGCTGCGCCGAAGAACACTGGCCGGCAGAGAAAGGGTAAAGGCAGCACTAAAGGCCATCCCCAAAAAACCCAAACCCGTCCCTGCAAAAGTTTGACAACGCTCAGTTTTTGCAATACTCTCACAGCTTCTGGTCTCAAATAGACCGAATATATACAAATTTTCGGAAGGAGAACGATTATGGCGAGCAGGAAAAAGAAATCAGAAAAAAGTGAGACTTGCCGCACACCGGAGAAAAATAAGAACTTATTTACCAGAAGAGATTTTATTGGAACGATAGCCGGAATAGGTGCGATAGGATTGATTGGGGGTGCTGCAAGGAAACCAAAAGATAAGAAATCAGAAACGCCCGTATGGACAGGGGATTTGAAAACCACCAAAAAGCCAACTCCCCAGACCGCGAAACGCAACGGGCTTAATATGATTGTAATCATTGCCGATACCTGGCGGGCGGACCATCTCGGTTGTTACGGAAGTACTCATATAAAGACACCTTATCTCGATAAGTTCGCAAAAGAAAGTGTATTGTTCACAAACGCTAATGCAGAAGGACTGCCCACCATCCCCTGCCGAAGGGTTTATCACACCGGAAAGAGCGTCCTTCCCGAATCGAAGTGGCAGCCCCTCAGCAGGGATGACGTCACCTTTGCCGAGGTTCTGCGCAGGCACGGTGTCGCAACCAGCTTTATTGTTGATACCTATCACCACTTCCAGCCCAATTATAATTTTCATCGCGGCTTTGATTCCTGGCAATGGATTCGCGGCCAGGAAACCGACAGATGGAAAAGCGGTCCAAAAGAAAAATTTGACCCGAAAAAGCATATGCCAGCTCACTTATGGAACGAACGCTATGACAGAAATATCCGTCAATATATGATGAATACGCAGGACAGAAAAAGCGAAGAAGATTACTTCTGCGCACAGTCCTGTAGCGCGGCCATGGATTGGCTGCAGCAAAACATCAGCAGTAAGCCGTTTATGCTCTGGATTGATATGTTCGACCCTCATGAGCCGTGGGATGCACCCCCGCGATTCCAGAAAATGTATCGCAAAGAATATCCGTACGAAAGATATTTGTTCGGATACGGAGTAAGGAACAAAGATATCCGCCCCGATGATTACCCTGTTATCAGAGACCTCTATGCAGCGGAAGTAACATTCAGCGACTACTGCATTGGCCGACTTCTGAAACGGGTTGAAGAGTTGGGGCTGATGGACGATACAATTATCGTATTTTCAACAGACCACGGAACGCACCTCGGCGAACAAGGATGTGTACAGAAAAGGCCCGAGCTTCTCAATTGCTGCGTCACTCAAATTCCCTTGATTATAAAACATCCCGACAAAAGATTGGCGGGAAAACGTATCGACGGGCTCGTTAGCGCCGTCGATTTTATGCCAACGTTCCTTCCACTGCTCGGAATCGATGAACATAAGAACATGGATGGGCAAAATATGTGGAAATTAGTAGCAGGCCAAGCCCCCTCCATACACGATAACGTCTACACGGTCTTTCACAGGTTTGGAGCGGTCCATAATCTGGATTGGCACTATTTTCAGAATATAAGGGGCACACACCTTGGTAAGGGCCCGTGCCTCTATGACTTGAAGAACGACCGGCATCAGACCAAAAACGTTGTTAAGGAATTTCCGCAAGTGGCAAAAGCCTTGAGAAGCAATCTGCAAAACCATCTTAAGGTCAAAATTCCTCCTTTGGAATTGTAACTGGTTTTCGGCGTTCCCTCGCCGGGCCGAATCCATCAGGCGGTCGTTCTGAGCACAGCCCTGAAAATCCGACCGCTTGGGGAAGAATCTGCATTCAATCACGGATTTCTCACAAATACTACGGACAGCGATTCGACCCTTATACGCCTTTGCAGCTTCTATGTCGTCGGCGTAGTAACCAAACGACTTACGCCGGCCGTTAATCGTCAAACGCAGCAGCATTTTTTTGCCTTTGAAATTGGGTTTGTT
>CAZOUM010000098.1:0-6857 GCA_964582985.1 uncultured Pirellulales bacterium | reverse complement strand
CTATCCCGCCGACTAAATACTAACGACTTTCAACTAAAGACTATCCGTTCCCGTTCACCCCGTGAGATGACGCCGTTTGTCTATCTCATCGGGGCTTCTTCAATATTTATCCGCCTATCACACTGTCATACCCGCGCAGGCGGGTATCTAATTTCCTTTTCTGGATTCGCTATCGCGGCTCTCCGCTTTGCTTCGTGTCCTGCTTTCGCAGGAATGACATATTACCAATCTGATAAACGCCTTAGTTTATTTTCAAATCTCTTAAGTTCTTGTTTGGCCTCTTGACTTTCTAAGTTACCAAATATTAGCTCTTCAAACGTACAGAGATGGGACCAAACAAAATCAGGAATGGTGTGTGGCCAGTATAGAACATCATGAACTCCAGAATCTTTGATAAGAAGGCCTTTTTGAGTAAGTAAGCTGGCAGATTTCTCTGTTATCTCAAGAGAGATAGATTGCTGTTGTCTGTCAACACAATAGGCGAGAATAATTTTTTCTTCAGGAGATAAAAATTTCATTTTTTCAAGTATAGCTACTTCTCGTTTTTGTCTTTTGCGATAGTTATGAAAAATTCCCCATATACTTATAAACCAAAAAACAAATGACACAATCATTGCCAAGCCAATCCAGTGTTTGTGTGTTTGTCTAAAGCTCGTTATTCCCATTTTTTCGGCTAACGATATAGGCGAAAATAAAATGAGTGCACCCGCAAACCATATTCCAAATAAGTATCTAGCTTTAAGCTGAATTACTTTAATCCAATCAAAAGACCATACACTCATACGATACCCTTTTGTTTTTATTATTATTTATCCGCCTATGGCGGACTCGTCCATTCTCTTTTATTTCAACGAATTACTTTCTTTTCATCGCTGTCGCCAAGCCCCTCTTTTACATCCCTCATCTCGACATCTCTTTGCCTCACACTCAGAAGTAGGCAAATCTTTGTACTTCACATAAGCAGGACCATTGCTAAATCTAGACCTACTTCTGTCGGTCCATTCCGAGGGAACTAGTAGACGCACTAGTGGCGTAATATTATCTTTATTTCCAGTAGATAATCTTTTTATTCCCTCATTCCGTTCTATAATCAGTTCATCCCAACAAATTTTCGCAGGCTGTTCACCATTTTCAGCGTTTTTACGCATTGTTTCCCAAGTATCTGAATCTAAGAAGTGAAATATTTCCGAACTTGGCACATCAAGCTCCCAGAGCCTACGTATTGGAGTATCGTACCAATACTCATATTTTGCAAAACACCAAAGAAAATCAAGAGTACCTATCCTCTCTTCTAGTTTCGAATATAACAATTGTAGTCTGGGCCATGTATCACCACGCCATGCTTGGAATCCTTTGGAAGGATCACGGTGTTCCCTAGTAATATCCCAGTCAGGAAGTTGCCATGTATATAATCGAAAGCATTGATTCATTTAAAATGTCTTTACTTCGAAATAAGACTGCTATATGGGTTTACACAATTGTATAAAATTTTTCGATTTCTCAAAAACTGCTATTCCAACACGCTCACATAGTCTTTTGTTTTTAGAAAGAAGAATTCCGCTTTTTTTTGTCTGTTCACAAATCTGGAGCAGTTCGAGAATACGTACTCCGAGATGATATTCTGTATCGGAATCAACATTATTTATAATGGTACGTGTAAATTCGTTTGCAATATTAATTCCTGGTTGCTGACCATATAATTGGCGAATAGCTGCAAATATTCGATTCCAAGCATTTTCGGATAACTTGTCAGTAAGGAAGAAAAGTACTGTACCAACTATGGCAGCACCAAAAAGGAATTGCCATTCCTGGCCATATATTGCAGAACATTCCGCAGGAAATTCTTTACATAAATCTAGATAAACTCTTGCAGAGTATTCATACTCTGCTTTATCGAGAAGTACATGAACAGCGTTTAGATCGTCTTGGGATGGAATCTGCGTCATTTCGGAATGCTTTGTTTGACAAGTTGGTCATAAATGTTTTCTCCGAGAGTAGTCATATCGAGATGACCGTCTGAAGTCCTATGGTGTAAAAGTCCCTTTTTAATCAACGTATGTAAAATATCCTCTGCTATTAACTCGTGATCCGAGTAGCGTCCAAGGAGCAAAATAGCGTCCTTCTCTTCGACAGATAACTCAAGCATGTTTTCCGAACTCCTTTCTTTCAGCTTTGGCTAACAATAATTATATCCATCTGTTGCTGACATAAAACAGGAAACGCAGACTGTTTCTGCCAGTATAAGAAGTTCCCGTTACTTCCTGCTTCCAATCTCTTTTATTGAATGATTCCGCGTGTGTCTCTATTTATAGGGAAACATGGATTGCACAGACTACAGGATTATGAATTTCCAAAAAAATCCTTTATATTTTGGTTTACACTCTTTCCCTTATAATAATTATCGGTATTAAGAACACCTTCTTCCAAATATTCGCTATTTCCCTTTTGTTTTTTTACCCACGTCTCAAAACTTTTCCACTTTGATTCTACCTTTTTAACTCTCTTTGCTATTTCTTCTTTTATCTCATCCGAAGTTTTCTTTTGGTCAAATCCAATAATACCTATGGCCGCTATAATAGCCATCTGCCTATATCGCAATCCGGTGCCTCCCCAATCCAAGTTTCTTCTTTTTCTACCAAGTTTATCTAAGTATTTGAATAGAAGATAAGCAAAAAACATTTTCTGGAAATCTTTTTCATATTGACTTAACAGCTTTCTAAAAAACTTTATTTCGAAAAGCTTCTCAGAACTTCGTCTAGCTAAAGAAGCATCCCCACTTAATGCAAGATACGATCTAAGAAAGGAACTTCTCTCAATCACAAGTTCCCGCTTTAAGTACTTTTCTTTGCGGCCATTGTAAAATTCACCTTTTTTTCTTTCATAAAAATAACCATATTTATCGTAAATTAGACTCTGTAGTTTTATCTGAATAGGGTCATTCGAACGCCTATCTGACTCATCTACTTTGCTTTGTTGATTGGTAGCATTTGAGATTTCCTCTATAAAGTTACTAGTTGCACTATTATTCTCTTTATCAATTACAATAACTTTTAACAAAACCTCTTTATTTCCAAAGGTTCCTTTGTCATTTTTTTTCTCAAATACTTCACTTAAAACATAAGCCGTCTGGCCTCCATTTATAATCTCGGGCTTAGTTATAATAACCTGTCCCATTTCATTTCTGCCAGTGGCTTCAGTAAATCTAAAAGAGGTTGCAATCATCGTTATCCCATTGTTTAAAATTGCAAATTCATTCGTTGCGGTCCCCATTATACTCTCATGAATTTTTTTATTTACTGGATTTCCTGACAATGACAAATAATTTCTTGGATTGTATTGCAAAATAGAATTTTTGTATTTTGACAATACTCTGCCAATTTCCTTAATTGGAACAAAAAGAATCCTAACTTCATATTTACCGTATTGAGTTGTTATTCTTTGTTTTAAGACAGGCTCTGTTTTTTCAAAAAGATTAATTTCAATTGTTATTTCTTTCGGATCATAATAAGTTCCTGAACATAATGGAAAGATCAATTCGTTATAGGCTTTATTATGGTCGAATACCTCATATTTTGAATTATCGATTAAACGCCTAATTTGAATATCATTAAGCTTTTTAATATTACCTAAAATTATAACTACTATCTCATAGTTTGCGATATCCCTTATTTCTGACCATTCTTTTTGAAGTTTTTGAATTTTACTATTGAATGCATTACCATTACTATCTGCAATTTCCCCTTTGAGTATTCTTTGTACTTCCATTTTCACTAGTTCGCCGGCGTCAACACTTTTTGCTTTGAAATTGCTCTCTGTAGTCCTAAATTTAGACTGAATAAGATATAGTTTTTTTCTCTCTTTATTGATATAATAAGCATCAACTCCTCCATCACCACCCTTGTCGGTAATTAATGCATGTCGAGCCTTAAAGTTAACAAGTCCACATTTAACTTTCAAATATAAATGAATATAAGCCTTTGATCTTGCTTGGTTAAGTTTTTCTATGTTGCTTGGTAATGGTTTATATGATTTATACTGATCCGGAGCTTCCTTGCAAATTTCGTCTAAAATATTGAGCATAATTAAATATCTCATAACTACTCCTGCTATTCGCTAAACAAAGCTTTCTATCTTTTCTTTACAAATCTTTTCCGTCACTTTGTGCAGTTTTTGGACGTATTCCGGCAGATGTGCGAGCGACTTATTCATATCCCGACATTATACCCAAAACCGACAACCCCACAACAGTTTATTTCCTTTGCACAACTTCATCCGAATGAACAGAAAATTTCGAGGGCTAAACCCTTCGACCTTCCTCAGGCCCAAAGGCTTGTCAGGATGACAATTAGTATTGAAGAATTTCGAATAATATCTTAATATCTGCTCATAATGCGCAAATAAGTAAGTGGAGTATCGATGCGGAATTTTGAGAACGCCAAACGAATAGTCGTAAAAATCGGCACCAATACCCTGACCAAAGCCGGCGGGATTGACACCGCCTACGTCAGCAGGATAGCCGGGCAGGTGGCATCGCTTCTTAAAACGGGCAGGCAGGTGGTTATTATCACTTCCGGCGCTATCGGTATGGGGAGAGGACAGTTGGAGCTGGCGGGTAGGGTTTACCCCGTTAGAAAATCTGCTGCAGGCACACCAAACGTCAGACGTCTCATTTCTAACGGGGTAAAGGATATAAAGATGCGGCAGGCCTGTGCGGCTATCGGCCAGCCGTTGCTGATGGCTGAGTACAAAAAGTCGTTCGCTCGTTATGACGTTACCGTGGCCCAGGTCCTGGTCACGGCCGAGGTGCTCAATAACAGAAAGACATATCTTAATCTTCGCAATTCCGTCGAGACACTTCTAAAACTTTCGGTTGTGCCGGTCCTGAACGAGAACGACAGCGTAAGTACCGATGAAATCGGCTCAGCCTTCGGCGATAACGATAAACTAAGCGCGCTGGTTGCGAGTAAAATCGACGCTGATTTATTGATTATGCTAAGTGACATCGATGCACTTTACGATAAGGACCCGCGAAAGTCTGCCGATGCGAAGCCGATACCGGCTGTTTACGAGATAACCGACGAGCTGATGCGAAGCGCCGGCGGCAAGGGCAGCAGGCACGGCACCGGCGGAATGAAGACCAAATTAGAGGCGGCCAAGGTTGCCTCCAACGCCGGCTGCCGAATGGTCCTAACGGACGGCAGAGTGAAAAACGTAATCGGCAGGATTATCGCCGGCGAGGAAATCGGTACGGTCTTTATGCCCAAACGAAAGCTGAGCAACCGCGCAAGGTGGATTCTAAACAGCGCCGCCGTGGGGACGATATTTATTGACGAAGGTGCGATGAAGGCGGTGCGGAATCGAAAGAGCCTTTTGCCAAGCGGCGTGATTTCCGTCGATGGTTCATTCGAAGCTGGCGCGGTCGTCATGCTAAATGACAATGCCAGGGCGGTGACGAGTTTGAGTAGCGCCGAATTGAAGCAATTGACCGGCCGGCACAGCAGCGAGATACGAAAAATCCTCGGCCCGAAACATCGGGACGTAGTGGCAATACCGGAAGATATAGTAATCATAGATTACTGAGTGCGTTAGTCACAAGTGCAGGCATTGTCGAAACATGCATTATTTGCCGAAGCCCAGATCCTTCGACTTCGTCCGCCTGCGGCGGACTGCGCACCTTGGGCACAAGCTCAGGATGACGGGGTGGGGTGAGGGGCGGGTGATTTGGCGTTGACAGGGGCGGACCAATAATCAATAATCAGTTAGATTGGCCGAAGTGGCGGAACTGGCAGACGCGCGGGACTCAAAATCCCGTCCGGTTTACCCCGGGTGTGGGTTCGACTCCCACCTTCGGCAGTTGGTTTCTGCGGAGATTGCAGGATAAGCAAATCGTTACCGTCCGGAGGGTTGTGGTCTGAAACCAGAGATAACCAGGACTATCCCTACCAGCCACATTACCACAAGGAAAACGCCGTCTACCCAGGGCAGGTCGAAGAAGTATTTGGCCAGGGTGTGGTAATCGTAGAGGTGGTTTCTGGAATGTATTGCCGCCATGGAAAGCATTCCGTGGTGGAGGGCCGGGACGAACAGGCCGAGCGACCAAATAATGGCGCCAATAAAAATCTTTTTCACATCCATGTGAACTCCTTTCCAAAGGAAAAGTGATTAAACAGCTTGATTATGCAGGGGGATACATACGTTTGCAAGTGCAAAATCCGCCGGATATTTGGCAACAACGCAAACGTTCGACCGCCACGTTCGGCATTATCTTTGCCCCCGTTAACTACGGCACAATCCGATTCTTAGTCGTTGGAAGGTTTTGATACGAAACCGAGAATGACGAGGGCCGTTCCGACTACCGCCATTGCTATAAAGTAAATCTGGAGTATTAGAGGTACGCTCAAGAGGTCTTGAATCATGCGGCCATATTCAGCCTTGTATGTGCCGCTGTGTATGGCGATGACGATTAGCAGGACCTGCAGGAGCAGTGGCAGGAATAAGCCGAGCGACCAAATAATTGTGCCAACAAATACCTTTTTTGCGTCCATAGGAACTCCTTTCACGATAACTTGTTATTAACCGGATTGATTATGCCGTGGAAGCTCTACGTTTGCAAGTGTAAAATCCATCGGCTATTTGGCGATGGGGCTTTTTTAATGTAAAAGTTAAAGTGGAAAGTGCAATCCGCCTTCGCATAAAGCTATGGCGGACAAGAATTGTGGAGGCCCCTTCGACTACGCTCAGGGCAGGCCCTTCGGGCGGACTTTAATTTGGGGGGTTGCGGATAAGCGCGGGGCTTTTTTAATGTAAAAATCAAAGATAAAAGCGCAAAAATACAAAGTAAAATGAAAAAATTGACC
>CAZOUM010000097.1:0-7217 GCA_964582985.1 uncultured Pirellulales bacterium | reverse complement strand
TAAGTATCATCCATTACCTGTTGCAGTGGTATTTGCTCTTGGGGCAAAGGCAAGATGGCCATTGACTTGAAGTTTTGTTCTATTGGCAGGCCATCCTTTGTCCTTTCCTCCCGAAGCTTGCCAGTTGTGCTGATATATACCTCGAACTCACATTCTTGTGGTCCTTGCGGCTCGAAACCTTGGGGCAAGAATAGGGTCCACGTGACTTGTAAATCAGCTTGGTATACCTCGGCCAAGCTTATGGGCTGATATGAACGGCCCCGGCCGTAATTGTCAAGGCGTTTCCACGAGGAACCAAATTGAAAACTACCATAATGCCAAACGCCAAAACGCCCTGATTCTGCTCGTGCTGTATCCCGCCAGGTATCCGTGGGACGAATTGAAGATACTGCAAAGATCAAACCTTCATCGCATCTTACAAGTTCGTGAACTGCGAATATCAAGCCGAGTTCCTCTTTCGTAAAGAGAGCATCATCCAGGTCAAAGTGCTCATCCAGCTTAGTATCAAGCTCGACTATTTCAACATCTTCGCCGAAACTGGGAGTGAAAACCTTTGGGCTCAGTTCTACATTGTATTCTACTTCTACGATACGATATGTTTCCCACTGGCCAGTATCAAGCAAGCGTATTTTCTCCCAGCCTCGAACGCGCTTGGCTTCATCGAGCCAAGTGAGAATTCGGTACGTATTCTCAGGATTTGAACGTACATATGCTAAGTAGCGGATACCATTGACAACCTTATCTTCACTGGGGTCTCTAATTGCCTGCTTCCTAAATGAGTCCACCTGTAGAAGTTTTCTTGCAACACCCATTGGGTCAATAGTTTTTGACCGTTTGGCAAAATCATCGCCAGCGCGATATACCCACATATATTTACCGTTATCGATTCGTATATAAGTTTTTTGTCCATCGCGCCAACTTGTTTCTACTATGCCTTTGCCGTGTTCATACCATACCTCTGTGTTTTTCTCCCATTGTCCATTGTCCAAATTCTTGGTCACAGCATGAATGGTACGAGCATTTTCAAGCGCCTCGACAACCTGGGCATACAGCGTTGCCTGGCCGTTGCCAAAGAAAACGACCAATCCGATGACGATAACTGCTGCGGCCGCAAGTTTCGTTATTTTGCTTTTCATAATTATTCTCCACACATTTTGCTGGGTTGCCTGCTCTGGTCTTGCTTGCTCGGCTAAGCTCTGCCTTACCTGTTTTAGGTCCTGAGCGGCAACTTCAGGTTTCGGCTTCAATTTTGAAATAGCTTCAAGACGGTGTATGATTTCTTTTTCATCAATTTCGGACATAACCATTACTCCTTTTCAGATGGGCGGCTCTTGTCGGCTGCCAGTAACCTTCGGAGCCGGGCCAAGGCCTTGGCGGACACAGACCGCAGGTATTGAGGCTTCTTGTCCAGTCGACGACCAATCTCTTCGTACGATTCCTGTTCGATATAGTGCATTACGACCACCTCACGGGCCAAGCGGCTCAATCGTGAAGTTGCATCGAGAACCTGCTGCAACTGTTCAACCTGAATCATTGTTGCCAGAGGGCCGGGGCTATCCTGCACTGGCAGACAGTCCTCATCCAGCGATTCGAGCTTGAGCCTTGTCTTTTTGCGCCATTCAAAAGCCAGATTTATGGCAGCTCGATAGGCGTACGCAAATGGGTCCTTGGCCCTGTCCAATCCTCGCGATTGGCATAACCTTAAACACAGTTCCTGCATGAGGTCGCCGACCGCATCCTGTGAAAGCGTCAATCGGGCCAAGAGGGCGTGCAGACGCATTCCTGAGCTATCCAGTAGTTCCAGAACTATTTTTTGGCGGTCTCGCACGAGATTTCCCGATATCCAACTCCTGAGCTTAGTTGGCCTTGGCCTTCACTATTATAGATGACAGAAAGACTATGTGCGCACCCATCTTTTTGCGGAAAATTTTGCGCGACGCGAAAAAAAACTGAGTCTGAAACCTCGCCCGAAATGGCAGGTTATTCTGTCACAAGATTACTCTCTGTCGAAGGCGGTAATTTTTTCTTTTAGCGCTCGGCAGGCGGCTGTCGGGTCATCGACTTCGGTTGCAGCAGAGCAGACCGCGATCGCCTTGGCGCCGGCATCGAGAACCTCTTGGACGTTGTCCAGCGTGATACCGCCGATAGCAACATGGCCGATGCCGGTATCGGCAAGTTCTTCTGTGCCGTGCTTGACATAGTCGAGCCCCACGGGTTCGGCGGTCGGTTTTGTTCCGGTTGAAAAAACAGGGCCGAGACTGACATAGGTGGGTAGCTGTTCGCGGGCTGCTCTTAACTGCTCGAGCGAATGCGTACTCTTTCCAATAATCAACGGACTCAACTGCAGCTTGCGGGCCTGCTCAATGGGTAAATCATTTTGGCCAAGATGCACGCCGTCTGCACCGGCAGCAACGGCAATATCAGCCCGGTCGTTTATTATGCTCAGGACGTTAGCGTCCCTGCAAATTTGCACAAATTCGGCGGCGAGAGCAAAAAGCGTATCGTCGTCAATGTCTTTGGCCCGCAGTTGAATGCAATCGGCGCCGCCGGCCGCGCAGCGGCCGGTCAAAGAAATAACATCTGCGGGCAGGCTGCTGCTGATTACTACGTACAGCCTGACGCGTTTGAATTTTTCCGCCGTGTCACTTAAAAGAACAATATCTTTTTCAAGGGTATAAGCGGAGTATCGCAGATTCTCGATTGTCTCGGATACGGGGGCGTTCAGTGTTTGAGTTGTCTCGGAAAGCGCCCGCAGTGCCTCGGTAAGACGCTTGCACGCTGCAGTAAAACAATCTCTTAACTCGGCACGCCGGAGTTGGTTACTAAGTGTTCTGCCCACACCGACATCGCCGAGGGTATCTCTGCTTGAGATAAGCCGGCCGGTATCGAGTTTGCCGATAGCGGCTGAGAGTTTGTGGCGAAGCTCGCCGGCACGCTCTGATAAGGCAGCAGAATTCAGGGCGAATCTGCAAAACTCCTCTATCACGCGAATCGCCTCGCGGGCACGATTGAAATTCGCATCGATAATTCTGTAAACCGCGCGCTCCATAGCAGGTTTGATTATACGAGCTCGGGTTGACATTGAGTAGCAAAAATATAACCGCCCCAAAATTCGCCCACAATCTTTGAGACAGTTATGTTACTTGACATTACGTATCAAGGTGCGCATATTTAGGTTCAGCGATACAAGCGGCGTAGAATCAGGCAAGAGCGCAGGATTTTGATTTTGGAGATTTCTTACAGTGCCCGACAAGAGAACTCATAGAGGCCCGCATCCTGCAGATGCAAAATTGTTTGCGGCCGCAGCTATTCCCAACATTGCCGCCGCCCTTGCTGATTTTTCACTACTGCTGACAAAAGGCTACGCCGAAAAAAGTTCTCTTAAGCTTGTGTGCGACAGATTTTCACTCACTGAAAGACAAAGATTAGCCATTATGCGAAGCGCGTGCTCCGACCAGCAGCTCGCTTGCCGAAAACAGCGCTGTATTCCAATAGAAGACCTTCCTGGTCAGCCGATTAGTATTGACGGCTATAATATCTTGATAACAATTGAGGCGGCAATGAGCGGCGGGGTCGTTTTTAAGGGCAGAGATGGCTGCTTCAGAGACCTGGCAAGCATACACGGCACATACCGCAAAGTCACCGAAACGATACCGGCCGTGGAGCTCATAGGAGGTTTTCTAAAAGAAATCGGCGTGGGCAAAGCCTTATGGCTGCTCGACAGCCCCGTTTCCAATAGCGGCAGGTTAAAAACGCTAATAGGAGAACTGGCACGCGAGAACGATTGGGACTGGGAGATTCAGCTACTCCTAAGCCCTGATAGCGAACTGATAAAGACTACTGCGGTCGTTGTCAGCAGTGACAGTGTCGTGCTGGATGGCTGCAAAAGGTGGGTCAATCTGGCCCGTGCGATTATCGAAGAAAAACTCCCCGAAACACATCTGATAGATTTATCATTGTAGTGGTAGTTGCTGCCGATATGTTATCAAGGCTGAACAAATAAAAAGGCCGGCCTCAAAAGACCGGCCTTTTTTCTGCAATAGTCATTTTAACTATGAGGCGTAATCTTTCATGTGCGCCATCCAATCCGGCCATATAGGCGTGCCGGCCGCAATCCTATCTTCGGGCCATCCTCGGTGCCACCAGAGCTCCCACAACTCTTTAAGCCCTACTCTTCTGACAGTAAAATCCAGGAAAATCCCGTTCACGAAGTCACCGTGCCGCTTAATACAAGAACGTCTTATCTCATGCCCACTGACGATCATCCATGAGTCGCCTTCATGTTCCGGAGGGAAGTCTTCCGGAATCGGGTCGGCGTTAGTCCATTGGCCGTCGAGCATGAGTGGCGCGTAAGATGCATATTTTATGTACGGCGTTCTCCAGAAAAGCTGCCTGTCATCACCAACCTTTCCACTTCCGGTTTCATTTGAAATCCAAAGATTTATTACGTAACCGCCCTTAAGACCGCTACTAAAATGGGGACCCCAATCGGGATCTTCGCCATACCAAGCCATGTGCGGACCCCTACCTCCCTCGGCCGGGCTTTTCTTGGCAGCGGGACACAGCAACATCTCACGCAAGTTCTTTGAGTCCTCACCTTCCCAGTAGTACTCCTGCATCGCCAAAAACCAGACGTTCGAGGCGTCCCTGCTCCCGAAAAAGTCTATTTTTTTCTCGAGGTGGGGGGTGTCGCTCGCCCACTCATCCACATAAAGCTTCCAGATAAGACTCCATTGGTGCAGGTTCTCTTTGCACATAGCAGCGTATGCCGACTGCTTTGCCTTGTTCAGCGCAGGCATCAAGACCGATACCAGCAGCGCAATGATGGAGATTACAACCAACAGTTCTATTAGCGTGAACCCCGTTAGAAATCTTTTGCTTACCCCATTGGAAATCTCTGTTTCTAACGGGGTGAACCCCTTTTCTCTGGTCACAACGATATTCCTTCCATTAAGAGATGACCGGGTTATTGAGCTCCCGTTTTTATTTCAGTTAATGGCTTTTCTCCTTAGCGCGGTGCCCACACTAAGGCGCATAATCTTTCATATGGCACATCCAAGGCGCTTCAGAGCAGAAGTCGGGTCTGGGGACAGCCTCACGGTCTCGGGGCCAATTGCGATGCCACCACAGCTCCCACAGCTCCTTAAGCCCTACCGGCCTGGTGGAGAAATCCAAAAAGAGACAGTTTACACGCTCATTGTGCCGGTTCTGACAGAAACCCTTAATTTCATGCTCATCTCCCGGTTCCGAAAAGTAGATTTCTCCATCGTACTCCGGAGGGTCGTCCTCTAAGTTTGGAGTCTGACCAGAGCGAGCGGAATCCAAAAGGACCGGTACGTACGCCGCCCGTTTATCAAGCGCCGTATTCCACACCTCATCCCACGTCCGGGTACCCTTGTCGTCGTTTCTCTCGTCTGGGTCGAAGTGTTCAACGACGAACATATTTATTCCGTAGCTGCCGACAAAGCACACTTCTTGATCGTTCAACTGCTCTATCTCTTCCCATTCTGCCCAAGCCTTGAATTTTGCGCCCCATGAGTCGTCCCCCGCCGGAGGTATAGAATATGGTTTCTTGGCGCTTGGGCAGATGAGTAGAGTGTCATCATATATCCGCCCCGGTACCAACTTTTCTTGTTGAACGTTTAAGAAATACGGCACCAGGTGCACATACCAATCCCCGGTTCCCATATCCACACGGTCGTCATTATCCTGGGTATACTGCTTCCAGGCGAGGCCCCACTGATGCAGGTGCGCAAGACAGACCGCCGCCTGTGCGGATTTCTTTGCCTTGCTTAGTGACGGCATCAAAATCGATACCAACAGCGCAATGATGGAAATTACCACCAAAAGCTCTATTAACGTGAAGCCTGTTAGAAATGTTTGGCTTACCCCATTGGAAATCTTTATTTCTAACGGGGTAAACCCCTTTTCTCTGCTCACAATGATATTCCTTCCGTTAAGGGATGCCCGGTCTGTTGGCTCCCTTGGTATTCTTTTTTTCAACGGCCTCTCCCTGCGGCGCTCACCCTAAGGGGCGTAATCTTTCATATGGCACATCCAAGGCGCTTCAGTGCAGAAGTCCGGCCTGCCCTCATCTTCCAAGTCTTTAGCCCAGCCCGGATACCACCAAAGCTCCCACAACCCTTTAAGTCCTACTTTACTGGTGTGCCAGTCGGCAAAAAGGACGTTTATGGCCTCGTTGTGCCGGTTAAGGCAGCGGTCCTTCATTTCATCGTAACCCAGGCCGCCCGGGTAGACCAAACCATCTAATTCAGGAGGACTGTCGCTGGGCAGTGGAGTATCTTCGTCCCAGGCAGAATCCGTAAGCACAGGTATATAAGCTGCGCCCTTGACAATGTTGAGATTTCCCCAGAGGAGTCCCCCCCTGCCCCCATCAGAATTCTGACCAACAAACAGATTTATGCCGTAGCTGCCGATATACATCTCCTCCTCCTCCTCCTCATCGCCGTACGAAGCTACCCAAGCCTTGAACTTGCCACCCTGTTGCTCGTCCCCTGGTACAGGCGGATAGTATGGTTTCTTGGCACTTGGGCAAAGAAGCAGTTTTTTGTCTAAGTAGTATGGCCTCAATGTTACGGGCCAATCAAACTGCTCCGGGAGCGGCGGCATAAGCCCTCTGTGGTCCTGCGTATACATCTTACAGGCGATGCCGAATTCGTGCAGGTTCGACAAACAAATAGCGGCATGCGCAGCTCTCTTTGCCTTATTCAGTGACGGCATCAAGACCGATACCAGCAGCGCAATGATGGAAATTACCACCAGAAGCTCTATTAGCGTGAACCCCGTTAGAAATCTTTTGCTCACCCCATTGGAAATCTTTATTTCTAAGGGGGTAAACCCTTTTTGTTTCTCCATAATGACACTCCTGCCTTTTGCTATTAAGGCACTCTAACAAAACCCGACTCGAATACAAGGAACCGCTTCGCGGAGCCATTCTAATAGATTTCTCGGCTTCGCTCGAAATGACAAACTGGGTTTTGTTAGAGCCTCTAAGTCATTATTGTGGTTTTTTGTGCTCCCGACTATATCATAAGTTCTTTAATTGCAATCTGTTGCAGGTATTTTCTGCTATGGTGTCCCGGAGAAACTCGGGTGCGGCTTATACTTCGCAACCGTGGTATTCTTCGTCCTGCCAACACTGTTAGTATACATTATTACCCGAATCCCTGTCAAGGCCCTTACAGCCGATTCCCGGA
>CAZOUM010000096.1:0-7641 GCA_964582985.1 uncultured Pirellulales bacterium | reverse complement strand
GAGCATACGGGGCTAATCCTCATCATGACCTCAACCTGTACCAGGTGCTCTATGGGCTGACCAGGATAACGGGGGATAAGAAATATGAGAAGGAGGCGGATGAGGCGCTGAGATGGTTCTTCAATAACTGCCAAAGCGCGGCTACGGGCCTGTTTGCATGGGGCGAGCATCTTTACTGGGATGTGGAAGCGGAGCAGTGCAAGGGCAGAGATGTTCACGAGTTCTACAGGCCATGGGTTTTGTGGGACCGGTCATTTACACTTGCGCCTGAGGCTTGCGAGAAGTTCGCCGAGGGGCTGTGGGACCATCAGGTTTATAATCACATTGGAGATTTTAGTCGTCACGCGAAATGGTCGGTACACGGGCCGGGGCGATGGGCAAACTTTTCGCGGCATGCCGGATTTTATATTGCGACGTGGGGGCATGCGTATAAGGAGACGAAGAATCCGGTCTTCTTGAAGGCGATAGAGCGGGTTTTGATATTCAAGGAGGCAAGCCGTCATCCGATTACGAATTTTCTGCCGATGGACAGGGTCCCGAATTCGGTTAATAAGTTGCTTAGTGATATTATAGGCGAGGAGGTTAAATTGTCGCATGATCCGCGGATTGGGGGGCTTCATTCGCATGTTGCAGGGACGCTGTCGCTGGCGATAGACCTGCACGATGCTGCGAAGTACATTGACGGGGAACTAAAGCAGATGATGACGGACTTCGCACATACCGAGGATGAGCACTTTTTGAAGTTCCATGAAGGCCTTGGGGAGAATTCGGAGCATTTGTTCGTGGACCTCGGCGGCGTCAGTACGATGAAGGCGTTTAAGACCGGGCGTTCGTATTGCCCGATCTGGGATTTTCATTACGGCACGGCGACAGAGGCGCAGGTTGCGTTGATATGCTACGAGCGGTGGAAGCAGTTGTCACCGGGACAAATTCGGGATGGTTATAAGCGACTTATCATGGTGTGTGCTCGGCGGTATCTGAAAAATGATCCGCCGACAGGGGCGATTCAAAAGCCGGGAGTCATAGGGGATGTTGTTTTGCTCATGACGGCAGCGTATGAACTGTCCGGCGACAAGAAGTTTTTGGGGCGGGCAGACAAGTTTGCGGATATCGGAATCAAGACCTTTCTGGATTTGTCACCGCTGCCTCGTGTTGCCGCCGGTTTTGAGCACTATGAGGCCATTACCCGCAGCGACACGATGATGATGGGGCTGCTGAGACTGTGGCAGGTTTATAACAAGCCCGATCTTGAACTTCGTTTGATCTATAGCGACAGGTAATCACATGGTTTAACATATCTTTGCACATTAGAAATGGAAGTCATTGTATTAATGAGATCAATAATGAGACTTGAATTCCAACAGACTTAACACAGGGTGTGGGCGAAGTTAAATGAGAAGTACTAAATACTCCTATACCAAATTTAGGAGTTAAATATAAAAATCCGCGTATAGAAAGCCCCGCGCAGTTTACCCCTTATGGAGGCCGAGTAGGCAGGAGGGAAAAGACCTCGATATTGCCCGGACAGGTGCGCAATCCGCGGGCCATCGAGCAGGGAACCGATTTTGTTGTGCTGGACTGGTCAGGATTACCGATTGCTCTCGGTCATCTTTCGGCGTGGTCACTTCTTTTCAGCAATGGTGCTTGCTATCAAGCCACAGCCGAATACTATTGCTGAGCCAATGAGCAAAGCCATATATACATCTCTGTCACTAATTCCGGCAAGGGCGACGGCTGCATTTTTAGAGACGGAAAAACACTTCAAGCGCATCGGCGGATATAAGCAGATGTGGATGCCGAAATCGTATCTTGATGACCTGGAAAAAGACAAAGCACTTGCGGAAAAAAGAAAGGCAGGCTAAGATAGAAAAAATGGAATCGTCACCAACCTTCAACTACGGTTGGGACATAATCGCTGGAGATGGCAAGATGAAGATTTGTGTTGTTGGTATTGGTTACGTCGGGCTGGTAACGGGAGGTTGTCTCGCAGAAGCCGGAAACGATGTTGTATGTGTTGACGTTGATGGGGAGAAAATTAACGGTCTCAAAAAAGGGGTAATCCCCATCTATGAGCCGGGTCTGACGGAAATAGTCAAACACAACCACAAGCTCGGTCGACTTCAGTTTACAACGGATTTGAAATATGGTGTCGACAATTCGCTCATAATTTTCCTTGCGGTAGGCACGCCTTCTGCGCCGGATGGCTCGGCTGATATATCGGCAATCCTTGAAGTTGCAGGCGATATCGCGGAGAACTTGAAAGAGTATCGAATCATTGCAACCAAAAGCACTGTGCCGGTAGGTACATACAAGAAGGTGACAGATATCATAAAATCCAGGACCGAAGTGCCGTTTGATTATGTCAGCAATCCTGAGTTTCTGAAAGAAGGGGCTGCAGTTGAGGATTTTATGCGTCCCGACAGGATAATTATTGGAACGACCAATCCGGCTGTTCAGGAAATAATGAAGCAGTTGTACGGGCCATTTATGCGCAGAGGCAATCGGATACTGTTTATGGACCCGGCCTCTGCGGAAATGACGAAGTATGCAGCCAATGTGATGCTGGGGGCGAGGATTTCTTTTATGAACGAAATCTCGGCATTGTGTGAAAAACTTGGTGCGGATGTTGAATTGGTCAGACGAGGTATTGGCGGCGATTCGCGGATTGGCTCATCGTTTCTGTTCCCCGGTGTCGGCTTCGGCGGGAGTTGTCTGCCAAAAGATATTCGTGCGATGATTCATACCGGCGCCGAACACGGCGTTGAAATGACGATGGCCAAGGTTGTCCAGCAGATAAATGAAAGGCAGCAAGAGAGGTTTGTGAAACGTATCAGGGATTTCTTTGCCGGCCGGGAAGACAAAACCGTGTTAGCCGTCTGGGGACTTTCCTTTAAGGCAAGAACGAATGATGTCAGAGAATCGCCGGCAATTTACTGCATAAGCAAGCTTCTTGACTGCGGTATAAAAATAAGGGCCTATGACCCGGAAGCAGCCTCAGCCGCATCGGCTGCTTTGCATGGCAGAATTGAGACCGTCCAAAATGGATACGATGCACTCGACGAAGCTGACGCTCTGGTGATATTCACCGACTGGCAGGAATTCAGGAATCCCGACTTCCAGCTCGTTGCAAAGAAACTGAAAAAACCTGTTATCTTCGACGGCAGAAACCTCTACGATCCCAACGTAGTCAAAAAAGCCGGAATCGAATATTACAGTATTGGAAGAGAATAAGAAGGAAAGATTATGGGTATGAACATCGTTGTTAAAATTGTAGGTATAGTTGTCGTTTTCATTGGAATTGTGTACTTGTTAAAGCCCGGCGTTCTGAAGAGCTTTATAGGCTTTTTCAAAAAAGGCAAACGCATATATTTTGTGGCACTGATAAGGTTCGTACTGGCAGTAATATTTTTACTCGCCGCCAATCAGTGCAAAATGCCCTGGGTGATAATTGTCTTTGGTATTCTTTTCATGATATCGGGGCTGCTTATATTTATACTCCGAGCCGAGAGGCTTAAATCTATACTCGATTGGTGGCAGAGACAATCGTCTCTGCTTCTTCGACTTATGGGCTTAATTGCTTTGGCCGTCGGAGCGGCCATTATCTATTCTGCGTAAGCTCTTATGAAAGTATTAATAACCGGAGCAGCGGGCTTTATCGGCTCACATCTGAGCGAGCGCCTTCTTACAAAAGGCTGGTCGGTGCTCGGCGTTGACAACTTCGATGACTTCTACGACCCACAAATCAAACGCCGCAACGTCGAAGGCTGTCTCAAGAATAAGAGTTTTCAGCTTGTTGAAGCCGACATCCGTGACAGCACGGCTATGGATAAAGCAATCGCCGACGGCATCGACATAGTTGTACACCTCGCTGCCAGAGCAGGTGTCAGGCCGTCAATTGCCCAGCCGCTTATTTACGCTGATGTGAACGTGAACGGGACAGTAGTTTTGCTCGAGGCCGCGAAGAAACACAAAGTCAGTAGATTTATTTTCGGGTCGAGTTCAAGCGTCTACGGCAACAATAAAAAAGTGCCGTTCTCCGAGGACGATAACGTCGATTTCCCCATATCGCCCTACGCCGCAACTAAAAAGGCTGCCGAACTGGTATGCCACACATATTATCATCTCTACGGAATAAATGTCACCTGTCTGCGTTATTTTACCGTTTACGGGCCTCGGCAAAGGCCTGATTTAGCCATCCACAAATTCGCCAGGCTTATCGAACAGGATAAACCAATACCGGTCTATGGCGACGGTAGTATGATGCGCGACTTCACATACATTGATGATATTATCGACGGCACGGTCGCAGCAATCGACCAACTCGTCGCTCGTCGCTCGAAGCACGAGTCCTCGGGCCCAAGGTCACGGGCAACGGGTCACGAATTTAGTATCTATAACCTTGGCGAATCAAGGCCGATATCGGTCAATGATTTAATTGTGGAAATAGAAAAGGCGCTCGGCAAAAAGGCAGTCAAAGAATATCAGCCGCCTCAGCCGGGTGATGTCGAA
This sequence comes from uncultured Pirellulales bacterium, assembly GCA_964582985.1. Classification (GTDB taxonomy): domain Bacteria; phylum Planctomycetota; class Phycisphaerae; order Sedimentisphaerales; family Anaerobacaceae; genus CAZQYB01. The sequence goes on along the minus strand of CAZOUM010000096.1, from coordinate 3,132 downwards.
CGTACTTATGCCGATGTTACTAAAGCTGTCAGAGAATTGGGATATGACCCTCGAACAAAGATAGAAGATGGTTTAGCAAGATTCGTCGCGTGGCTAAGAAAACAGTAAACGGGTCATTATTCAGACAATAAGAAAATTTACAGAAAAAAATGTTGCTTGATATTGACTTTTCAAGACAGACTTGATATTCTATCGGAAATGAGGCTCAGCGGCGTAGCTGAGCAAACGTAAATTGGAAATCTCATTTAAGGAGGTAGGCCATGTGGAAAAAGAGTATAGTGATATGTATTGCGGCGATAGTCCTCTGTGTGGGAGGAATCGCCCTGGCCAAGGCGGTCAAGCTAAACCTTGTGCCCGTGGAAGGCAGCCCCGACCTGGATGGTTCCGGCAGGGCTGTGCTTAACTATGCCAAGGGTGAGGACAAGACAATCATTCAGGTGAACTGCTGGGGGCTAACGCCCGGTGATGAATACGGCGTGAATCTCGCCAACGGCAAAGGCCCGGTCGACCGGGTTGTTGCGAAGAAAAATGGTACAATAACGGTCCACGGAGAACAAGAAGGAGACCAGAGCGGCTGCATTGTCCGGGTCAGAAATCGTACGCAAACGCTTCAGGCTTTGCAGAGTGAGTAGTAGCGGTTGTATCCAGGATAAGAGATTTACATAGCACGAGCGGCGTCTTTGCGGCGCCGCTTTTGCTATCTCAGGAGGCCTACGGAAAAACATCCCATTTTGTGATTTTACTAAAAGAACTGGGATATAACCCGCGGACAAAGATAGAAGATGGTTTAGCAAAATTCGTCACCTGGCTAAGAAAACAATAATACCGCACCTATTTAAAAAGTGCGCTTATGTAAAAAGATAATCCTTTTGCTCTTATGGAGTTATATAATTTGGCGGGCGTTAAAATTAAATAGGTGCGGTATAAACCGGTCATTGCGACCACAGCTTGCCCCTACCTGATTGGGGGCGCGGCAATCTCCACAAATAATCAATCATCACTAATCGATAATCAATTCAAAGCCCTCACTTTAACGGCCAGTCGTCGGGGCAGAAGGTCAGCCAAAGCCCTGCAAACATACCGTAGTCAACGAAATCAACTTCCGCGTTTCCTTCTCACCATCACCGCACCCAAGCCGAAAAGTAAGAGCGTGGAGGGTTCGGGAACATAGCCGAGTCCTACGATTTCACGCGCACTGTCCGTGGAAACCGTAAGGAAGCTGCCTCAGAAAAGAGAAATCTTGATAGTTCAAGTTGAATTTGGTAAAATTATTAGCATCGAAAGGATAGAATAATGTTTTGTGAACGCTTAAATGGGAAATGTCGGGTTATGGTAGTCCCTGGTTAAGGGCATTAGATCATTGGAGGTAAGTTTATAAAAAGCAGTGCAGACAAATCAATCTCCCGCAGGAAATTCCTGGCAAATTCGGCCATGGCCGGCTTTGCCTTTCATTACATTCCAAGTCGCCTGTTAGGAGCAGACGCTCCCAGCAATAAGCTCAATATTGCCGGAATTGGCATCGGTGGAATGGGCGGCAGCAATCTCGAGCAGTGTTCAGGCGAGAATATCGTAGCCCTGTGCGATGTTGACAGCGATTACGCCGCCAAGACCATCAAGAGATACCCCAAAGCAAAGCTCTACAAAGATTATCGTGTGATGTTCGATAAGCAAAAGGACATCGACGCCGTTGTCATAGCCACTCCCGATCATACGCACGCGGTGATTACAATGGCTGCGATGGCCAGGGGCAAGCACGTTTACTGTCAAAAGCCTCTTACTCACACGGTCTATGAAGCTCGGAAGATAACGGAGGCGGCTCGCAAATACAAGGTGCAGACCCAGATGGGCAACCAGGGACACTCATCCGACAGGATCCGCGTGTTCAAAGAATGGATCGACGACGGCGCGATCGGTGATGTTACCAAAGTTTATGCCTGGACGGACCGCCCTGTCGGCGGAAACACCTGGTCGAATTTCGCCGTCATGGCCAGACCGAAGGATACCCCACCCGTCCCGAAATCGCTTGATTGGGATCTCTGGCTCGGACCTGTTGTCTACAGACCTTACCACCCTGAATACCATCCGATGAAGTGGAGAGCATGGCTTGATTTCGGAACCGGTGCACTGGGAGACATGGGTTGCCATATAATCGACCCCGCTTTCTGGGCGCTCGAACTCGGCAGCCCCACCAGCATCAGCGCCACTACGACGCACTGGCAAAAAGAAGTAGGCTCGGAAACTTTCCCACGGGCCTCGATTGTCAGGTTCGAATTTCCTGCACGCGGGAGCAAACCGCCTGTCAAGTTGACCTGGTCTGATGGAAGGCTATTGCCGCCTATCCCTGATGAACTTGAAAAGGGCCGGAGAGTACCGGAAAGTGGTGCTTTGATTATTGGCGAAAAAGGCACCATCATGCACGGTTCGCACGGAGCCGGCGGCGCCAGGATCATACCCGAAACAAAGATGCGCGAATACAAAAGGCCCGAGCAGACAATCCCAAGGATCAGGGACGGCCACGAAGGCGACTGGATCCGAGCCTGCAAAGACGGCAGGCCCGCAAGCTCGAATTTTGATTACGGCGGACCGTTAACCGAGATGGCGCTTCTTGGCATGATCGCGATTCGAGTGAAAGATCAAAAACTGAAATGGGACGCGAAGAACCTGAAGTTCACGAACAACGACGCTGCCAATGAACTTCTTCATATCCAATATCGCCCCGGCTGGCATTTGTGATAGAGAGGTGTCCCTACCAAAAATTCCGTCCTTGTTTGTTAACAAGGATTTACGTACAATCGCCAACTCTCGAAAAACTACCAGAAATGATACCATAATCAGGATCTAATCAGCGTTTCCTTCTCACCATCACCGCACAAAATATTTATCCGCCTGCGGCGGACCCCAAAAAGCAGCAAAAATCAACCCCGTTAGAAGATTCTTCCGGCAAAATGTCGCAAAAAGGCGCATTTTCACAAAAAACCGTCGCGAACAGGCCCAATTTCTAACGGGGTAAACTAAAAAGCAAAAAATGCAGGCATTTTTGGTGATTTTGCTAAGAAAGACAGAATTATTATGCTTCTTATCCGCTTACCCCGTTAGAAACGTGCCTTGTGTCTTGAGTCTTGCTTCTTGTGT
>CAZOUM010000095.1:0-7976 GCA_964582985.1 uncultured Pirellulales bacterium | reverse complement strand
ACCAACAAAAATTTCACTCATTTTCAGTTCTTGTCTGGCTTTGTTTGCTACGTTCTCGGTTCGGCTCTTAGCTCAATCCGGATAACCGTCAGGATGTTCGCTATGCCATTGCCAAGCCGTCGAAATTATCTCTTCCAGTTCCGGGAACTCGGGTTCCCAGCCCAATTCGGTCTTGGCCTTCGTAGCGTCGGAGGTGAGTATCGGAGCATCGCCGGGCCGACGGTCTGAAGCCACGACCTTGAAGTCCCTGCCTGAGACCTTTTTGACCGTTTCGATTACCTCTTTGACCGAGTAGCCCTTGTTGTTGCCCAGGTTGTAGACCAATTCAGAGCTTTCATCCAGCTTTTTCAGCGCCAGCAAATGTGCTCTGCACAAATCATCAATGTGAATGTAATCACGGATGCAGGTGCCATCGGGTGTTGGGTAATCAGTTCCATAGATTTGGACTTCAGTGCGTTTTCCGATTGCCGCCTGGATAGTCAGTGGAATCAGATGCGATTCAGGACGATGGTCTTCGCCGAGTGAGGCATTATTTCCTGCACCGGCGGCGTTGAAATATCTGAGGGCTGCGTAGCTAAGTTTTCCTGTTTGGCTTTGATAGTGACACATTCTTTCAACCGCCCACTTGGTTTGGCCGTATGGATTGATTGGCTCTTTCGGTGCATCTTCGGTTACAGGGACCTTTTTGGGCATACCATAGACTGCGGCGCTGCTGCTGAAGACAAATTTTTCAACACCGGTCGCTTCCATGGCGGAGAGCAAAGTCTGGGTATTCGAAAGATTGTTGTGGTAGTATTTGAGCGGTGACTGCACTGATTCACCGACCTCGATGAGGGCGGCAAAGTGCATTACGACGTCGATTTTGTATTCCTTGAGCATTTTTGCGAGCAACTCATAATCGGCTAAATCGCCCTGGACAAACTCAGCATCGGCTACCGCAGACCTATGACCTGTACTAAGATTGTCAAATACAATCGGCTCGAAGCCAGTGGCAGCCAACATAGCTGTCATATTGCTGCCGATATAACCTGCTCCGCCGCAAACCAATACTCTCATCGATGTTCTGTACCTTGTACTGCGTTCTCAATTTTCATTTTTTACTTTTAACTTAGCTTCAATGCGCTTTAGGATTTCTGTTGATAGTCTGGAGTCCTGGCCCATATCGAGCCATTCCATTTCTTTTTCCTGCTCGCGGCGCAATATAAGCTCTTGCATCTTTGCGGTGCTTCTCGAAAACATCTCGTATGCCCGGGAGCTGCTGCTGACCTCAAATTCGGGAAGGGACAATCGCTGCACCTTTACATCGCAGCCAATGCACAATCGCCCATCCTGCTGCGTCAGGTTTAGTTCCGCGGCCCTTCGAAGACTGTGCAGGTTTGCTTCAACAGAGTTTTCGGTGCCGACGTTATCGCTTCGCCAGAATTCAAAGAATTGGGCCCCCGGCAATGGCCTGGTTCTTATAATCCCTTGCTCGGCATCGGCCTTGCTGATTGTAAAGTGGATTCCACGGAGGACATCTTCGGCTACCTGCATCGCCTGCTGCTTTTGAACGTTCGAGACGCATATCTGGTCAACTGCTTTGAATTGGCGCTGTTGAGCGCAGCCTACCAAGAGCAACAGCGATGAACCTATCAAGAGTAATCGTTTAACTTCGTTCATTTTCTTTCCAGTCCTTTCTCAGGTTTTAGCGAGACCGGTCAGATTATATCTGCGGTGAGCTTTGGGCTCAAGAAGCAATTGTTTTTATGAATATTAGATTGGGAGGCGGAAATAACGGTTCATAGGCAGTTTGGTTAAATGCTTGAGTTTGTGGCGACGGCGAAGATGAAGAGCTGAATGACATAAAGCTTGCGGATTGGCAGGAGTGGAATATTGACCTGCAAGACTTCAACAATGGCGGTGTCGACTTGACTGATGTCAACACGGTTTATATTCGGTTTTGGTGACAGGAATAATTGGCTCATTCCAGGTGGCACAGGTACCGTATACTTTGACGATATCCGGCTGTACGTGTCGAGATGCGTTCCGAAGTATGGCCCAACAGCCGATTTTAGCGGTGACTGCGTCGTCAGCTTTAAGGACTATGCTATCCTTGGAAGTCAATGGCTGCAGCCACCCGGTATTCCATCAGCAGACATCGCCCCCGAGCCGCTTGATGGTTTCGTGGATTGGCTGGATTTGGATACTCTGGCGGATAGCTGGCTTACCGAGCAACTGTGGCCGGAATGATAGACGTCTGTTTCCCATCAGCAAAAGTGGCAAAATCTTCTGGATTGAAAATCTGCACTGCTGTTGCTGGACTGGTTGGGTTCGACATTAGCAGCTAAAGGTTATCTCCTTTTAACGCCGATATTTAGAGTATTGGGCAGTTGGACTGCGCACTGTGTATCAGGGAATGAATGCCGTCAACACAGGTACAATCCGTCAGTGAAAAATTACGGTCTATGCCTTTAGGACAGAGCGTCAGAGATTTTCTCAACTATTTGACCGTTGAGGCAGGCCTGTCCAACAACACTATTTTGGCATACGGTCGCGATTTGAAAGGCTTCCTACAATACTGCAACTCTGAAAGAGTAAGTCAGCTTGGCCAGATAAAGCCAGCCCTTATCCAAAACTATCTGCGGACTCTCACGAAGAGCCAGCGGAGCGAAAGCTCGGTAAAGCGCGGCCTGGTTGCTATAAGAATGTTTCTGCGATTTGCCAAACTGATGGGGCTTGTTGATAATGATTTGACTGCAACTCTTGAAGGCCCGAAGCTGTGGCAGAGACTGCCGATTATCTGCAGCAAACAACAAGTTGTGAATCTTTTGAACGCTCCTTCGCCGAAAGAACCTTTTTATCTTCGTGACAAAGCAATGCTCGAGCTGCTCTACGCCACCGGAGTTCGTGCCAGCGAGCTGGCTGGGCTGAAGACCACCGATTTGAACCTTGACATCGGCTACTTACGTTGCATTGGCAAGGGCAATAGAGAACGCATAATACCTACCGGCAAAGCCGCCATCGCAGCAACCGTTGAGTACCTTTCAAAGCTGCGGCCGAAACTGGCTAAGCCCTTCAGCGCCGATTTTCTGCTGCTATCGCGAACAGGTCGGCCTATGAGTCGTATTGAGATTTGGAGATTGGTTAAGAAATATGCGATTCGCGCAGGTATGCCAAGGAATCTGACCGTTCATACGCTAAGACACTGTTTTGCGACACACCTGTTGACCGGCGGAGCCGATTTGCGAAGCGTTCAGGAAATGCTTGGCCATGTGGACATAGCCACGACGCAGATTTATACACACGTTGACCAAGAAAGATTGCGGAGGATTCACAAGAAATACCACCCAAGGCCATAATTAGTTGTCAATAGCAGTTTTGCAGTGTCCGATTAAAATAGAAAATAATAAGTCGAAAATAGACAATAGGTTATTGACTTGAATGCAGTTTCAGGATTACTATGATAGCTGAATTGACGCACAAGAGTTTCTTTTGGGCCGTGCGAATGAGCGCAAAATGGCTATATCGACGGGTACCTTTGCTGATGTTGCTGCTGGTGATAGGCTGCCAGCAGACCGGCATCGGTCAAGACAAACCGGCCGTGCCGGTTAAGGATACGGTTGCGGAGGTTGAGCTTGATGAGCAGTTGAAAGTTAACAGAGATGCCCTGTTTAAGGGCTCGATAAATGCGGCAACTGTGCTGCTGTTCAGTACCGACCCACTGGCCCGAAAGGTCATGCTTGACGCACTGAAGCAAACTGAGAATAAGGCTGCCCAGGGAGCTATTTGTAAGGCATTGTGTCAGGCTGGGGCAGAACTCAAGACTATGAAGGACAAGAGCGACTTTATCCGGCCATTGCTTAATATTTTGACTACTGATGATTTTGCCGGGGGCAGATTGGCCGGTGAGGCACTTTTGCTTTTTAAGTATGAACAAATATCGGATGGGCTTGAAAAAATAGTAGTGGACACGTCGCTACCGGTCAAAGCAAGGCTGAATGCAATGTATGCATTAAGACTTCAGCCGGACATGAAGGCAGTTATTAGACTCATAAGCATAGTTGGCGACCCTGAGAAGCAGGTGGCTGCTGCAGCAGAGCAGACCTTGAAATCACTTGGCATACCGGTTGGCAAAGATGCCGAAGCTCGCGAGCAGATGATAAAGAATCTCAAACGCGAAGGCCAAGAAGCGTTTCTGCGGAATCGTCTGATTTGGCAGGAAGCACAGATACGCGAGATGAAAACCCAGTTAAACCTGTGGCAAGGGGGGTATCTATCAGCGTTAGGTCAAATATATGGGGCCAAGACCGACGATACTGATAAAGGCAAGTTCTTAGCCACGCATTTGAGTGATTCAAGAAAGATAGTGAGGTTGTGGGCATTGAAGAAAGTCGAGGAGTGGCAAAAAGGGACAAATCCTAAACTGCCTGGTGAACTCGGGCCCATTTTGAACAATTTGATTTTTGACCCGGAGAAAGATGTTCGGCTGAAAACCGCGAAACTATTATCTCTGATGGGGGAATTGAGTTCAGCCGAAAAGCTGCTGGCGCGGCACAAGGTTGAGGAGTATGATGAGGTTCGGACGGAGATATTCGTGGCACTGGGCGCGGCATGTTCGTACGCTTTGCTGCCAGATTCACTGGTCAAGATTTCGCTGCAGACAAGAAAGCAGGCTTTAGACTTGGCACACGAGTATCTCTCTGCGAAAGAACTGGAAAAAGCCCAAAAAGGTGCTGAAGTTATAAGAAAGCTACTGGAGCAGAATGGTTTGACGCCAGTGACGCCAGCCGAGGTTAGCCAATATCTTGGCTGGCTCGTGGAAAGGTACAAACAGGAAGCAGCAAAGGCGGATGGTACCCTGCGCGGGAAGTTGCTCAGCACAATGGTAGGTTTGTGCGCAGAAAGCGTTTACAAAGCCCAAGCAAAGAAACTTTTCAAATCTTTGTTTGAAGAAGCCCTGGGTGATGAGACAAACCTGGTGCGGGAAGCGGCAGTAGATGGGCTTATCTATATTGACAAAGCAAGGGCGCTGAAGAGATTGAGAGATTTTGTCAACGACCCCAGTATTATAGTGAGGACGAAAGTGATAGAACTTATCGGTGAGGTCGGCGGCAAGGGTGATTTGGCCTTGCTGGCGAAAAAAATCGGTTTGACAGGCGAAAGCGAACTGGCCTGGCAAGCAATGCTCAACATATTTAAGAGCTCCAGTTGTAATGCCGGTTTCCTGGACAAGTGGATAGCTGAATTCAATTCGACGAGCGCCAAGGGCCCGCTATCTGACGAGCAGATGGTTTCTCTTCTGGAAACCGCAGAGCGAAAAGCAGAGAGCGAAAACAAGCCAGAAATACTGAAACGTACACGGGAAAAACTGGCTGGGCTTTATAAGAAAAGCGGCAAATTCGAACAGGCGGCGGATTTTTACGGGCTATTATACCAAGCGGCGGAGACGGCGGAAGAAAGAGAGGCTGTCTCGGCCGATATGCTGGACCTGTATTTGAGATGGCCGAACCTGGAGAAAGCTACCGGAGTTGTAGATAACTGCTTACTTGCTAAGGACTTAGACCCCAATAGTCCCATTGCGATGTCGATTGACAGCTATTTTGCGCACCCACCTGCAGGAGCCGATCCTAACGAGGTATTCGTAGCACTTAGTAAGATAACTATCCGTGAGCCCAGGCCGATGTGGCAAAAGCAGATAGAACGGTGGAAGGACCGCCTCGGGCAAGCTGGGAAACCAGAATAAGCCCCAAGAAACTGGCAATTAACGGGGATTCCGTTTGCAAGTAGTGCGAGTATGTGTATAATCTTGCGATGATGATGGTTCGTTGACTGCGGCTTTTTGTGGCAAAAAGCAAAAAAAATCTGCGAGTTTGGCGTTTTTTTTGCATTTTTTGAGTTTTTTGTGTTTACAGGTTGAGGCTCGTATTCGTAAAATAGGTGGTTTAACTTTATGGGCGCTGGCGATTGTGAGCCGCGGATGGTATTTTTGTAGACTTGAGCCTGCTGAACAATAGGCGAGCGTAAGGTCTATTCTTCGTCGGTTGACAGTATTTAGCCAAAGTCGCTGTTTATGTACGGTTTACTAAATACCGACGCCAAGTGGCGAATTCAGTATTGCTGCTGTAGCTCAGTTGGTAGAGCGCGTCCTTGGTAAGGACGAGGTCATGGGTCCGAGTCCCATCAGCAGCTGAATGCAAGTATGTCACGTCGAGACAGACGGTGAACTTTGCCGAAGGTCTTGGCGGTAAGTTATAGTAAGGGCCGAAGCAGTTTTTCAGGGACTGGAATAGGTGAGGAATAAGATAATAATTTAGGACATTGGAGGTTAATATTAAGATGGCTAAGGCGGTATTTGAGCGGGTAAAACCACACATCAATATTGGAACTATCGGTCATGTTGACCACGGTAAGACAACATTGACGGCTGCAATCACAATGCGATTGGTACAGAAATCTGGCAAAGGTACTATCAAGAAGTTTGAAGACATAGATAATGCTCCGGAAGAGAAAATGCGTGGGCTTACAATAAATACTGCCCACGTAGAGTACGAGACGGACAAACGCCACTACGCGCATGTTGATTGTCCGGGACACGCCGACTATATCAAGAATATGATTACGGGTGCAGCCCAAATGGACGGGGCCATCCTGGTAGTGGCGGCTGGTGACGGCCCAATGCCCCAGACACGCGAGCACATTCTTCTTGCTCGTCAGGTTAATGTGCCCAGGATTGTCGTATTCCTGAACAAAGTGGACCAGGTTGACGACCCTGAACTGATCGATTTGGTCGAGCTGGAGATAAGAGACCTGCTGAACAAATATGAATTTCCCGGCGACGATATTCCTATTATTAAAGGTTCGGCTTTAGCGGCGATGGAAAGCGAAGGCAAAGACGATGAAGCCTGCAAGTGCATAGACGAGTTGATGGATGCGGTAGATGACTACCTGCCGGTTCCTGAGCGTGATGTAGACAAGCCGTTTCTTATGCCGGTTGAGGACGTTTTCAGCATTAAGGGCCGCGGCACAGTCGGTACAGGCAGGGTTGATCGTGGCAAGGTTCGTGTTGGCGACGAAGTTGAAGTCGTCGGGCTTGCTAAAGAGACACGAAAGACGATCGTTACAGGCGTGGAGATGTTTAACAAAACGCTCGACGAAGGCCAGGCCGGCGATAACATCGGCATGCTTTTACGGGGCGTAGAAAAGAAAGACTTAGAGCGAGGACAAGTTGTCGCAGCACCTGGCAGTATTACCCCCCACACCAAGTTTCAAGGAGAGGTCTATGTCCTAACGAAGGAAGAAGGTGGCCGGCACACACCGTTCTTCCCAGGCTATAAGCCACAGTTTTATTTCAGAACGACCGATGTGACTGGGGGGGTTAAGTCGTTGATGAGCCGGGAAGGCAAGAGCGCAGAGATGTGTATGCCAGGTGATAACATAGCAATGGAGGTGGCGATTATTGCTCCAATCGCCATGGAGGAGGGTCTTCGGTTTGCTATTCGTGAGGGCGGCCGGACAGTCGGCGCCGGAGTGGTAACGAAGGTCCTTGAATAAGCGTCTCCGAACAGATGCTGGCGTTTGCCGGCCGCACAAGCAGAGGACCAAAACGAAGTGCTCGCAGTATAATAGGAATTAATGTCTGCGTAGTATTCGCAGTGTAGGGAGATGTTTCTTGAGTAAGCGAATCTGCTTGGCGGGGAAAGTGTTATGGCTAAGAAGAAAAGTAAAAGAGAGTATGTCTGGCTTGAGTGTAGAGAATGTGGCCGCAGAAACTACCGCACAAGTGTCAGTGTAGCAGAGGGAACGCCCAAATTGGAACTAAAGAAGTTTTGCAAGAACGAGCGCAAGCATACGACTCATAAATTGAGGCGTAAGTGATTAACGATTGATAACCGAGATATTTTTAAGAAGACGAGAAGTAATCAATAAAAGAATGGTTAAGCGTTAGGCCAGTAGCTCAATTGGCAGAGCGTCGGTCTCCAAAACCGAAGGTTGGGGGT
>CAZOUM010000094.1:0-7990 GCA_964582985.1 uncultured Pirellulales bacterium | reverse complement strand
CAAATGACACACCTTGAATTCCATCAAAAGCAGCAATAACCTCATATCCGCTTGCCTCTAAACGAAATTTAATCATCTCTACAAAATCTTTTTCATCGTCCACAACCAAAATTCGCTTTTTAGTCATTTTTATTACCCATCCTTCCTCTCTCTTCTTTTGGTAATTTTCTATCATTCCCATTCTCTTTTTCTGTCATTCCCATGAAACCTGTCCTCGACCTGATCGGGGAATGGGAATCCAGAATGATATTTAAAGATAGATTCCCGCCTCCGCGGGAATGACAAAAGCTACTTCTCTGCTGTCTTAAGTAATTTTTCAGCGTATAAGCCATCATCTGGATAGGTAGAACAGCCAATTTGAAACTCAATATTTTTAGTTAGACTCTGCTGTTTTAGATAATCATCCAGTGTTTTCTTTATCCTACCTTCTACCTTTAAAGCATTTTTTTTATCACAATTAGTTAAAAGAACAATATTCTCATTAGTTTCCCTTACAACAACATCTCCTGTTCGACAATTATTATTTCGAAGCATCTCTTCTACATCTTTAAAAGTAGAGTCTAAAATCTGGCGAGATAGCTTCTGCTTTAATTTATTTAATTCAAAGATAGATACTGCAACAAGAGACATTTTTGAATTCTTCTTTATCGCCTCTTTTATGCTATTATTAATACATTCCTGGAAGAGCGCCTTGTTAGCAGTATATTTAGGCAAGGTAAAAATAAATTTAGACCCAATGCCCGGTGTACTTTCAACCCGAACTTTACCATGGTGCGCCTCAACTATTCCTTTGACAATGGAAAGCCCCAAACCTGTCCCTTTCTCTCCTGCACTATCAATCCGACCAAACTGCTGAAACTTGTTGAATAATTTGGTCAAGTTATCTTTGGAAATGCCTATACCCGTATCACTAACAACAAATTCAATCTCGTCTTCTAATTCTTTAGCTGAAATCTCTATACAACCTTTCTCAGTAAATTTCAACGCATTTCCTAATAGATTGGTAAAGACCTGAACAATTTTATCGCTTTCCACATATACATATACCCCTTTCTTGGGTAAATTTACTTTTAGTTCCAAGCCTTTCTTCTTTATTTTGTTTTCAAAAGAAGAAGCAACCTGTTCTATCAGATTTGTTATTTTAACTCTTTCCTTTTTTAATTCTACCTTACCTGCTTCAATTTTGGATATATCAAGGAGATCATTTATAATTCGAGCTAATCTGTCGATATTTCCCTTGGCGATAGTAAGGATCTTATCCTGTTTTTTATTTATCTTGCCTGGTATTTTATCCAGGACAAGGCTTATGCCTTCCCTGGTGATAGAAAGAGGGGTCCTTAATTCATGAGAAACTGTGGAGATAAATTCGGTTTTCATTCGGTCCACCTCTTTTTCTGCAGTGATATCTCTAATAGTTATAACAAAACCTAATTTTTCTCCTCTTGTACCCTTGACCAAGGATTGGGTAGTATATAAGGTGTGGGGTCTCGGCTTAGTAATATATATTTCTTTAGAGAATTCTTCTTCTCTAAAGTCTATTCCCTTAGTAAAAAATCCTTCTACCCCTGCTTTTTTGAAAGACTGGATCAACTTCTTGCTGGTCACCTGCACATTCGGATTAAACCCTAACAATTTTTTGGCAGCTGGATTTATAACTACCAGTTTTTCTTGATTATCAGTCATAATTACGCCCTCAACCATACTCTCCACCATGGCTTCCATCTTACTTTTTTCAGCAATGATTACCTCTCTGAGTCTTTCAATAGCAAATGAAGCTTGATTAGTCAGGGTATATATAAGTCTGATATCAGTATCACTAAAGGAATTCTCCTTTAAACTACTGATATTAATCATACCAATTAGCTTATCCCCAGAAATCAGCGGTACATTAAAGAAAGACTCTACCTTTCCTTTAATCCCTCCTTCCTCACTTTCGGCCTTTTTCTCGCTATCCATAACAACAGATAGCTTCTCTTCTCTAACATTTCGTCCAGTAAGAGACATAACGCTCCATATTATTTTTAACTTAACATCTTGAATAAAACTGTCGCTTACCGGATAGGCAACCCTTATATTTAATATTCCCTCTTCTTTATCTAAGATAAGTGAAGCGCAAACATGATAGTCTACCACCTTATAGAGTGAGTCCATTATTAATTTCACAAGTTGTTTATAATTGACGGTATAACTTATCTCTTTACTTAATTCATAGAGAATAGATAATTCATGTAACCTTCTATGTAATTCCTTATTTGCTTTCTCAAGATCTTGTGTTAATTGCTTGTTTTCCATAGTTAAATTATCTATAATATCAGCAAGTTGAGATATTTTATCTCCAAGGTATCCCCGGGATTTTTTCGGGGGGGGGGGGGGTAATTTTGTTTGTATACTTGCCTCTATTACACATCACTCTATTTTTCACCTCCGCTCTATCAGGATATCGGAGGTTAGGGTCTGGATTAGCTGCAGGAATCCATAGATATAATCCCAGAAAGCAACGATGAGTTTTTCAACAGGCACGTCTTTTGAGGCTTTATCAACCTTATCCATAAGTATCTTGCCATCCGAGAATCTAACTTCCTTCACAAATTCATAGTCCTCTCCTATAAGCTCTCCAAGTCTCTTTATTATTATTACAATAACTGGCTCACCAATAACACCCTTTACCTTGTCGATAATCAACTTATTAAAAATAACCGAGGATAGTATAAAAAAATCTTTCCTGGTAGTTTCGCCGGTTAACTTGATTAAATAATTGATATAGTTTAGGTCTAAGACTTTTTTTCCTTTAGATTTAAGCTCGACTTGCCTAAATATGGTATCAATGCGACTCAGAAAAGAATCCGTTTCAAATGGCTTGAGCATAAAATTGTCTACGCCTACCTCAATATAGTTGGCTATTATTTTAGTATTTTTTCCATAAGTTAGAACCGTGATTGGAAATTCTGAAAAATGCCGGTCTTTTTTTAATATTCGACATAGGTTTAATAAAGACTCTGCAACTTCAGGAAAATCGATATCTATTATCAAAATATCAAATTTTTCTCCAGATAACCGGGCAAGAATTTGTTCGGGGTTCTCTACTGGCTTAGCACTATATTTTTCTTCTTTGAGCCAGTCGATAAAAACTTTTTTTACTTCTTTATCTGGCTCGAATAAAAGAATATTCTTTCGATCCATTACTAACTCCTCTCGGTTCACATTACATCCTTAAGCCTGTATAGAATGTAGCCCGTTTCGGGTCGGATAAATCCGGCCCCTACACTAAAAGCAATACTTTATACAAAAAAGTACGGTTTGAATCTATTAACATTTTACTCATTCGATTTGTATTATCTTTATCTTTCATTTCCGCACCAATTATGTCATTCCCGTGAAAACGGGAATCTATTAAAATTTTGTCTTTACTGTAACGATTCCCGTTGTAACAGAAAATTCTACAGAACGGCCCTGGGAACCACCGACACATTCACCCACTATCGCTATGCCTGCTTTTTTAAGTTTCTCCTTTGCGCGGGAGACATTTTCTTTGCCGAAATCTGACTCGAAAGCAGAAAACATATTTGCCCCGCCGATGAGCTTTGCCTCTATATTTTCTCTCTTTGCACCTAAGGTCTCTATTCTTTTTAGCATCTCATCTATAGCAGTATCGGCGTATTTTGTGTCCGGTGACTCGTCCGGATTGGTCTTTCGTCTTTCGTCTTTCGAATTACGTACCTCAAATGATAAACGACGAGCATATAACATGGTATGAGCTAAAGCGCCGATTTTGTGTTTAGGATCATAGAGTGTAATAACCAGACAAGAGCCAATACCTGATGCAACCAGGTTATCCTCACCCTTTATTACTGCTATATCTCCCATATATACTTCGATATTTTTCATTTCGTTAACTACCCTCTAATCTCGTTTTCCTTAAAGAGCCCATCTATAATAGCTTTTATCTCTTTATGCCCGAAAATAAGAATAATATGTCCTTTTATCATGATATGTTCAAAGCCAAATCTTAATTCTATGATTAACACCTCTTCTGCTTTTTGGACAAATTGAATGATGATCTGGTCTACAACTGCGCCAAACATATCAAAACTTAATTCCGGCACATTTTCAATTATTTTAATCTTCAGAATGTTTGAAAAAACAGTTAATAAGCTTCCGCAGATAATGTTGCCGACCTCCTTTAATGCCGATTTATCAAGCTCTGTCAGTTTCCGGGTCGTTCCTGGTTTTCTTCTAACCAGCATATCACACAGAGTATAGGCAATCTTTTCGGGAAATATCAAGATTGAGGCACCTTTAATATCTCCTGTGATAGGAAGATATACCCCTGCAACTATTGATTCAAGATCTACACCCGAAAAGGCTTTTTGAATCTTTTCAACTTTTACATCAGCAAACTCTATAGTAATTTTTTCACCACAAAGCTTTAATAAAGCCAAAGAAGCGTCCTTGGCTGCTTCATTGGTTATCTCGGCTAGTAGGTTTTTTTTTGATATTTTTAGCATTCTCTCCTCCTCCTTTTAAATTTAGATGTCTTTCTATTTGTATTTTGTAGGGGTCGGATTTATCCGAAGCGAGTTATCCCGGTAACTTTTGCTTGCGGGTTCGATAAATCGAACCCCTACTCCTGGTTTCTTCTTTTCTCTACGCTATACGCTATCAAGGCGTATACTATACGTCCTTACTTCTTTTTGTGAGAATCAAATTCGCTATATCTAAAATCAGCACCACTTCGCCTGAACCGACTATTGTAGAACCGGCGAAATATTTATTTTCTATTACCAATTTATTTAAGGGTTTAATGACTATTTCCTGTGTCGTGGAGAAAGCATCAACTGCCAAACCCAGTTTTTCTTTGCCTTTTCTAATAATTGCTATGGGCTGTTTCTCCAGCCCTAAAGATGGTGTATCAAAAAGTGTATTTAATCTGGTTATGAGGATATCTTGTTCATTTAAGACAATTGCCTCATAGTTTAACATCCCTTTTATGTCTTTCTTGTTTACAGTAACTAACCTTTCTATGTTGACTAAAGGAATTGCATAGAGTTTCGCCCCGACTTCAACAAACAAGGTCTTAATGATAGCCAGGGTCAAAGGCATCTCTATGGTAAATGTTGTTCCCTTTTTTGGCTCTGACTCGGCTTTAATAGTGCCTCCGAAGGATTCGACCTTATTTTTGACTATATCTAAGCCAAAACCTCTCCCGGAGACTGAAGTAACCTGTTTAGTAGTGCTTAAACCAGAAAAGATTGAATTTATTATTTCTTCTTTTGAAGCTCCGGCAAATAATATTCCCCTTTTTATAGCAGTATTTTTTATCTCTTCTAAGTCCAGACCTGCCCCGTCATCGGCAACCTTGATAATTGCGAAATTTTTGCTACTCGCAGCGTTTAGAATTATCGTTCCCTGAGGGGGTTTTCCAGCTTTTCTTCTTGCTTCAGGGGTCTCTATCCCATGGTCAATAGCGTTTCTTATAAGATGAACCAAGCTTTCGCCAATTTCGTCTATAACGCCTCTGTCCAGCTCTATGTCAGCTCCCTGTATTTGCAGATTTACATCTTTTTTCTGATTCTTGGCTAAGTCTCTGACCATTCGGGGGAACCTGTTAAAGACAAACCCTATAGGTACCATCCTTGATTGCATTATATTATATTGCATATCGACTATAACTCTTTGCAGGTTATCCATGATAGCATTTAGCTCAGGGTTTTTAAGCTCTTCTTTAAGCCGGTCAAGTCTCATCTTGTTAATCAATAGTTCTTCGACTAAATTCATGAGTAAATCTAATCTCTCGACTTTTACTTCTATCGATTGCATCTTTTCTACGATGGCTTCCTCTGTCTTTAATCTTTGGTCTTTAGTCTTTAATCCCTTAGCCCCGACAGAGAGTTCCTTCAATTTCTGCACCAGGTTATCTATATCAAGTTCTTCCTTATTCTGGGAAATTTCTTTTAGGCTTGCCTTAAGCGTATCAAAACATTCGAATAATACATCAATGCAATCTTCCGGTTTTACTTTTTCCTTCCTTATACCCTCTAACACGTCTTCCATGGCATGGCAGAGTTGGCTGGTTTTATGGTAATCCATCGCAGCAGACATACTCTTTAAGCTGTGTATCTCGCGGAATATGCCGCTGATCGGCTCTATTTTTGCCGGCTTTTTCTCAAATTTGAGCAGCAACTTTTCCATAGAGGCGAGATGTTCTTTAGCCTCGCTGAGGTAGGTATCTTTGTATTTGGTCATATCTTCTGGCATTTATATTCCCCCACATTCCATCATTGCATCAGCTATGTCATCTACGGATAATACTTCATCCGCAATGCCCGCCTCGATAACCGCCTTGGGCATACCGAATATTAAGGAAGACTCATCTTGCACAATTGTTTTACCACCGGCCTCCTTGATTGCTCTCATCCCTTCTCGTCCATCGCATCCCATACCGCTTAAGATAATCCCGAGCGAATTTCCATCATAAATTTTTGCAATAGATTCCATGGCTATATCGACTGAGGGACTTAAGCTATTGGGTGGTGCTTCAGTTAAAGATGTAACCACCTCCATATCGCACATTTTAAAGGTCATCTGGAATCCAGCAGGAGCAAGATAGACTTTGCCTGGTTGAAGAACCTCAGCATTTTCAGCCACCTTTACTTCTAAATCAGTGACTTTATTCAGATGTTCAGCCAGACTTTCTGTAAAGAATCTCGTTGGTAAATGCTGTACAATAATTACCGGAACGGGGAGCTTTACGGGTAGAGAATATAAAATTGCCTCCAGCGTCTGCGGGCCTCCTGTGGATGCACCGATAACAATAATCTCGCTTAAAGCCGCCGGTTTACGCTTTGGCTGTTTTCGCTTTTTGCGGACGAGTAATTTGATTCTCCCCACGTTGACCCTTGAGGCGGCTTTCACCTTCTCTAAAATCTCGTGCTTGACATCTTTTACATCCAGTGATAACTCACCTGATGGCTTAAGAACAAAACCTACCGCTCCTGCCTTAAGGCATTTTATAGTGATATCGGCGTCTTTTTTGCTATGGGCAGATAGTATAATCACCGGAGTAGGGTATTCAGCCATTATATGCTCTAATGTAGTTAGACCGTCCCACCCGGGCATGACCAGATCCAGGGTAATACACTCGGGTCTTATTTTGGATAGTTTTTCTATGGCTTCTTTACCATCTTTGGCAGTATCTATCACCTCAATCTCCGGGTCAGAATTTAACATATCAGATATTAGTGTTCTCATAAATATGGAATCATCTATAACTAAAACACGAATTTGAGCATTTTTCATTTTATCATCCTATCTATCTATGCGTGAATTTCATGGATATCCGCGACCATCCGCATTAGCCTAAGTATTTCTGCACTGTATTAATTACTTCTTCTCTATCAAAGGGTTTAACAATATAATCAACTGCCCCAAGTCTTTTGCATTCCTCTATTATAGTGTCTTGTCCGACAGCGGTAATCATTACCACCTTGACTTTTGGGTTGGATTTAACTATCTTTTTAAGAATTCTTATGCCTTCCTCTTCGCCCTCAGGCATAATAATATCTAGTAAAGTCAAATCAGGCTTTTCCTCTTTAAATTGCCGCTCCGCTTCCGAGCCCGTTGCTGCCTCTACTATCTTATATTTGTCGGATAAAATATCTCTCAATATACTTCGCATAAATAATGAATCATCAGCAATTAGAATTTTCTTAGCCATATTTGTTCCTCCTTTTTTCTCTGTTTCTTACTTCTTGCTTCTCTGCCTCTCTTTGGATTTCCGCTTCCGCGGGAATGACAGGGAGGTACTTCTTACTTCTTTACTTCTTCTTTTACCTCTTTCGCTTTTACATCCTTTTCCTTCACTTTTTCTATAATTTTACGGTGCTTTATCCGAATTTCGCTTAACTTAGCTAACTCTTCTTCCGAGAGGACATTCTGTAAATCGAGCATAATAATCAGTCGATTCTCAATTGTTAAGACACCGCGCATATAG
>CAZOUM010000093.1:0-8264 GCA_964582985.1 uncultured Pirellulales bacterium | reverse complement strand
GCTTTATGAAAGCTGGTGGTGAAAAGACATTGCGATTGTTTACGATCGGTCATTCTAATTATGCATTCAAGGAATTTCTATCGCTGCTGAAAGTGTACAAAATCGGCTTGGTGGCGGACATAAGACGATATCCCAGTTCCCGCAGGTTTCCACATTTTAACGGTGAAGTGCTCCGCAAGCTCTTGGGAGAAGAGGGTATTCGTTATGTGTCGCTGGAAGCTTTAGGTGGTCGCAGGCACACAGGAATGAGTGCCGAGTCCCCTAATGTTGGGCTCAGAAGCCCCGGCTTCCGTAATTATGCAGACTATATGACAACTGAGGAGTTTCGTGCAGGCGTTCGAGAGCTTCTGTCAATTGCCTCAGCGGCACGAACTGCTATTATGTGTGCAGAGAAGTTTTATTGGAAGTGTCATCGCAGGTTTTTGAGCGACCATTTAGTTGCCCAAGGGATAGAAGTGACACACATTTTAGGGCCCGACAAATTATGTGACCACAGACTAACGCCTTGCGCAGTTATAACTGGCGATGCGACAGTTACGTATCCTTTGCCATCATGTGCTGAGATAGATGCACCAAGACTTTTTGAACCTTGACGCCGGCGTTGATAAGATGTAAGTTATTATCTTAACGTTTAAGCAAGGCGCGACGCACGAACAAATCTTTGCAGGCAGTATGAGGCGGTTGTTTTTTTTAATTGCGGTTGTTTCGGCGTTTTCGGTGGCTTTAGCGATGGACTTCAAACCACCCAGTGCAGCGGAGAGGATTAGAGCTATTGGACCCACTGAAAGGCTTCCAGAGACGCTTAAAAAGGCATTGGAGCCGGGTGCTGGCTTCGAACCGATTCCTACTCCAAAGCCTGGCGACTGGCTTGCTGAGCACTACGAAAGCGGGCAGAGCTTTGATGCTTTCGTTAAGCGTAAGCCGAACCGACCCAGCAAGACTCGCAGCAAAATCTATTTGCAACCCTTGGGAAAATTTCCAAAAGGCCGAATTTCTATGGCGGAGACGTTGAAGGAGTATGCTGCGGCTTACTTTGGTTTGAAAGTCGAGGTTCTTCCTTGTTTGGCTCTTGGTGATAGTATTACCAGTCGCACAAATCCATACACTCACAATCGGCAAATCTTGACCAGTGATGTTTTGGCTATTTTGAAAAAGAAGGTCCCTGCTGATGCTTTTTGCCTGCTGGCGATTACTATGGAAGACCTTTATCCTGAACCTTCGTGGAATTTCGTTTTTGGCCAGGCCTCACTTCGGGAACGAGTTGGAGTCTACAGTTTTGCGCGCTATGACCCTGCCTTCTACGGCAAGAAGCGTGGAAAAGATTACGAAAAGGTTCTGTTGCGGCGAAGCTGCAAGGTACTCGTTCACGAAACGGGCCATATGTTTGGGTTGATGCATTGCATATATTTTAAGTGTGTATTAAATGGCTCGAACCATTTGCAGGAGAGTGACTCCCGGCCTACGCGTCTTTGTCCTGTTTGCCTGCGGAAGCTTCAGCACAGTATCGGATTCGATGTTGTCAATCGCCATAGCGAGCTTTACCGCTTTTACAAAAAAGTTGGTTCTGATGACGAGGCTCAATGGATAGCAGACCGCCTTGAGTGGATCGTGGGGCGTGAGGCGGCCCAGGCTATTATAGAAGAGAAAGGTAAGAAGTAAAGCGTAATACCATTCGGACTTCCAGCTTTGTTCCCGCATGCTTTAGGGTAATCGCGGCGGTATGCAATTTCCGAGACTGTGCAAGAACACTCCCAGAGAAAAAGCTGTTGTGTATGACTAAATGAGGATGCCTGCAATCGCCGCTGTCATAAAGGCCGCCAACGAACCGCCTACCAATGCACGTAATCCCAATTTGGCAAAATCTTTTCTACGGGTCGGGACAAGGGAGCCGTAGCCCCCGATTTGAATGGCAATCGAGCCGAAATTTGCAAAGCCACATAAGGCATAAGTGGCGATGGTGAAAGACCTCTGCGAAATCACATCTTTGTATTTTCCCAAATCTTCATAGGCGAGAAACTCATTTAGTATAGTCTTTTTGCCTATTAGCATGCCCACTATATCAGCATCTGCCCATTCGACACCCATAATCCAGGCAAGTGGCGCACAGAGCCAGCCGAGAATGCGTTCCAGGGTCAGCGGTGCTCCCGAGATGTCGGGCAATAGCGACAACAACCAGTTAAGTAAAGCCACGAATGCGATGAAACAGATGAGCACTGCAGCGATGTTGAGAGCGAGCTTCGCACCTTCGGAGGCGCCTCGGCAGGCGGCATCGAGGACGTTGGCGTCCTGCTTTGGGATGTCAACCTTGACAATGGCTTTGGTGAGGGACTCTTCGCTTTCGGGAATCATAATCTTGGCAACTACCAGGGCTGCGGGTGCGGAGATAATTGAGGCGGTGAGTAGGTGGCCTGCGTCAGCGCCGAAATGTGGACTCGCATAGGTGACCAAAAGGGCACCTGAGATAGTGGCCATGCCGCCTGTCATCATCGCCATCAATTCGGACCGGGTCATTGTTTTCAGATATGGCTTAATGACAAGAGGCGCTTCAGCCATTCCGAGAAAGACATTGGCTGCGGTGTTCGTTGCAGGGGCTGTGACGACGGTGTTGTTGCACTAAAGGCTTGGCAAATTGCCAATACTTCCTATAGTAGTAACATTCTCCTTTGCTCAAATGGCCATTGGGAAGTGACAAGAACACCTTATATGTATCGTGGCTCAAGACCCATGAACGAAGCAAAACTGCTTTTGAATGCTTACTATGAGGCCCTGTATGAACGTCTGGAAGCTGAGAAGGACTTACTAACAGCCAGGGTAGAAAAGCTGCTGCGCGCGGAGGTCGCGAAGCGATGGCCTGAGGACTTTGACGATGAGAAATACACAGCGTACCGGGATGCGTGTCTGGCCTTTGTGGACGAACGGATGGAAACCTATAATCCAATTGGGCTTCAATATACCTTTGAGCGTATCCGGGCGCGGGAAGCGATTGAATTGGAGTTACAACTTAACTGGTACGACAGCGAAGCAGAATTTGAGGCTTTAGTGGAAGCGGTACACAACAAGGCAGAAACAGGTATGGCTGATGATAGAATACGGCAGCTGGCCGATGAGCTGGTCAAGGAAATCGGAGCATTTCCAGATAAGAGCATCATGACCGCTTACGAAGCTAAACCCGCCCTTGCCAAGCTGCCGGATTATGTGGTGGCGCGAGCAATCGAGGAAATCATCAAGTGAACGGAAGCACCACGTTACGATGATGATTTACCGTTCGGGGCAGAAATGAGACAAATCTGAATATTCCGCCAGGATTTATGCCAGGTCCCTCCCCTCCGCTAACCACTTTCGTCCAGCCCCATTCAGGACCGACAGTGTCAATTTGCTCACCTCGCGGATACAACCATTGACAAGTTCACAAACGGCAAAGGCCATGCATACTGTGGGGTATGAATTCCCGGAATGCGCCCATAATTTCGTGGGGAAATGCTCAGAAGCTTGTTTTTACGGGCAGATATGGTATCGTAGAAGTCAGGAAGATTGAAGAAACGTGGACTATGGCGAAACCAAGGCTGGAGACCAAATCCCGGATAAACATATTTATAACGTGCCTGGCTGACACTTTCTATCCCGAAGCCGCCAGGGCAGCCATAAATGTCCTTACAAAATTGGGATTAAACATCTGCTGTCCTGAAAAGCAAACCTGCTGCGGACAACCTATGTTCAACGCAGGATATTTTCGCCAATCTTTGAAAGTAGCGCGTCATTTCGTGGACACTTTCAGTCAGACGTCCGGTCCAATTATTACTCCATCAAGTTCATGTGCTGCGATGGTTCGCGAGCACTATCCAAGGCTTTTTGAGGATGACCCGGTCGGCCTGGAAAAAGCCGAAGCTATAGGAAGACGTACTTATGAGTTTTGTGAATTCCTGGTAAAGTACCTCAATGTGAATTTGAAAGAATACAGCGCCAGGTTCGAAGACTCTGTAACCTTCCATCGTAGTTGCCATTACAGGGCTATTGGTCTTGAGGACGAACCGACCAATTTAATAAAACAGATATCCGGCGTTGAGTACGTGCCGCTGGAAAAAATCGAACAGTGCTGCGGATTTGGCGGGACTTTCTCCGTCAATTTTCCGCACCTGAGCAGAGTTATGGTTGCAGAAAAGCTTTGTTGTATTCAGAAAACAAACGCCAATTGGCTTATCTTCGGCGATGCCGGCTGTGCAATGAATATAACAGGTTACGCTAATCGTATTGGCCAACCCATTAAGGCGATGCACATTGCTGAGTTGATAAATAGTGCTCTGAAGGATTGAATTTGTACGGAAAAAATTTCTACAATAATACCGTAACAGCCTGTGCCGATAGCGCTCTTTCACAGAAACTGCAGGACGCTACTGACAGACAGTCAGAAGCACGCCAGGCTATATGCGAGGAACTCGATGATGTCGAAAAATTCAGAGACCTCGCGGCCGAGCTGCGCAACAATGTCCTTTCAAATTTGCACAGTTACCTTTCGAAGTTTGTCGAAAAAGTCGAACAAGCCGGGGTCAATGTACACTGGGCCAAAGACGCACAAGAAGCCAGGGAAATTGTCTGCCGGCTCGCAAAAAAACACGAGGTGACAAGCATAGTCAAAAGCAAATCAATGATTACCGAAGAAATTGGCGTCACCGATGCGCTTACACGCAACGGTTTAGAGGTTACGGAGACCGACCTCGGAGAATTCATAGTACAAATATCCGGTCAAAAACCGGCGCACATAGTTTTGCCGGCCGTTCACCTCAGCGCACAGGAGGTGGCACGGATATTCGCTGAAAAAATAGACTACTCCGGAGAGGCCGACCCGCAGTTGCTGACTAAAGCTGCACGCAATTATCTTCGAGGCAAATTCAAAACAGCCTCAATGGGAATAAGCGGTGTGAATTTTGCGGTCGCTGAGCAGGGAGTATGGGTGACCTGTACCAACGAAGGCAACGGCAGATATGTTATGGAATGGCCCAAAGTTTATCTGGCCATTATGGGAATAGAACGCATAGTGCAGGACGCCGACTGCGCAGCGGTAATCCTGAAACTGCTGGCAAGATTTGCCACTGGACAGCGAATTACGCAGTATACAAATCTGGTAAAGGGCCGCAGCGGTATGGAGCGCCCCGAATATGTCCACCTGGTGCTTTTAGACAATGGACGCAGTCGAATCCTCGCAAGCAAATACTGGCAGATGCTCAGGTGCATACGGTGCGGCGCTTGCTTAAATGTCTGTCCTGTTTTCAGGCACATAGGCGGCCAGTGTTTCCCAACCTGTTACAGTGGTCCTATGGGCACAGTTCTATCGCCATTGCTGATGGGCCTCAAAAAGGCGGGCACTGTGCCAAAGGCCTGTAGTATTTGTGGTATCTGTAACCAGGTCTGTCCGGTTAAAATACCTTTGACCGATTTACTATGCGAATTGCGAAATGATTTGGCCGAGTCAAAATACGGCAGTTTACTGGAAAAGAACGCTATGAATGTCGGAGCATTTGTCTTGAAGCACCCAGTCCTTTATCGATTAGCACAAAAAATTATGCGTTTGGTTCTATTACCTCTGAGCAAAAACGGTTGGGTCAAATGGATGCCCTCAATTCCGGGGCGGTGGACAAAAGTTAAGGATTTGCCGCTGCCGTCGAGAAAGAGCTTTCTCGCTCGCAAAAGAATAGATAATCTACAGCATACAAGGAGAGATTCTCGTGGAGAATGAGGTATTATTGAATATTCGAAGGGCTGTCGACTCAGGCCCAATCTCGCAAATACGCCATAGCGACTTTGATGTGAAACAGGCTCGCCTTATTCAGACTAACTTGGAAACTGCCGGCAGGATTTCTCTGTTTAAACAGCGAGCTGAATCATCCGGTTCAAAAGTTCACGTGGTCGACAACATTAACTCTCTAAAGACAACCGTCAAAAATATTATTCCCGAAAACTCACTGGTTGCCGCAGGCTTTAAGAAAGGATTTGAAAAAGGCCTGCCTGTGAGTATATCTGAAATATTGCCTGACTCCTGCAAATTAACCGAAGCCACGAAACCTACCGAGGAACTATTTGATATTGATGTAGCTATAACAGATGTCGACCTTGCCATTGCAGAGACAGGTTCGATAGCTTTAAGTCCCGCTCCACAACGCTCACGACTGATTTCGCTGACTCCAACGATACATATTGCCTTGATACGACCTGAGCAGATCATAAGCGACCTTATGGATTGGTCTGCTGGTCTGAAAAGTACAAAAAGGAACTCGCCCCTTAGGGACAAGCCCCTCAGGGGCAAGCTGCCCGGCGGTTTCAACCTTATCAGCGGTCCAAGTAAAACTGCTGATATAGAAATCAAACTTGTAATAGGTGTGCACGGACCGGCTGAGCTGCATCTGGTGGTTATCAAGGGAATGAATTTCGATAATTAGCAATATTGTTAGTTTTTAATTAAGCAAGAGGAGACAAAAATGGCAAGAAAAGATTTATTACGCGAAGTGACCGAGTTTTTGTCACAAAAACAAATTAAATCAAGAAAGTCCATACACGTGTTTCCCTGAAGGCGGGCATGCTCAAAGCATTCACTAGGAAGACTGGAGCTCGACCTGAAAGTTTCGAACTACCCTAAGTCCAGTCAAAGGGTCATTGTTTCCCACTCATCTTCGAGCAGATCAAAAAACAGTATTTGGCACTTTTTTTCTGAGGTCTTTCCGATTAAAACTTTGACGCCCGCAGCGAGCATCAAGTTTGCCGTCAGTGCCACGGAAAAAGAAACCGTGCCCAGCTCTTTTTCAATGCCACGTTTTTTCTTATTCTTGTAGACCCTGTCTAACGTTCCACTGCCGGGCCAAACAAGCCCTATCTCACCGTACCAGCCGGCGACGGCCCCGTGCACCAGACAGACGTCCGCCACGGAACACTTATTTGCCAGTGCAAGACGGTCCTCAATGTTATCTAAACAATCGAACACCAAATCGGCATCCTCCCAGGCGTTTTCGGGAAGGTCTTCCAGCGTAACAGGGTAGCCTGTGAACTCAACGGCCTTGTTTACTTTTCTTAATCGCCTGCAGGTCTCATCAACCTTCTTCTTGCCCAGATTAGTCTCATTAGCTAGCAGTTGCCGATTCAGATTCGTTTCCTCGAACAAATCCGGATCTACACCTACAATCTGCCCTACGCCCGAACGTGCCAGTCCTTCTACCACATGTCCTCCGAGCCCGCCGAGACCCACGACAATCACCCGACTCTCCAGCAGCTTTTGTTGTCCTGCTGTGCCCAAGCTGCCGAGATTTTCCCTATAGCGGCGCGGTGTCAGAGCTTTTTCCAAAGCAAACCATTCGACGGCTCTTAACGGTATGTCTGTTTGAGATGCTATCGTATCGGCGACTTTGCCGCTGAGTTCTCTCAGGTTCTTTTGGGCAAAAAGACGCTCTAAAATTGCTTTTTGCTCTGCCGTAAGCATCAACCTGGATTCCAAATAAGAGCAGGGTCTGCCAACATATCTCGCAGAGGAAAAACAAGATTCATCCACCACCTATTGAGGGAAAAATGGAAACTACATCGCTGGCTGACAATTCGTGTTCTGCGGAAGTATGCCGGCCATTAACAAGCATTATGCCGGTCTGGTTCTCCAGAATCCCGAGGCTGTTTAATAAGTCACCGAGTCGGCTTCCTTCGGGAAATTTTATTTCTTTTCTCTTGAATCGGCCTTCTCTTAATGTTGCAAAAAGTCGCACTTGCACAACCATAGGTCTCGCCCTTGCGCTTTTCATGCGATACCAAGTGCCGCAAGCTTGTCCGTTTGTGGGACGCCTTCTTGGCTCCATCCCCGCTCTTTGTAATATTCCGGGAGCAGTTCGGGTAACCTGTGCACGTGGCCTTTGGAAGCACCTTCCGGGATAGGCTCAGTTAAAAGTCGCTTGGGCAGCGTATCTTGCTGAGGGTCGACCCCTGCTCTTAGATTGAAGGTCCGCTCGAGGTTCCATATCCGCTCACCAGCTTCGACCAGCTTCTCGGTTGTCCAATCTTCACCGACGATTGCGTTGAACATATCTTTGTAATCGTCAGCCCCCAGGGCAAACGAAGTGAACAGGCAAAGTCCGAGAGAATCAATCACGGCTGTCAAGTCTTGGAATCGTTTGACCCATACGGCCTTACCTTCGAGCGAGAAACGGTCCAGCTTTTCCGGTATACCGAGAATCTCAGGAGAAATCATATAACCTCTTACGTGGCAGCCGCCCCTATTACTGGTCGCGTATTGCAGA
>CAZOUM010000092.1:0-8515 GCA_964582985.1 uncultured Pirellulales bacterium | reverse complement strand
GAAATAAACAATGATAAGAAACAACCTTAGATTGAGTAAGTTTTATCGAAAATTAATCGAGGAAGAAAGTATTTCTCACAAAGAGGCTCTGCGTATATATGAAGCGCTGCACAAAGAAGCTGTCTCTTTGGGGATTATCAATTCCGAAAATATCTTAAAGGGATTAGAGGTCGATTTGAAGATTGCCAAAGCGATAAATGGATTAACCTCGTGATAGAAAAACTAATAAAAAAGATTGCTCAATGTTTAGACAAGGATGAAGTGCCCTATATGATTATTGGCGGCCAGGCTGTCCTGCTATATGGAAGTCCACGCCTGACACGAGACATCGATATAACTTTGGGCGTAGATACGGATAAATTCCTGCTGATTGAAGGGATATGTAAGAGATTAGGGTTAAAAATTCTGCCTGAACATGCGGAGGACTTTGCAAAAGAGACCAAAGTAGTGCCTGCTGAAGAGCCAAAATTGAAGATGCGAGTGGATTTTATTTTTTCCTTCACTGAGTATGAATCGCAGGCCCTTAAGAGGACAAAAGAAGTTCCCATGAATGGCTATCCGATTAAATTTGCATCCTGCGAAGACGTTATTATTCACAAAATGGTTGCGGCAAGAGCGGTTGATGAGGAAGATGTAAACAATATATTGATTAAGAACAAAGGTTTAATCGACCTTGAATACATCACAGGGTGGCTTTTGGAGTTTGGCAAGCTCACCGAGCACAAAGGGATATTAGAAAGGTTCAAAAGTTTATTGAAATGATAGATTAACAAGACAGAGATGAAACAGGATGGTTCACTCTGGATTCGGCAGGTTCTTAAAGAGGTAGCTTGGCTTTAAATAAGCAGTCGAGACACAAAGAATAAACAGATGTCCCTATTTGTTCATTTTTCCGGCGTAGATGTAGAACTGTTACGCCGCTCGGTTTTTTGTTGTCTCAAGTTGCCACTGTATAACTCAATTGACCGTTTACCTGCGAGGCCGATAATTGTTACCTGGCCGATACGACCTACCACGTTCTTAGTTAAGAGTGATGCCCACATTATGGGCGAGTTAATTTTTACTACCTGGATTATCGGATGAACGCGCTTATACCACTTAAGCGTTTCCTTAAGACGTTTATCTTTGACAATACCCTTTGTTACTTCATATGTCCGCTTGACCGTATGCGCACTTGTGTCAATTAGCCGGCCTGGTATGGTCTCTTGCAGGAAAGATGCGATGTCATCCGCGAAAAGTTCAATTGCACGGGCAAATTCACTTATGCCCGGCGCAAGAACCGGATTTTTTGCCCTGGGATAATATGTCCTTGCAATTTCTTCAACAAGTCGAGGCAACTCAGTTTTGAGTGGTTCTATCCAGTCGGGATTAACTTTAGGCTGTAGGAAAAGACGCTTTTGGCAGGCTTTTATTTGTCTTAGGGCTTGTTTCTGCTGTTCCGAAGGGCTTGTGGTATCAAATGTAACTGGGCCTTCTTCTGCCCGCAGAGAACGATTCGCTATAATCAAGCGCAACCAATTCCAGGCAAGATAAATAACAATCGCTGACAGGATACCTATTACATACCAGATAACGGGGTGGTTTAGTGAATCCAACATCATCTCTACAGTCCTATAGATAAGGACAGCCAGCTATTTTCAGCATTCATTCGATAACTCTTCCAGCTATTCAACGGGAAAATCGTACAAAAGTATTATACCGGCCGGTGCGAATGTAAACCCCTTTTTCTTTCAGGGATAGACTATTTCTGTGCTATATATTAGAATTTTGGCAGTTAAATGAATTCCTGCTGGAGTTTATCCCGCACAATGATGCGGGGCAGGAACGACATTTGGGAGCCAACTTTTAAGCGAGGCGTAAAATGGCAAATAACACAATAACATCACCGAAGGGCTTTTTGTCGGCGGGCTTCGCTTGCGGGATTAAGAAGTCCCGTAAGCTGGATTTGGGGTTGATTGTCTGTCCAACTAGCGCAAAGGCTGCAGCACTGTTTACGACCAACAAGGTCGTATCAGCAGCGGTGCAGGTATGCAAAGAGCACGTCAAAAGCGCCAGTATTTCAGCAGTGGTTGTCAATTCCGGCAATGCCAATACGTGCACCGGCCGGGCGGGAATGAAAAACGCAAGACAGATGTGTGCTCAAGCAGCACGTTCGTTGAGCGAGATACGAGATACGAGATTGCTTCGCTTCGCTCGCAATGACAAAATATACGCAATACGCAATACGCAATACGCAATACGAAACGTCCTTGTAGCTTCAACAGGCATCATCGGCGAACAACTGCCGATTAAGAAAATTTCCGCGAGTATATCAAAAGCAATGATGAAGCTTTCAGCTTCCAGCAAAGCTGGTCTGGATTTTGCGAAGGCGATAATGACAACCGATACCAAGCCGAAGCAAGCTGTCCGCAGACTCGAAATATCTGGTAAGAAAGTTACGATAGCCGGTGCTGTGAAAGGGGCCGGGATGATTGCTCCAAATATGGCAACAACACTTTTGTTTATTACTACCGATGTGGCGATAACGAAGCCGTTGTTAACCAAGGCCTTGAAAAACGCTGTGGGCAATTCGCTAAACAAGCTGACCGTTGACGGACATCAAAGCACCAATGATACCGCGATAATTCTTGCCTCCGGCTTGGCAGGCAACCGCCCAATAGTAAGTCAATGCCCGCGACACAAGAAATTTACCAATGTATTAGTGGATTTATGTGATGATTTGGCCAGACAAATGGCATTGGATGCAGAAGGTGCGACGCGCATGTTTAAGGTGGTTATTAAAGGCGCCGCTACAAAGGCCGATGCGGCAAAGGCGGCAAGGGCGGTAGCTGATTATCCGCTGGTAAAGTGCGCGGTGCGGGGCGCAGACCCTAACTGGGGCAGGATTATCTGCGCGGTCGGTTCGGCAGGCGTAAAATTGAATCCGAACAAACTTTCCTGCAAGCTCGGCGATATAACAGTATTCAAGAATGGCACGCCCAAAAAATTTGATGCTAAAAGGGCAAGCAAGGTTATTTCGCAAAAAGAGCACACAATAACTGTTGAGCTGGGTGCCGGAAACAGCAGCGATTTTTGCTACGGCTGCGACCTAAGTAAAGAGTACGTAGCGATTAACGCAGATTACCACACTTAGCCGATACATAAATTATGCAGAACGTTTGCAGGATTGAAATCTCCCCTGGGCGAGACACTTGTGAAGACCCTCCGTTTGATCGAGCTGCGGGAGATTTTGTGTCTGTTATGCGCATAAAGGAAATGTACTCTAATTCCAAGGAAGCAGAAGAATGAAAATTCTCAAGAACTCAGTTGCAGTTTTGGTGCCGACGCTTGTCTTTTCCGCCACAGCGATGGCGGCAGAGGGCAACGAGGCCTCTGGTGTGAGTCGCATTCCTACTACGTGGTGGATTGCACCTGTTGCCTCAGTGATTGCTTTGATTATCGCCTATATCTTCTACAAGAAGATGATGGCGGCCTCCGAAGGCACTGAGAAAATGATAACCATCGCCGGGCACGTTCGTGAAGGTGCCTATGCCTATCTGTTTAGCCAGTATAAGATTGTGGCCCTAGTTTTTATAATTCTATTCATTCTCTTTGCAGTTTTGGCGTATTTTGGTGTGCAGAATCCATTTATGCCAATAGCCTTTCTGACGGCGGGTTTCTTTAGCGCGCTTTGCGGCTTTCTGGGTATGAAGACGGCGACGAATGCCTCTGCCCGAACCGCCCAGGGCGCAACCAAAAGCCTAAATGCCGCCTTGCAGGTTGCCTTTCGCAGCGGCGCGGTGATGGGCCTTATTGTCGTCGGCTTCGGCCTTCTCAATATCACAATCTGGTATCTGATTTTAGACAAGCTCATCTACACACCCGAACATATGCAAAATGGTCTCGAATTCCTCGGGCTGACCCTCGTACCGAAAGGGATGCACCCCGACCATAAACTGGTGGAGATTACTATCACGATGGTCACCTTCGGTATGGGAGCGTCCACTCAGGCACTGTTTGCCCGTGTCGGCGGCGGTATTTATACCAAGGCCGCCGATGTCGGCGCCGACCTCGTCGGCAAAGTCGAGGCGGGCATTCCTGAAGATGACCCTCGCAATCCTGCCACAATCGCTGACAACGTCGGCGACAATGTTGGTGACGTTGCGGGAATGGGCGCTGACCTGTTCGAGAGTTACTGCGGCTCAATACTCGCAACCGCAGCCCTTGGGGCCGCCTTATCAATAAACGTGCTGGCGGAGAAGGGAATGGACCCCTTGAAGGCCGTCCTGGCCCCGACTTTTGTTGCCGGCATAGGTATCATTCTTTCCATCGTCGGTATCTTCCTCGTCCGATGCAGGGAAGATGCAACGCAGAAGAACCTGCTGCGTGCTCTGCTGACCGGGACTCTGAGCAGCTCGGTATTTATTATTATTGCGGTGGCTGTAATGGCTTGGACGGGCTGGATTAGCTGGGGTATCTTCGGTTCTGTTGTCGCCGGCCTGGTTGCAGGGGTGCTTATCGGCCAGTTCACAGAATTCTATACTTCTGATGAGTATTCGCCTACGCGTAACCTGGCGGCCCAGACCGAGATGGGAGCGGCCACCACGATTATAAACGGCTTTGCAACCGGTATGTATTCGGCGGGCCTACCCGTAATAACAATTGGGGCCTGCATCCTCTGCGCGTACGGTTTTGCCGGTGGCTTTACCCACGTGGCCCTCGGGCTTTATGGCATTGGCTTTGCGGCTGTTGGTATGCTGGCAACGTTAGGTATCACGTTGGCTACCGATGCTTACGGCCCGATTGCTGATAACGCAGGGGGCAACGCTGAGATGAGCGGTCTGGGCGAAGAGGTCAGGAAAAAAACCGATGCGCTCGATGCTCTCGGCAATACCACGGCGGCAACAGGAAAGGGCTTCGCAATCGGCTCTGCAGCGCTGACAGCCATGGCGCTTCTGGCAGCGCTAATAGAGTCAGTTCGTGTCTGGATTGGCCGGCTTGCCGCCGAAAGTGGAGGCTCGTACACTGTCGGAAAAATCACGTTCTTCAAAGACCAGTTGGGCGAACAGATTGAAGGCGCAGTAAATGTGACAACCGCAACGATGGCTGACTTTGTGACCGCTTACGATTTGAGCATAATGAATCCGAAACTGCTCTGCGGGCTTTTTGTCGGTTGTATGATGGCGTTTATCTTTTGTGCGATGACTATGAAGGCCGTCGGCAAAACTGCGGGCGATATGGTCAACGAAGTCCGGCGGCAGTTCAGGGAAATTCCCGGCATTATGAACGGCTCCGGCACGCCTGATTATGCCCGGTGCGTTTCCATCTCGACAAAGGGCGCACAGAGAGAAATGATTCTGCCCTCGCTCCTGGCTATTTTAATCCCCGTCGTCGTCGGCTTGATTCTTGGCATAGCAGGCGTGATGGGCCTTTTGGCCGGCGGGTTGACGTGCGGATTTGTCCTGGCCGTGACCCTTAACAACGCAGGCGGCGCCTGGGACAATGCCAAGAAATACATTGAAAAAGGCGCCCACGGCGGAAAAGGCTCTGATGCTCACAAGGCGGCCGTAGTCGGCGATACCGTCGGTGACCCGTTCAAGGATACCTCGGGGCCGAGTCTGAATATTCTCATCAAGCTGATGAGCATGGTTAGCGTGGTATTTGCCGGCGTGATTGTAAAGTTTTCACCGATTATCGGCAGTTGGCTCCACTTCGGAAGCTGACCACTTGCCTGCAGAGTTGACTTGAATGTGGGTGTGATGTAACCTATTAGGGTGGCTGTATTGGCCACCCTTTTCTTATTGAACAAAGTCAAGGAGACAAGTTGGCAAAAAGGCAAAATACGAAGACAAGGGCGTTTGCTCTGACTGCCGCTCGAGTGGCGGCTGAGCGGCATTGCAGTGATATTGTGGTACTCGACCTGAAAGGCAAATCGCCCGCTACAGATTATTTCGTAATCGCCACCGGCACAAGTGACAGGCAAATGCGTACAGTCGCCAACGAAATCTGCGAGGCGGCAAGAGAACAGAAGCTGCAGCGTTTCGGCCGGGCCGGCTATGAGCAAGGCCGCTGGATTTTGCTCGACTTTATCGATGTTGTAATCCATATCTTTGACGGCGAATATCGAGACTACTACGATTTGGAACTGCTCTGGGGTGACGCAGAACGGCTACAGTGGGAGAGGACGCGAAAGAAGTGAAGCGTGTTATTGCCATACTTGACGAAAGAATTAGTGCGGCGATGGCCGCTGTCACCGGCCGGGAGGATTGTACGGCAGTAGTAAGACCCGCCACCGAAGCTAAGTTCGGCGATTATCAGGCCAACGGCGTAATGGCATTGGCCAAAAAGCTCAAAACCGACC
Source organism: uncultured Pirellulales bacterium (assembly GCA_964582985.1). Classification (GTDB taxonomy): domain Bacteria; phylum Planctomycetota; class Phycisphaerae; order Sedimentisphaerales; family Anaerobacaceae; genus CAZQYB01. Next base: position 2,175 of record CAZOUM010000092.1, on the reverse strand, counting down.
CTCGCAAACTTGCTGAAGAGGTGGTCAAGAGCTTAGACGTCACCGATATATGCGAAAAGCCAGAGGTTGCGGGCCCGGGTTTCATAAATCTGCGATTAAAAGCTGATTTCGTTGCGGAAAGACTCCTTGAAATCAACGCTGATTCTCAGAGTCGTCTCGGCATAGAAAAAACAGCAGAGCCAAAGACTATCGTTGTTGATTTTTCAGGCCCGAACATCGCCAAGCAAATGCACGTAGGCCATCTGCGAAGCACCATCATAGGCGATTGCATCTGCCGAATGCTTGAATTCCTCGGCCACGATGTAAAACGCCAAAACCATATCGGTGACTGGGGAACGCACTTTGGTATGCTGATTGCAGACTTTAAGTTAAATTGGCTCGATATTACAAATGACTATTCAAAAGTAAAAATTAAAAACCTTGAACAGGTTTACAGAAATGCAAAACAGAGGTTTGATAATGATACGGGATTTGCAGACATAGCACGTAGGGAGGTAAAGCGACTGCATAATCAAGATCCTGAGACTATGAGATTGTGGAAGAATATTGTTGATGAATCAAGAAATCATTATCAGCCGATTTATGATTTGCTCAGCGTCAATCTTCATAAAGAAAATGAATGTGGAGAAAGTTTCTACAAAGACAGACTCGCCGATGTTGTGAAAGATCTCCAGAGATTGCCCGAAACCAGAAAACCTGACGGTGCGGTTTGTGTTTTTCCGGAAGGGTTTAAGAATAAAGATGGACAGCCTTTGCCGTTTATTATTCAGAAGTCCGATGGGGCATACCTTTATGCGACAACGGATTTGGCGGCGATGCGCTATAGATTGGACGAGTTGAAAGCCAATACCATAATTTACGTTACCGACGCACGGCAAAAGCTGCATTTTGAGATGCTGTTTGCTACTGCGAGGATGGCAAAGTGGGTCAGTGATGATATTAAGCTTTCACACGTTATGTTCGGCAGCGTTTTAGGTGAAGATGGCGCACCACTAAAGACGCGCTCCGGCGAAAACGTCAAGCTGAAAGACCTGCTCGACGAAGCCGTGGAACGCGCAAAGACCATCGTCGAAGAGAAAAATCCAGACCTTCCCAAAGACAAAAAAGCCCAGATTGCAAAGGCCGTCGGAATCGGTGCCGTCAAGTACGCCGACTATTCCAACAACCGAACGAGTGATTACATCTTCAGCTTCGACAAAATGTTAGCGATGGACGGCAATACTGCACCGTATATGCAGTACGCATACGCCCGCATAAAATCAATCGAGCGAAAAGCAGAGACCAGAGGCATAGACATCGAAAAGGAGCTTTCCAGCCTGAAAAAGTTAAATTTAACTGAGCCGGCAGAGCTGGAGCTGGCAAAATACCTGATTCGTTACGGCGAGGCAATTGAAGCTGCTGCTGTAGATTACAGGCCGAATTACTTGACCGGCTACCTGTATGAATTGGCACAGAAGTTCAGCGCATTTTATACAAACTGCCCCGTTCTGGATGCCAGGCCGGATAAAAGACCCACGAGACTATTGCTCTGCGATTTAACCGCGGAAACCATCAAACATGGCTTAAGTGAGCTTTTAGGTATCGAAGTTGTCGAGCAAATGTAGGGGACAGCAGCAATGAAAATCATTGAAAAAGACTTTCGCGTAAGCACTAAGAGCCGTACCCAGATGATAGATATTACAAGCAAGGTCAGCTCGATTGTCAGCCAGTCCGGAATTACTGACGGCGATGTGATAGTCTATTGTCCCCACACGACAGCGGCAATTACCATAAACGAAAACGCCGACCCTTCCGTTCCGCACGATATACTTTTGACCCTCAACGAACTAATGCCTCAGCATCATCAGGGCTACCGGCACTATGAAGGCAATTCCGACGCACATTGCAAAAGCTCACTAATCGGCTGCAGCAGACAAATCCTCATAAAAGACAAGTCCCTGAGCCTCGGCACCTGGCAGGGAATTTTTTTCTGTGAATTCGACGGTCCTCGCAACAGAAGGGTAATAGTCCAAGTCCGCGGAGAATGAAATAGCCAAGTGTTCCCCAGGCCCCCTTCGCCGTGGGCAAACAAGTCTAAGAATGCGCGCGCAAAAAAGGCGAGGTGGTGGGACCGGCTGGGGGGGAAACCGGTGTGCCACGCTGCCTCGCCGAGGTTCGTAAGCTGCTAAAAGCAGC
>CAZOUM010000091.1:0-8724 GCA_964582985.1 uncultured Pirellulales bacterium | reverse complement strand
ATGCCGATATATGGCGATTCGTATGGAACATACAAATTTCCAGAAACAGAAGAAAAGCAGCAGCTCATAAAGCTTTTTGAGAAATATGAAGTAGACTTCGTCCTGCAAGGCCATTATCACGGTTTTGTAGACGTTACGAACAACGGTGTCCGTTATATTACATCGGGGAGTTTTTCAGACGGCCTTTTGGATTCGGGCCAGCGACATTTCCTTTTGATTAACGTATACGGCCCTGAAGTTACCTTTGAGCAGGTGCTTGTCGGGAAAGATATACCGGTTGAGTATATGGATGGAGAAATTTAGCATGTTGAGTTTGAGAAAGGCATGGCAATGGAGAATGAAAAATCAGGATTTTCGCAAGTTCTAACAGAAATGTCTCAATTCGCAGGAGCCTTAGTTGGCGCAGCGGTTATTGCCGGCAAAAAGGCAATACGTTGTGTTAATGATCTAACAATAGTGGAGACACATATTAAGCCGTCAACTGATACGGTAAAGGACGACGGCGAAGTTGAGAGCAAAACGAATTAAAAAGGACCAGGCTTTTGGACAACAATAATAAAGAGCAGTTTGACAAGTGCCCGAAGAATTACATTAAGTGGACCATAGTTGTAGCAGGGATGGTGTTCGCTTTTTTTGTTTACCTGCTATATTCAAATGTGATGGGCCTTGACCTTAATCTTCCCGGAGCCGAGGTGATAGGTGAATTCACAGAAGCAATCGAACGGGGAACAATTATCAAAACAGCCGCAGGTGAACAAGTTCTTCCCTCGCCGTCTGTTTTTCTCGGGGTGGCAATTGTTTCCGTCGATGAAGTTATTGCCGAGCAATTGGGTATAAACGATGAGCACGGCGTTCTTGTAAACAGTGTTATTCCTGGTTCGCCGGCAGAAAAAGCGGGCCTTCAAAGAGGTGATGTCATCGCCGTTATAAACGGCAGAGCCACAAAAGATATAGAAACATTCAAAAAGATTATGGCAGCATTAGAGCCGGGCGAAACTGTCAGAATCACATATGTAAGAGATGGCGGGAAGAACCGGACATACGCTGTGCTTGCCGAGCCGTCTGCAATCATAATGACTGCTCAGACCACCGAGACAGCTTTAGACGATTCTGACTGGGGTATATCGTTATCGGCGATTACTTCAACATTGCGCGACACATATAACATTCCCAATAAGGTAGATGGTGTCGTGGTCTTATCGGTGGTACCCGGAGGTGCTGCCGCCGAGGCTGGCCTTGCGCCCGGTGATGTGATTGTTGGTATTGACGGGGCAACCATATCCGACCTGGATGAGTTTTTTGATGCGGTCTCATCTGATGAAGACAATACGGCGCTTCTGGATATCTACAGCCAGGGCCAGTTTCGTTATATACCCATAGCGTCAATAGAAACCGATGATTCAATCTGTGGTACAGATGAGCCGATTCCGATGGAACAATTACCACGCTATGAAGCTTTGTTTCGAGCAGTACCCCTGGTCGGAGTTGCTGGTTTAGGCTTTGCTTTGTTGGGTTATTTTTCTCTTTTCGGCTATCCAGCAGGTACTAAAAAAATGCAGGCTATTGCCGAGAAAATCCGCTCAGGTACGGTGGTTTTTCTGAAACAGGAATACAAGATAACCGCAATTTTTCTCGTTATATCTTTTCTTGCCATTTGCTTTACACTCTGTCTGCCGACAGCTATCGCTTTTCTGGCAGGCTCAATCTGTTCAATGCTGCCCGGCTGGATTGGTATGAAAGCTGCTACCACCTCAAACGTACGAACATGCCAGGCTGCCAAGGAAAGCGGTCTGGCCAAGGCCTTAAATGTCGCTTTTCATGGCGGCTCTGTTATGGGTATTTCCGTGGCATCTGTTGGTATCATCGGCCTTGGTACTTATTCTCTTCTCGTACTTAACAGCGATAACCCTGAGACTTTGCCTTATATCGTTGCCGGTTTCTGTCTGGGAGCTTCGTTCTTTGCACTGTTTGGCAGAGTTGGCGGCGGGATATTTACAAAAAGTGCCGACATCGGGGCTGATATGACAGGTAAGATTGAATACAACCTGCCGGAAGACGACCCCCGCAATCCAGCGGTAATCGCTGATAATGTCGGCGATAACGTCGGTGACGTTTCCGGTATGGGTTCGGATCTTTTCGAGTCTTTTACCAGTTCTACGGTGGCTACAATTATCATGGCCCTAAGAATGGGCGAGTTAAAATATGTAATACTTCCGCTTGTATTGATAGCTGTAGGCCTTATCTGCTCTCTATTGAGTATATCGGTTAGCAGATTCCTTGGCAAACGTACCGACCCGCAGACATTTCTGCGAAATGTAATCTATGTTGCCAACGGACTGTTCCTCATCGGGGCTTTCGCAGCAATTATTGCCATAACAGGCGAGTTCAGCCTCTTTCTGACAGTTGTAATGGGGGTTCTGTGCGGGCTTCTGATTGGCCTTGAGACAGAATACTTCGGTTCCGGATGGCCAATCAAATATATCGTAAATATGTCGAGAACAGGAGCCGCCACGAACGTAATTGCCGGTTTAGCGGTCGGATTTATAGGTGCACTTTTACCTATCATTACAATATGTGCGACTATAATCATAACATTATTCCTGGCTGGCCTCTATGGGATAGGACTTTCAGCGGTGGCAATGCTGGCAACAATGGCGATTATTATGTCTATCGATGCTTACGGACCGATAGTCGATAATGCAGGCGGCATAGCGACAATGAGCCGGGCGGGAGAAAAAACTCGGCGGATTACAGATAAGCTGGATGCTGCCGGAAACATTACCGCTGCTATTGGTAAGGGATTTACAATTGGTGCCGGCGTCATAACAGCGGTAGCTCTGTTTGCGGCTTATATCGGCGGCACAAAATTAGCCGATGCTGAGTTATTCGCCCCTGCGGTACTTGTCGGCTTGTTTCTTGGAGCCGTTTTGCCGCTTCTATTTGCCGCATGGACGATGGGAGCCGTAACCAAAATAGCCAACAAACTGGTTGTTGAAGTCCGCCGACAGTTCAAAGAAACAAAAGGTATCTTGACAGGCCATGCAGAACCTGACACAGATAGATGTGTAGATGTCATTGCACGGGATTCTTTGATGGCCACGGTTGTGGCTGGGGTAATTGCCATCGCTTCGCCATTTGTTGTGGCGTTTACATTGGGAGTAGAGGCACTGGGAGGATTCTTGGTTGGTTCAATGATTGTAGGTTCTGTATTAGGTATGAGTATGTCAATTGGTGGTGGTGCATGGGATAATGCCAAAAAATGGATTGAAAGTCATCGCGAAAAGAATGATGATATGGAAGTCGCTTATAAGGCGGCGGTGGTCGGTGACATGGTGGGCGACCCGTTCAAGGATGTTTCCGGCCCTGCTATGAATATACTCATCAAGCTTATGGTTACGATTTCATTGGTGTTCTGTTCAGTTCTTTGTGCGGTATAAAGTCGCAGACCCCTTCTTACCGGGGGAGGAATCAAAGTGAGTTTTGTAGATATTTGTAATAGTGTTGCCAATCACATGGGCCAGCTTGCGGGCAAAAGCCATAACGTATTTTCTTCTGCCCAGAAAAAGCTCAAAGAATCAACAAATTTACCCGAGAAGATTCGAAATGCTATGTTCGAGAAGCTCTCGCGCACGCTATACAAGCAAGCCGAGTTCGTTATGAGTAGGCTTTCGGAGCGATTGGAAGTAATAGATGAGGTAGCGCGGCCCTTTTATGAAAAAATTAACGCCTTGAGTGCTCGCGGCCCGGTCAGCGAAGCCCAGTTATGGGAAGCTATGAATTCAATTGAAGCGGCCAAGAACCTGAGTGAAGAGGAAAAGGTTTTGTTGGTAAACATCTTTGGAAAAATCATTGGCGCTGCCAGGTCGAAATTTGTCGATGCTGTTGTTGTCGAAAATGGAACTCAATCATCAGTTGCAAATAAAAGCGCTACTCTAACCGGTAAATTCAACACAAATAAACCAATTTAACCAGTCAATTGGTTCTTAATTTCCATATAAACAGTTGTAGCGATGGATACAATCAGGCGAAAGCTAAGCTCCCTCCTGACCGAAGCCGCCAATGAAGAGATAAAGGCTTTGGACCCGCAGTCTCAATGTGCAAAAGAATTGGCCGAAATTGAAGATGTTGACACAATTATAGCCGAAGAAATCGGAAAAATGTGTAAAGTTCTCACTCTGGGCGAAATAACGGGAATTCTTTTGCTGGTAACCCGGCTAAAGACGGCATCAGGGCAGAAAAAAGAGGTAATAAGGAACGACATTAGGAAAGTGGCTAAGAAGGTGACGGCAAGAACTGAAGCCAAATCAGGCCCTTCGAAATTACCACAATCCTGTCGGCATATATTTTTGGGTATTTAGTTCTACAAAGTTTTGTCCTGGCCAGCCTGTCTATGGTGTAATCGGTGCACCGGCCCGAGCCAGTATTGCCAGCAAACGTATTCTTATAGATGCAGCCCGCGGCGTGCTTGACGCAGTTATGATAGTCTCTGAACCCTTTTGCCGTAGCTTACGGGCTGGCCCGCCAGACGTACGGCGGGCTGGGAGTTCTCGACCAGGCTTTGGTTATTGATATTGGTGCTGAAACAGTTGACTTGTGCCGACTGCATGGGTCCAAGGACCGGATAACGACGAAGTTTCCGGTAAAGGGTCGGCCAAAAGACTTTGACATTACCGATGAATTAAGAACCGCCTGCAAAAGCATTGTACCGGGCATGGTCGACTCAATTGCCGAACTAATCGCCACTTACGACCCGGAATTTCAGGAAGCTATTCGTTCGAAGGTAATATTGGCTGGCGGCAGCAGCCAAATGATAGGTCTGCCTCAGCTTATTGAAGAAGCGATGACAGAATTAGGAGGAGGCAGGGTAACTCGCGTAGATGAGCCTTTATTTGCCGGCTCAAACGGCGCGTTAAAGATGGCTCGACAAATGCCGAGACATTTCTGGAAAGTGCTAACTTAATTTAAAGAAAGGGATGCGATATGAAAGAGTGGTCAAAAAAACCGACTGATTTTGTTAAGGCAGGTTCATCACCAGTAAAAACAGTATCTTCAAGTCCGGTTGCAAAGGGCAGCCGGTCACCTGCGTCTTTAGCAGGCGGCGATTTGAGCAAAAGTCCGATGAAGACCGCTTCTGCACGCGTATCTTTAACAAGCGGTGGTTCAAGTCAGAGTCTGATGAAGGTCAGTTCGTCAGCCCCGCTCTCAAGGGGGCCTGCTTTGAGCAACAGCCTAATGCGCACCGCTAACTCACCAATGTCTTTAACAGGAGGGGGTAGTTCAAGTACTGTGGCGGCGACCTCTTCAGGCTCAGCAAAAATAGGTACAGGCTTGGCGCAAAGAGCCGCTGCAGGAACAGCCGTAGTTGCTCCTCTGGCGGCAGGGGTAATGGTAGGCGGCATATCGGCTGTTTTCTACGGCATATCGAACATGATAAAGTACGGCAAGAGTGAAAAAACCGGCGCACAGGCAGCCAAAGACACCATAAAAGGTTCAGCAGGCCTGGGGGTAGCTGCTGGGTTGGGTGTTGCGGCAGCTCACGCTGTTGCAGGCACATCCCTTGCCCTGGGGACCGCAGTTGTAGTTCCCGTAGCTGCCGGAATTGGCGTCGCATATGCCGGCATGAAAATCTGGAACAAGATTTTTTTCAAGAAGCCGGATAGCTCGAAAGCCAAAGCAAAAACCAAATCAAAAGCAAAATAGATTGTATTTAGAAAGGATGGACAATGGGATTGAATCTTAAAGCAGGTTCGGGGCTGTCTTTGGGCAGCGGATTGGGACTTGGATTAGGAAACGGCCATGCATACGCAGCTACAGGTACTATCCTTGGGTCGCTTGGAGTAGCAGCACTGGCAATTGGTGCGACAGTGTTACTTGTTGTGGGAATAAAGAAGTTGGCCGTTTCAGAGAAGAAGAAATCAAAAACCAGTTAATCGAAAGGAGACACGAAATGACTCTCAGCACATTAGTTCTATTGGGTTTAGTAGTAGGAGAAATTGTAACCGTAGTAAAGGTTGGCAAACAGAGTGAGCGTATCAAAAAGCTGGAGAAAGCCACTAAGCAGAAGAAAAAAGAATCGTAAGAAAATATTACAATTGAAAGGAGTTACTTAAATGTTGGGTGGATTGATTTTATTGGTTCTGATTATTAGTGTGATTGTGCTTATAGCAAAAGTCCGCGGGCAAAGAAGGCGAATCGACAAACTTGAGAACAAAGTTTACCAATAAAAACAACGGATGCTTTTAATAGACGTAGGCAACTTCACGGAAAACTATTGAAGTCCGCCAGCGTTCTGGGCCTTACTTTTCTTTGCGTTTGCAGGTCTTGCAAATACCAAATATCTTCATCGTGTCTCTGGCAATAGTGAAGCCATACTTTTTTGCTAACTGTCTTTGTATTTCCTCGATATTACCGCTGGTTATCTCAATAATCTTGCCGCACTTAAGGCGGGGCCGCAGGTACCAAAGATGCTGCAATTTTTGGCCTGAGAGCACAAATTAAGTTCTAATATTATGCCGAAACGTTCAATTTAACTACTTTTGTAAAAGAATGCTATAACGGCTGAAAGGAGACAAGGATGAGCGAAATAAATGCCGAGGCGAGTGCTGAAAGCTTTGCAGCTAAGAGGGTTTCCCTGGTTCAGATGCGCTCAGGCCAAAGGGGCAGAATTGTAGTAATAGACGGCGGCTATGGTCTGGCCCGCAAGCTTGATGCTTTGGGAATCAGGGTAGGCAAAGAAGTTACAAAGATAAGTGCGCAGTTGATGAGGGGCCCTGTCCTCTTGCGACAGGATAATACCCAAGCTGCCTTGGGGTTCGGAATGGCCTCTAAAGTACTGGTGGAGCTCGATGGGGGAGGCCAGGAATGAAAATACTTCTTATGGGGAACCCTAACGTTGGCAAGAGTGTTGTTTTCAACCGCGTTACCGGTGCAAATGTCATTGCCTCCAATTATGCCGGCACGACGGTTGAATTTACAAAGGGCAGCATGAAAGTTGGTGACCAGCGCGTAGAACTTATCGACGTGCCAGGAACATACACGCTGGAACCAACCTCTAAAGCAGAGGAAATCGCAGTTGAGATGCTCAATGAGCGGAACGACTCGGATGTAGTAATTAATGTTGTGGAGTCTACGAATTTGGAACGCAGCCTGAATCTGACGCTCCAACTGCTTAAACACAAGGTGCCTGTTGTTGTAGCACTGAATTTTTGGGATGAGACAAAGCACAAGGGTATATCGATTGACGATAAGAAACTGGAGCAAATTCTTGGTGTACCCTGTGTTCCCATCTGTGCCGTAACAGGCGAAGGGGTTAATCATCTGGTAGAAAGGATCAAAGAGGCAAAGCTTTCTGAGTATGATTATGAAGATAAAGAGAGGTGGCAGAAGATAGGCAGCATTGTGGATAAAGTGCAAACAATAACCCACCGTCACCATACCTGGCTGGAAAGGCTCGGAGACGCCTCGGTCAGTCCGCTTACCGGCATTCCTATGGCTGCCGTAGTGATGTTTTTGGCCTTTAAGGTAATACGCTTCATCGGCGAAGGACTCATAGGTCATGTTAGCGAGCCCCTTTTTGAAAAGCTTTGGCTGCCTGTGGTAATGAAACTTTCGGCTCTTATGGGCTCCGGTGGATTTCTTCACGACCTTGTCATAGGCCAGCTTATAGATGGTGAAATAGATTTTGGGCAGTCCTTTGGGTTATTGACTACCGGACTTTTTGTTCCGATTGGTGCGGTTTTGCCCTATGTGTTCGCGTTTTATGTGGTACTGTCGTTTCTGGAAGATTTAGGCTTTATACCTCGGCTGGCGGTCATGGTAGACACGCTGATGCACAAACTGGGCTTACATGGCTTCGCAATAGTACCTATGCTGCTCGGTCTTGGATGTAATGTTCCGGGAGCACTGGCAACCAGAGTTCTTGAGACCCGAAGAGAAAGATTTATTTCCGCAACCATATTGTCCATAGCAGTGCCCTGTGCGGCCTTGCAGGCAATGGTAGTGGGTCTGGTAGGAGAACATGGGTTGAGATATCTTGCAATTATCTACGGAACATTGCTCGCTGTCTGGATAATACTTGGCCTTATATTCAACAAAACTGTCAAAGGCACCTCACCTGAGATTTTTTTAGAAATACCGCCTTATAGAATTCCATATATTAGGTCTCTGTTAAAGAAGATATGGATAAGAATAAAGTGGTTTCTTAAAGAGGCGGTTCCGTTTGTGCTGCTCGGAGTGCTTATTGTGAATTTGCTCTACACATTCGGAATAATTCAGTTCGTAGGGAGAATTACAGCACCGGTTGTTACCCGTGTTTTGGGACTTCCGCAGGACGCAGTAGGTGCGTTAATAGTAGGTTTCCTTCGTAAAGATGTAGCTGTTGGAATGCTTGTTCCGCTGGGTTTGACGATAAAACAATTGGTAATAGCTTCGGTCGTCCTGGCAATGTATTTCCCATGTGTTGCTACCTTTACAACGCTCATCAAGGAACTTGGAGTCGTGGACATGCTCAAATCCACAGCAATTATGGTCATATCCAGTCTTGTAGTGGGTGGTTTATTAAATCTCATCCTGCCGGGATGAGAGACAGGCCGGTAAGACAACATCCCCATTTGGCAAACAAAGCTACAGATGTCGTGATGAAACGACATTTTGGAGACGACATTATGCCAGCGAAAGAAAAAAATAATTCGATTTTTGTTTCACTTATCTGCAATATTTTACTTG
>CAZOUM010000090.1:0-8836 GCA_964582985.1 uncultured Pirellulales bacterium | reverse complement strand
CCCAAACCAGAGAGCAATTGTTGTGCCGAACAGAATTGGCATTTTTGCAAATTTCTTGCAATTTCTGCGCATTTTTGCCTTACCTACTTTTAACATTTGCACTTTTGCGCGCGCAAAAACCCCCAATTTCCCTAAATTACGACAATTCAGCTCGTATTGTCCCCGCCCGTATATTCCGGCACAAGCTCTTTGATTCTCTGAACTATCTCGTTATAGTCCTGCTTCTTCGCAACATCCAGCAGTTCGTTTATGCCGGCCTGAATCTTATCGTGGTCCACCGGAATATTCTTCCATATACCAATCTTGGGATGCCTTGTCGGCTGCATATCCTCGCCCTTGATCGACAGTTCCTCAAACAGCTTTTCACCCAGCCGCGGCCCCGTGAAAACCATTTCAATATCTTCACCAGGCCGAAAACCGCTAAGCGTAATAAGTTCTCTCGCCAAATCCACAATCTTCACCGGCTCACCCATATCAAGCACGAAGATTTCGCCGCCTTTTCCCATCGTTGCTGCCTGCAGCACCAACTGGCTTGCTTCCGGTATAGTCATAAAATACCGCTTCATCTCAGGATGGGTAACCGTTACCGGGCCGCCTTCTGCTATTTGCTTCTTGAAAATGGGAACCACCGAGCCGTCAGAACCCAGCACGTTGCCGAACCGAACCGTCACAAAATGCGTTTTGCTCGTTCTGCTCAAATCCTGAATATACATCTCCGCGATGCGTTTGGACGAGCCCATTATGCTGGTAGGGTTGACGGCTTTGTCGGTGCTTATCATTACGAAGTTGGTAGTGCCCCACTTGTCTGCAGCATCGGCAACGACCTGTGTCCCTACGATATTGTTTTTGATAGCTTCTCCCGGATTAAGCTCCATCAAAGGTACATGTTTATGAGCGGCTGCGTGGATGACAACCTCCGGGTTGTATCTTTCAAAGAGCCCCTCCACGCGTATTCGGTCAGTGATATCGCATATGATCGCCTTCATAGCGATATCCGGATATTGCCTGTGCAATTCCTGCTCCACATAGAAGAGCGGGTTTTCAGCCTGCTCAATAAGCAAAAGCAGTTTCGGCGCGAAGTTACATACTTGCCTGCACATTTCTGAGCCGATGGAACCGCCCGCCCCGGTGACGAGTATGATCTTATCCCTGATGTAGGCTTCTATCAAATCCAGGTCAAGCTGGATAACCTCTCTGCCAAGCAAATCGTTAATATCAACGTCACGAATCTGGGAGACTGTGAACCGGCCCGAGGCAATATCCGTGATTGACGGCACAGTGCGAAAACGAATTTTAGTACCTGTGCATACCTGGATAACACGTCTTAGCTCGGCAGGGCTTGCCGAAGGCATCGCGATCGCAATTTCCTCGATGTTGCGGTCCTTACAAACTTTCGACAGTTGCTCAACCGTGCCGAGTACCGGTATCCCGTGGATACTAATGCCTTGTTTGGCGTGCTCATCGTCGATAAAGCCGATAACCTCGTACTCGGCCACCGGCATACGGTGAATTTCCCGCAAAAGCGCCTCGCCGGCATTGCCTGCGCCGACTATAAGAAATCGCTTCAGCCGGCCGCTTTCGACAGTGCGAAACTCCTCATAGTATAGCCGTATTAATATCCTCAGCCCCCCGAGCAGCAGAACCGTCACAAACATATCGGCCATGAACACGCCTTGAGGAACTTTAGTTAGATTCTCTAAGCTTCTTCGGACCGAAGTTGTATTGAGCATTCCGTACCATAAAGCCACGATTATCACGGTACTGACAAGTGAGGCCTGCAGAATCCCCATAAGGTCAGAAATCCCTACATACCGCCACCAGCCACGATACTGTCTGAAAAGTCCGAATACTATTAGTTTGATGATAACAAAGAAAAGCAGCAAAAGTGGGTACTGCCCGACAAGCCAGCGGCTCCTGAATTGCATATTGTTTGCCAGCAGGAAAGAAAGCATCAAGGATGCTGCAAAAGCAATTATGTGAGCGAGTATAATCAGCGGCTTGCGAAACCTCAGCAATACTGCGGGTGGCATAGGGACCTTCGCCGGCCTTTGAGGTTGGTTTCTCTGCCGTGTCTTTGTGTTTGAATCAGCCATATTTTCTCTGCACCGTAGCTGTCCTGTAACTGTTCGCAAGTTTAATGGTAGCGAAAACTTAAGAGTGTGTCAACAGATTATCGCCTTGTAGTTGAGGTGTCTGAGCAATCGTGGATGCAGATAGCGCACAGGGGAGGCTGTCCCCTGTACGCTATCCGCGAAAGCGTCAATCCTTCTTTGTTTCTGATTCCGGCTCCGATTCTTTCGATTCCGATTCGGTGGGGGTTAGCTCAATCTGGCCCTCTTCGGAAGGTGTGTAGATTTCCTCCAGCGCGGTATTGTCGACTCTGTTACGCATAAGTGAGTAGATTATAGTATTGGCGGAAAAATAGAAGCTGATTATGAAAGACGCCAACAAACCGATAACGGCCAACATCAGTAAGTAGACCAAAAAGCCTGCAACCGATTCCGTCCAGTTCGCCGACGCCGCACCTGAGCCCAGAAGATTACCGAACTCCGGTCTTGCCCAGATTCTTACCAGCTTGCTGTTGTTGAAGATGCCGATTCTCAGCACAGTGTATGGAGCAATCAGCAGCAGGAAGGCGAAAAGTCGAACGAATAGATAACAAATCGCACCGTAAACCGCCGCCAGCACCGTATAAAAGCCCATTCTCCACGGCTTTGAATATATGTAACTGAACGACCGGCTGATAGCATCAAAACAGTCTGAGCCGTCATAGGCCACGGCAGGGAACATCAGATTAAATCCCACAACCGTTCCTATCAAGACAATTGCTATCAAGGCTCCTGCAAGCAAAGCCAATATCATAAAGATAGCCATTATTAACTCGCCGACCCTCGGAATATTGCCTATCAATCCTAACAGATATATACATACACCGGTGAAGGCCATTATTCCGACCGGTGCCAGGGGCGCAGTGAAAAAGCTCAGGAATTTCTCTCTGCCGTACCGCAGCGCCTCGCCAAGCCCCGGTTTCTCATCCCTGGCCAATTGCAGCGCCGCAATTCGACAGATTGCCCCACCAGCGATTGAAAGCACAACAAGTTTGATAATTCCGAATATGATGCAATAAAGAGGATGGTACGTCAGCGCCCACTTCACGGCTCGAAAGCACCCAATGATATTTGCCTTTACGCCTTGCAGGTCTAATACAATCAGTGAGCCTGCTGCGCCGTGGAATCTTCCGGCCGCGAAGTGCCATACGGTAGAGAATACACCTGTCAGCTGTGGAGGAGTGTCTTCTTGGCTGACTTTAATGAGTTCTTGAAAGCTGTCGGGAGTGTTTATGTAAACCTGCAGTTCTGTGCTGCCGTCACTGTCCACAACAACGCTGTTGCTAAAGTCCATAATCCAGCCGGCCAGGCATATAACAGCAATCGCCAGAAAAGCAATTATCAATTTGCTTGGCTGGATAGCCATACGGAAGGCCTGGAATATCTTCGGAAACAACAAATTCTCCAAAACTTGTGTCGGTTGTTTTTCTGCGTCCATTTTGCCTCCTTTCAATAAGGGTTACAATTGTTCTCAATTCCGTAATCGGTAGATACAGCAATATAAACTCATTACCAGTCTACTTCAACAGATTTTATAATATTTTTTGGGTATTCACTGCTCCTGGCCGGGAACATCGGTCGAGGCATCAGGTGACTCTGTGTGCTCATGTGATTTTAACTCAGAAATTACCTTGTATTTGCCGTCCAGCCAGGCACCCAGGTCTATCATCCTGCACCGCTGTGAGCAAAAAGGAAAAACCTTTATTTCTTCGGTTGCTTTTTGAGAGGGTGCTTTAATGATTTTGTGGCATACTGGGCATCTGTACTTCATAACGGCATCTTACTTAACACTTTGAACTGCCGGCGAAATATATTTTATCAGGTAATTTTCTAATAGAAGAATGGATTTGACAACATAAATATAGAAAGTCTTTGCAGACCCGGCAACCCAACCAGTCCTTTGCTTGTTATTTTGTGCTGTCCAGCCGAAAACCCGTCTCGGCCCTAAAAAGAACCTGGCTGTGGTTTGCCTCAGGTTTCTCGCAATTCTGCTTCTTCTGACCTTAATTCTTTTTCCGGCCCGGATGTTAATTCCTCTTGCTCCGGCGCCAGACCCTGTTCGAGCATACGCGCATATTCAACACAGTATCTCGCCCAGGGCTGCGCTTCAAGTCGTGCTTTTCTTATAGGTTTTCTCAACCCTTGGCAGATACCGTAAGTTCCCTGCTCAATCCGCTGTAGCGCATCGTCGATTTCCCGAAGCAACTTTCTTTCTCCGTCCATTAAGTCGAGAGCGAATTCCTGTTCATAGTTATCACTCCCGATATCGGCCATGTGAATTGGCATGCTTGACAGGTCTCCTGCTGCATCCATCCGGGATTTTTTGAGGGCTTCACCCTCCATTTCGCCAACGTCGGAAAGGATATCCCGCCGTTTTTCCAACAGCATCTTTTTGAAATGCTCAATGTCGGACGCATTCAAACGACTTTTCTTTTTCCGGGTTGAGCTTGTTCTTTTCTTTGAAGTCTTTTTCCGTTTCTGTACCACTTGTTTTTGCCTTTACTAATCCTGAGCATTTGTCGGCACTTTTACGAGTTCTACACCTGGACGTATTTAAATTCGTCCTACGAACAGTCAGTGCCTCTGTTAACGACCTTCTACCAAAATTCACAAATATAATCGCTAAAATCAACGTATGCAAGCAGATTTATTTATGCCGGAGATAACTTCTTGCAAAACAAGTAGTTACAGCAAGCACTGCACAAGCTATTTTCTCTTGTTCGTGTTATTGCTTGTGTTAATTATTCCGCGGTCTTTTGCGAATTTGCCCAGAGGAAGGAAAAAATTTTCCTCCCCCACCTTTGCTGCGAACGTCTTGACACCGAAGACTTTCTCGATTTGCGCCAGCGAGAAGACATCCTCAAGCTTACCGGTATGGTAACCACAGTTACCGTCCAACATCAACGCGACATCTGCGTACTGCGCCGCCAGATTAATATCATGAGTTACCGCAACTATCGTTTTGCCTTTTTCAAGCTGTGCGGTCTTAAGTAAATCATATATCCTGACCTGGTGTTTCAAGTCCAGAAAACTTGTCGGCTCATCCAACAGCAGGATAGGTGTGTTCTGTGCGAGCGCCCTTGCGATAAAAACCCGCTGTCTCTCGCCGCTGCTTAGGCTTCGCAATGCTCGTGAGGCAAAGTGAGCCGTATCGGTTGCCTCCATCGCTTCGTTGACTATCTCCGTGTCTGTTTTGGTCTCAAACCCAATCTGCGTATAGTAAGGCGTTCTTGCCATCATAACCGTCTGGACCACCGAAAACTCGAAAGCAGGCACAAACTCCTGCCGTACGACAGACACCTTTTTGGCAAGCTCTTCAGTGTTGTATAAGTCTATCGCTGCCCCATCGATTCTTACTATACCTGACTTTGATTTGAGCAAGCGACACAGCAGATTAAGCAGTGTGCTTTTACCGGCCCCGTTCGGCCCGGCTATCGCCAGGAATGTCCCCGGCGTGACCTCGAAGCCGAGGTCTTTCAAAATTGTCCTCTCCGGGGTATACGAAAAACTTAGATTTTCAACCTCTATGATACTGCTCATTTTACCCAGCTGACTTTTCTGCTGTATTTAACCAGGAGAACGAGGAAGAAAGGCCCACCCACGATGGCTGTCACCACACCGACCGGCAACTGCGCTGGTGCGACAATAATACGCGCAACCGTATCGGCTGCCACAAGGAATATCGCCCCAATAATGCCACTAAGCGGAAGCAATTGACGATGGTCGGGGCCGGATACGAGTCGCACCGCGTGTGGCACGACCAACCCGACAAATCCGATTAATCCACTTAAACTGACAGCCATAGCAGTTATAAACGCTGCGGCCGCAAAAGCGATTGTCTGCGTTCTGGCGATGTTTATGCCCATACTCCTGGCGTCATCCTCGCCAAAGCTGAGGGCATTCAACCGGGGACTGATGAAATACAGCGTCAGTATCCCCGCCAGTATGCATCCGGAACCGACCCACAATACAGCAAGTTTTTCTTCGGTCATATTGCCCATCAGCCAGAATATCGTCGCATGTATCTGTTGGCTCTTAGCTATCGATGTCAGGAACATAATCACTGCTGAAAAGAATGCGTTAACTACCACCCCCGCAAGCAGCAGGCCGGTCACGTGAGCTCTTCCGGTTATGCGCCCGATGAACCATACCAGCCAGACTGTCCCCAGCGCACCTGCAAATGCGAAAACTGCTATCGGCGACCGTCCCCAAAGCGTCCAGTTCAACCCGCTGATGACCGCGATAATTGTCCCCAGCCCGGCCCCGCTCGATATGCCTAATATGTATGGGTCAGCAAGAGGATTTCGCAAAAGGGCCTGGAAGACCACGCCGGAACACGCCAGGGCCGCCCCAACAATGGCAGCGAGAATAATCCGGGGCAGCCTCACCCGCACAAATATCTCATAGTCGGGATTAATTGCTCCCTGTTCCTGGGTTGCGGCGAAGGCCCTTTTTAATGAAATGCTTTCCGGACCAATCAAAGAGCACAGCAATGCCACTGCTACCAGGAGCACGGCTGCCAGTCCTATCCTCACCACTAATTTTTTTGGCGTCAGTAATTCGGTCATTATGTCACCTTGCAAAAAGTCCAGGCCGAAGACACCTGGCGATAGCGCTCGCGCCTTCGCACAGTCGGGGCCCAAGCCGAGAAACTGTATCACCATCTATAACATAAATGCGGCCATTCCTGACCGCTGGGACATTTTTGAATCTGCTCCAGTACTGAATCGCTTTGTCCTTTTGTTTTGCCAGGTCCTGGCCGGTCATCGCTGACTCGATTATAACATCTGCACCACAGGCAATAACTTGCTCGGCCCCAATCGGCGGATACTTATGCAGAGTCGGCCCGATAGCATTTTCACCGCCGGCCAGCTCAATCATCTCGTTGACGAATGTTTGTCTTCCGACTACCCGCAGCGGCTCTCTCTGAACGACAAAGAGCACTCGCACTTTTTTCTCTGTCGCTGCCGAAGCCGAGAGGTTCCGCAACTCCCCCCTCATACCGGATACCAGTGCCTTGGCCTCCACGCGCATATCAGTGGCTGTCCCAATCGTTTCGATTGCGTCAAAAAGCTCGCTAATCTTCTTAATGTTCAGCGTCAGGCTGTTGTACCCGATTCGTCTCAAACGCTCGGCGAGATTTTTCTGCTGACTGAATCCAAGTGTAATAACCAAGTCCGGCTTTGCCGCTATCACTGCTTCAACATTCGGCTGCCAGAATGTCCCCACCTTTTTTTTCTTCGCCGCCTCCGGCGGGTAGTCACTATAGTTTGATACGCCAACGATTTTCTCACCCAGCCCAATCGCAAAAAGTATCTCCGTAAGGCTTGGGGCGGTGGAGACGATTCTGTTTACTTCGCCCGGCAAGGGGGCGGCGCTTGCCTTCTGAGCCGGCTGGAAACCAAAAATCGCAAATCCCAAAGCAGCCCACAATAGAACTATCAGCAGTAGCCACCACCATTTATTCATCAGGTCCTCTTAAACTGTTTTTCCAAATCGCTTATCGAAAATTTTATTGTGGTGGGTCTGCCGTGGGGACAGCGACTTCCATATTCGGCTTTTTCTTTGTCCGCAAGCAACTTTTCTATTTCGCCGGCTGTCAGTTTCTGGCCGGCCTTGATTGCCGCCTTGCACGCAGCCATATTCAGGACCTCATCAAGCAGCTTTTCCGCGTCAAGGCTCAGGTCTTTATCGGTGAGCAAATCGAGCAGGTCCCGGACAAAATCCAGCGGTGACACCTTCGATAACAGCGTGGGAAATGCCTGTATCGCCACAGTCTTGGGACCGAACGGCACAAGCTCGATTCCCAATTTCCCAATCAGTTCAGCATTTGTTTCAATTGCATCGGTCTGGCCGTCGGTCACCTCAAAGCTTTCAGGGATGAGCAGTCTCTGTGATTCGAGTTTGCTTTCGCGTATTCGCCTGCACAAGTCTTCATAAATCACGCGCTCATGAATCGCGTGCTGGTCAGTAATAGAAAACCCATCGTCAGTTTCAGCTACGATGAAGCTGTCGTGTATTTGCAGAAATTTTTTCTCTCCGGCCTCAAACGCTGCCGTGGCAAGGCCGGGCCGCGTCTCGCTCGTTTGCGCTCTTGTGGAAGTCGGTCCACCGAAGTGCTTTCCCGATGCCGGACCAAATTGCTGCTGCCCTTGAACAGGCCTGTGCTTTTTGAAAAACTCAGCCATTGCATCGGCAATTTTTTGGCTTCTGTCACGGACAGCAGCAGTGCCGTCTTGTCCGCCTTTCACAACGACTGTTGCCGGCAGTTTTGCATCGATGTCAAGGTTTGTCCCTAAGAGTTTCTCACGCAGGCAGCCAAGGATTTGCGAGTGAACAAGATTGGCGTTATAAAAACGCACCTCAATTTTTGTAGGGTGCACGTTCACATCGTAGTCTTCGTAGGGCATTTGAATAAACAAGAAGACCACGCCGAATCTGTCCGGCTCTAAGATTCCTCGGTACGCCTCCTTAATTGCGTGCGAAATGAATTTGTCGCGGATGAATCGGCCGTTTAGGAATATATATTGAAATTTGCCGGTCGTCCTTGAGATTACAGGTTTGCCTAACATGGCATAAACATTCAATCCTTTTTCGCCGCTCTCAATGTCAAGCAAGTTTTCACTAATCTCCGATGAGAACAGTTCAGCTATACGCTGGCGAAGACTCTGCCCCCCTACCAGGCGATAAACCTCCCTGCCGTTATGTGTCAGCGTCATATCCAAATC
>CAZOUM010000089.1:0-8936 GCA_964582985.1 uncultured Pirellulales bacterium | reverse complement strand
CACGTGTTCATTGGTTAAGAAAGAAAGATGGTAAATGAGGCACAATAAGCCGAACGTGGCGTTAACGCGACGCCCGTGAGCCACCTCGTCCGACTGAAGGGCAGCGTAATATTCACTGGTGCAAAATATCGCACCCTACATGGAAGGTGACCATCCCCAAGCTCGTCCCTCACCTTGGGGACGCCTTTCGGCGGATTTTTCGGGACTCACTTGAGGCTGCCACCCATCGGAGAATCAACAGAACAGCATGGGCAACAAGCTGCCACCCATCGCGGCATATCGTGTAGATTTTATTGATAAGGCGGTTGTTGGAGGGTATAGTATCGGCAGATAATAGAGTTATAAGTAAAAAGTTAAAAGACTAAAGAGAACGATTCGATGAACAGGCGAGATTTTTTGAAGACCATCGGGCTGGGCGCTGCGGCGATGGCGCTGCCGGGATGCGCGGGCGCCTCCAGGAGGCGTGCGGATAAGTCGTCCGCGGAAAAGCTCAATTTCGTTCTCTTTCTGATTGATGATTTGGGCTGGATGGACGCCGGCTGTTACGGCAGCAGGTTTTACGAGACTCCGAATATAGACAGACTGGCCGTTGGTGGAATGCGATTCACCGATGCATACGCTGCCTGTGCCGTCTGCTCACCGACAAGGGCCGCGGTTATGACCGGAAGGTATCCTGCTCGCGTAGGAGTTACCGATTGGATACACTGGCTTGATTTCGAGGGCGATTGGACCGACCCAAATGAGAAAGGCCCTACCGAATATGTCGGCAAGAGCAAAAGGAAATTATTATGTCCGCCCAACCCATACTGGATGGAGCTGGAAGAGGTTACGATTGCCGAAATCCTCAAACCCGCCGGATACACCTGCTGTCATATCGGCAAATGGCACTTAGGTCACGATGCGTGGTATCCGCAAAAGCAGGGCTTCGACTTCAATATAGCCGGATGTCACTTCGGCATGCCACCAAGCTATTTCGACCCTTATCAAAAAAGAAAAAACAAACGAGGCATCCCGACACTAAAACCCCGTCGAGAGGGCGAATACCTGACCGACCGCGAGGCTGACGAGGCGGCAAGCTTTATTAAGGAACACAGCGACAAACCATTTTTCCTCTATATGGCCCACTATGCGGTACATGTCCCCATCCAGGCAAAGGAAGAGATTACTTCGAGATACCGTACGAAGCCCCAATACGGCCAGAAGAGCGCCAAATACGCGGCGATGATACAAAGCGTGGACGAATCCGTGGGCCAAATTATGTCTGCGCTGGAAGAAACCAACGTTGCCGAGAGAACGGTGATAATCTTCACCAGTGACAACGGCGGGCTTTCACGGTTCACGAACAATGCGCCGCTGCGCGCCGGCAAAGGGTATCCGTATGAGGGCGGCATCCGCGTGCCGCTGATAATTCACTGGCCCGGCGTCGTAAAAAGCGGCACCATCAGCCATGAGCCGGTCACCAGTGTAGATTACCTGCCGACTATTTGTGAGCTTGCGCAAGTTAAGCCGCCTGCGGACCGCCAAATTGATGGTCTCCCGCTCGTTGACCATCTGAAGTCGAACGGAACCGCCAAGTTGGGCAGGGACGCCATCTTCTGGCACTTTCCCCACTATCGAGACGAAATCACCCCTTACAGCATTGTTCGCAACGGCTGCTGGAAACTCATACGCAGATATGAGGGCAATACCTTTGAACTGTTTAACCTTAGAGATGATATATCCGAAACAAATGACCTTTCTGAGAAGATGGCCGAAAAGGTAGAACAGCTTAATGCCAAACTGACTGGCTGGCTGAACGATACCGGGGCTAAACTGCCCAGGTCAAATCCTGGCTACGACCCCGGGACAGAGAAGAAAAATACGTAAAGGCGAATAAGTAACTTGTGCCCGGCTGAACCTTGGAACGAGAAAGACGTAATTGTAACACAAAAAGGAGAAACAGAAGTGTATAAGATTGCTGTAATACCTGGTGACGGGACCGGTCCGGAAGTGACGGTCGAAGCGATAAAGGTGCTGAAAGTCGCTGCGGACAAGTTTAAGTTCAAAGTCGAATTGACAGAGTTCGACTTCGGCGGCGAGAGATACAAAAGGACCGGCGAAACCCTGCCGGACAGCGCCGTCGAAGAGCTTCGCAAATTCGATGCGATTCTGCTCGGCGCAATCGGCCATCCCGATGTAGCTCCCGGAATTCTGGAAAAGGGAATACTGCTAAAGGCCCGGTTTGGGCTGGACCAGTATATTAACCTTCGGCCGGTCAAGCTCTACCCCGGCGTAGAGACACCGTTAAAAGACAAAGGGCCTGATGATATAGACTTTGTCGTTGTTCGCGAAAACACCGGCGACCTTTACACCGGTACGGGCGGCTTCACAATGAAAGGGACACCGCAGGAAGTGGCGGTCCAGTCGGCTGTTTATAACCGTTTTCAGGTTGACCGCTGTTTGAAATACGCGTTCGAATACGCCCGCAAGTACGGCAAAAAAGCGCGCGGCAAAGGCGACAAAAACACACTTGCGCTCTGTGGAAAAACCAACGTGCTGACATACATCTATGACCTCTGGGAGCGAGCTTTTCACGAGATGGGCGAGGCCGAGTATCCTGACATCGAAAGGGAATACTATCACGTTGACGCGACCTGTATGTGGATGGTCAAGAATCCCGAATGGTTCGACGTCATCGTGACCGGCAATATGTTCGGTGACATCATTACCGACCTCGGCGCGATGGTGCAGGGCGGTATGGGTATCGCAGCCGGCGGAAATATCAACCCCGAAGGCGTCAGCATGTTCGAGCCCATCGGCGGAAGTGCGCCCAAGTATACGGGCAAAGGTATTATCAACCCCCTCGCCGCTATTTGCGCAGCCCAAATGATGCTTGAGACCCTCGGCGAGGACGAGGCCGCGGTGAAGGTAGAAGAGGCGGTAAAATTCGTAACCGCCAAGAAAATAAAATCGCTCCAGGCCGGGAAGATGGGATATTCGACCAGCGAAGTCGGGGATATGGTCGCTGAAAAAGTCGCTGAATGAATTGGAAAAGCAAGCTATGAATAACAAGCAGGAAATCGCGAATAGACTGATGCAACGCGCCATGGAATTGTGGAACCAACCAACCACACCTGTAAATTTTACCAACGACCCAGAGGCGAACAGGTTCTTAAACGATATTGAGAACCATCCACATGGTTTTGTGCTTGCCTGCATCATGGACCGCCAGATATCTGCAGAGGTTGCTTGGGCAATACCCTATAAGGTCTGCCAATACATTGGTGACTTCAGTTTTGAGGGACTGAGAAAGATATCGCTATCAGAATTAGAGAAATTGGTGAGACATCGAGCACAGAATATGGCGCAATATTTTCACGAGGCCATACAACGTATTGAAAATATGTATGGAGGGGACGCGAGCCTCATTTGGCAAGGTCGTCCCAGCAGCGCGACTATTGTTAGGAGATTTCTCGAATTTTCTGGTGTTGGCCCCAAGATCGCCACTATGGCAACGAATATACTTGTGCGAGAACTTAAAGTTCCGGTAAGTGACAAATTCTCAATAGATATTTCAGTCGATGTTCACATACGTCGGGTTTTCAAAAGGCTCGGCTTAGTTCGAAATGAAGCACTGGACGAGGAAATAATCTACACCGCAAGAGAACTAAATCCGGAATATCCCGGAATATTCGACTTAGCTGTTTGGGAAATTGGCCGGGACTGGTGCAAAGCCAAAAGTCCCAACTGCACATCCTGCTATATGCAGAAACATTGCACAACTGCAAAAGAATCAGGAGCCTTTAGTTTGTTGGAGGAGTAGAAGAAAGTGCCAGCGAACTTAACTCCGGAATATTTTAAGGCTGAGAAGTGGTTTCGCGAGGCGACGACCACGGAGGAGAAGATTCTGGCCCTTGAGCGGATGCTGTCCGTGATGCCCAAGCACAAGGGCACGGACCATCTCAAGGCTGACCTTCGGCGGAAACTGAGCAAGTTGAAAGAGGCGGCCACGCAGAAGAGCAAAGCCTCGGTAATAGATATTTTTCACGTTCCGCGCAGCGGTTCGGGGCAAATTGTTCTGTTGGGCACGCCGAACTGCGGTAAAAGCTCCATCGTCGCGGCACTTACGAACGCGAAAGTCAACGTTGCCGATTTTCCCTTCGCAACTACCGCCCCCGTCCCCGGGATGGTGACATTCGAAGACATCCCGATTCAGCTCGTTGATATGCCGCCCATCACAGCTGATTACACCGTTCCGGGTCAAATTGGAACGTACCGCAACTGTGACCTGGTTGCCGTGGTTATAGACCTTTCGGCAGATGTTGTCGAGCAATTGGGTATCTGTATGGACTTTCTCGAATCAAAGAATCTGCTCGTCGACGCCGAGACTCCTGCCCTCGACACACACGGCAATCCTCTCGGGAAAACGGCCTTTTGTATCTGCACGAAATCCGACATCGCCAGAGCGGACGCGTTTCAAACGTTGAAGAAATCCTGCAAACAAGCTTTTGAGTTTGCCAAAATATCAACTGAAACCGGCGCCGGCATTGACGGGCTGCCGGGCGTTTTTTTCAAATTGCTGAACATAATCCGCATTTACGCCAAACCGCCTGGTAAAAAGGCCGATATGGATGAGCCATTTACTCTGCCCGTCGGCTCGACCGTTATGGACCTGGCGGCCGCCATTCACAGAGAATTGGCTGAAAAACTAAAATTCGCAAGAATCTGGGGCACCGACGTCTATGACGGCCAAAACGCCCAGAGAAACCATGTCTTGAACGACAAGGACATTATTGAGTTGCACTTCTCGTAATTTTGCCTATAATGCCGACTTCAGTATTGATGTACCTCTTCAAAAAGAACGCAAAATAGAAAGGAGATTTAGAATGTGCAGAATTCGCTCGATTTGTGTCCGTGTTTTGTCGGTGGTGATTTTGGCAGTGATATTTGACGTGTCCGGCTGCACCGGCTTGAAGAAAGAGCCTGAGAAAGGACCCAAAAATCTGCGTACCGAGGGTGAGGACACATCGCAGCAGCCTGAAAGTAAGAAAACACCATCGGGTGAGATAACAGCAAGAATAATTGAGAAGCCAGCCAGCTTGACGATTGAGGCCGGCAAAATTGGTGAACCAATCTCGAAGTATATCTACGGCCAGTTCATCGAGCACCTCGGCCGCTGCATCTACGGCGGCATCTGGGCCGAAATGCTCGAAGACCGCAAGTTCTGGCATCCCATCCCGGCTGATGGCCCTATCTGGAAAGAGCACAAAGGAGCAAGAGTTCTTATAGCGTCCCCGTGGGAGGTAGTGGGTGACAAAGATGCTGTAACGGTGTCAACAAAGGAACCGTTCGTAGGGGAGCATACGCCGGAAGTGCGGTTGGCTGGGAAAGAGTGGCGGGGTATAGTACAGGATGGTCTGGCGCTTCGCAAAGGACGCGAATACGTCGGGCGAGTTGTGCTGGCGGCAGATTCCGAATCGGCCGTAGCGCAAGTCAGTCTGTACTGGGACAAAGGTGCCGGTAAGAGCATATTTATCGAGAACCTCACCAGCGAGTTTGCCACAACGGCTTTTAATTTCACAGTTGATGGTGACACCGATAACGGCCGGCTGGAAATTGTAGGGCGTGGAAAAGGTACTCTTCGAATCGGGACTGTCTCGCTTATGCCCGCCGACAACGTCAAAGGTATGCGGGCCGACACGCTGAGGTTGCTCAAAGAATTAAACGCCCCGATTTATCGCTGGCCCGGCGGAAACTTCGTAAGCGGCTATGACTGGCGCGACGGTATCGGTGACCGCGACAGGCGTCCGCCGCGGAAGAATCCCGCGTGGACGGGTGTTGAGCATAACGATTTCGGTTTAGACGAGTTTGTGGCCTTTTGCCGCGAAGTCGGCGCTGAACCAATGGTTGTTGCCAATTCCGGCTTCGGTGACGACCACTCCGCCGCCGAGGAAGTCGAATATGTCAACGGCTCGACAGATACGCCGATGGGCCGATGGCGTGCGCTCAACGGCCATCCCAAACCCTACAATGTTAAGTGGTGGGGCATCGGCAACGAGATGTACGGCAAATGGCAGTTGGGACATATGAAACTTGAGCACTACGTCCAAAAACACAATCTGTTTGCCAAGGCAATGCGCAAAGTGGACCCGTCCATCAAACTCGTTGCCGTTGGTGACACAGGGAAGTGGTCGAGAGGAATGCTGGGGAACTGCGCCGATTATATGGACCTGATAAGCGAGCACTTTTACAGGGGAGAACAGGAGTCCGTGATTAAGCACGTGTGGCAGACCGTTGACGCCATCCGCAGCAGGGTCAAGGCCCACCATAGTTACCGCGAAAAAATTGAGTCGCTTAAAGGCAAAGGTATCCGCATTGCCCTCGACGAGTGGAACTACTGGCACAGGCCTTACGTCTACGAGTACGGAGAACTTGGCTGTCGGTATACGCTCAAAGACGCTCTTGGCATTGCTGCCGGCCTGCACGAGATGATACGCAGCAGTGATATGATATTTATGGCCAATTATGCTCAGACCGTCAACGTCATCGGCTGCATCAAGACAACAAAGACCGACGCGGCTTTCGCAACGACGGGCTTAGCGTTAAAACTTTATCGTAACCTCTTTGGCACTGTGCCGGTAGCCGTCACCGGCAACATCGAGCCGCTTGATGCAGTGGCTGCGTGGACTGAAGGCCAGAAAGTTCTAACTGTTGCCGTAGTGAATCCTACGGTTTTCACGTATGAAATCGGATTGGACATCAAAGACGCGCAAGTAACCGGCAGGGGACGGCTGTGGCAAATTTCTTCGTCGGACCCAATGGCGTACAATGAGCCCGGGAAACCACCGAAAGTGACGATTGAGGAATGGGCATTCTACGCTGGTGACCTTAGCAGGTTGAGAGTGCCATCTCTAAGCGTTTGCATCTACAGGCTAGCGGTCCGCTGAATATAAAATCAAATATCAAAATGTAAAATTAAGTCCACAGGACGCCCAGCAGCGGAAGTCGTCATCCAGCGCGAACCTTCTGCTGGATGACTCCACAGTTTTAATTTTTGACTTTTAATTTTTGAACTTCACTATAAGGAGGCTGACAACTATGGAATGCAAAAAAGAGCAGAATTTGAAGAATTGCAATTGCACATATCCATGTAGTAAAAAGGGAGTATGCTGTGACTGTATAAGGAGTCATTTGGCTATCAAAGAACTGCCCGGCTGCTGTTTCCCCGACGATGTCGAGAAAACTTACGACCGCAGCTTCCGCGCCTTCGTAAAGGCCTGGGGACTGTAAGAAAATTAAAAGTTAAAAAGCAAAATGCAAAACTGTGGAGCCGCTCCGCGGGTTATTTTAACAAAACCCCTGGCTCCGCAGAACAACAAACTTCTCTTAATACTATTATTAAGAATCACAATGCGTAAGAAAGGCCGAGCCAAAGTGAGCCCGGCCTCGGCAGTATTCAACCTATCCATTTATTCGGTTTCTTTCGGCTAATTGTCTACGACTTTGACCTCGGCGTCACGTGGGGCGCCAGCCTCGTAGATATCCGCTGGGCCGCTGGACGGATAATCAAAAACCATCGACAAGGTTCCGCTCTCACCTGCTGACGCTTGATACAGAATCATCTTTTTGGCGAGGCGTGTCTTGGCATCAGCGATAATTGTAATCTTCCCACGGAACCCCTCTTCTGTGCTGTAATCCACGTTTATAATCTTGGCGGACCGGTCGCCATACGTCGAGTCAGAATATTGAACTCTTGCTCCTCTTTTTTCCAACTCAGAAATCGCACGCAGATATATTTCTGGCATGCTTGCAGGCGGAGTCTCTTCAGGGTGATGCGGCGACGTAACGGTTATAGTGTTATTCTTCGGGTCGTACAGCTTTATTGAATCCGAGGTAGTAACTTCAATTTTACCGCCTTGTTCAATTATGAACATTCGATATGGGTCTATTGAATACCACCACTCAGCTTTCTCCCACTGTTTGAGCGTATCGGGTGGCACGTTATTAGTATCTCCGACCCACTGTCCTGTTGCGTGCAACCATGGAGTCCTTTGCATTGCTGTGATCACGTCCGATACCGCGAATGCCGGTGTCGTGATATCGACTGAGCCCGTGTAGAGGCGCAAGCTCACAATTACGGTAACTATTATTACTGCCGCAGCAGCTAATTTTGTTATTCTGCTTTTCATAATTGTTCTCCATGTGCTCGATTCACTTGCCTTTAATTCCGTTAATTCTTCAGGGGCAGTTTTGAGTCCGTCATAAACACCTACCGCCACACCCCCTATGCCCATTAAACCAATATACAGTATGACAACAGGCGACCAGCGACCGCTAAGCAAATAATATACTCCGCTGGCGCCGAGACCCATAATAAGCGAAATCGTTATGCCAAGGGTGATAACAGCGGGCCATCTGATGACACGCTTTCCGTCTCTTCTGCCGACAATAATTATGCCGCCGCGACATTTTTCTGCGTATTCTGGCATCAGCTTATAAAGCCGTCTCAACCTTGCCCGTTTAGCCTTAAGGCGACCCAGCAACTTAAAGGATATTGGAAATAAAACAACACAGGCAACAAGTACCAGCCCCCATCCTGCGACAAATTGTATACGCAAAGTATCAAGCAGCCGTTCTGAAACACAAAACAGCAGCATTAATACCGCAAAAAACCATAATGGGACCTGCACCAGCCAGGCTAAACGCTTTACACGTCTTCTTTCCGCCTCCAGAACATCCCTTAAATCCCGGCGCTCTTTATCGGAAACGCCGAAAGGCTCGATCCCGTCCTCTCTCAACAACTCATTGATTAAACTTTTGTCATTTTTCATTTTCACTCTCCAGTACTTTTTGAAGAGATTGTTTGGCATAGTATATTCGGGATTTGACTGTCCCGAGACCACAGCCGACAATTTCAGCTATCTGCTGATACGGCAGATTTTCAAGGAAACACAGTG
>CAZOUM010000088.1:0-8947 GCA_964582985.1 uncultured Pirellulales bacterium | reverse complement strand
TCAGCACCAAAGAGCCGTTCAAAAAGCTTGTCAATCAGGGAATGATTCTCGGCGAAGATGGCCAGAAGATGAGCAAGTCCCGCGGCAACGTAATAAACCCGGACAAGGTTGTTGCCGATTACGGCACCGATTCAATGCGGCTTTATGAAATGTTCATGGGGCCTCTCGAGTCAATCAAACCTTGGAGTATGCAGGGTGTCGAGGGGGTTTATCGTTTTCTGCAGAAGGCTTGGAGAATGATTGTTGATGCCGATACTGACCGGCTTTGCAGCGAAGTAAAAGACACCGATGCCGATGAAGCGACGCTGCGGCTGCTGAACCAGACGATGAAGAAAGTTGGTGATGATGTTGAGAGTTTCAGCTTTAACACCGCAATAAGCGCGATGATGATTTTCGTAAATCACCTTGGCAGACAGTCGGTCAGACCCAAATCAGTTATCGATAAATTCATTCTGATTCTTGCACCGTTTGCACCGCACATTGCCGAGGAGCTTTGGCAAAGATTGGGCCATAACGGCACGCTCGCTTATGAGCCTTGGCCCGAATATGACAAGGAACTCATCAAGGAAAAAGAGATTGAACGCGCAGTGCAGGTCCACGGCAAGATAAGGGACAGAATAGTCACTGCTGCCGAGGCAGATGAAGAGCAGATAAGGAGCAAAGCCTTAATCAGCGCGAAGGTACAAGCGGCCATGCGCGGTAGACCGGCTAAGAAAATTATCGTTACGGCAAGAGTAGTAAGCATAATCACCTAAATATATCTATTATAATTGATGTGTACCGAAATTGAAGCAAAGCTGAAGGTTGATTCGCACGAAGAAATAGTAAAAAAGTTGGCCGAGCTCGGTGCTGAGTTTTTAGAAGAGCAGTTGCAGACAGATTACTACTTTGATGATGTAAACGCGACCCTGACCAAAGGCGACAAATGTCTTCGGTTGCGGCGATTGCTAACCGACCAGAAAGAGAAATTTTTTTTAACCTACAAAGGCGCCAAAGAAGAGCACCGGCTCAAGAAAAGACAGGAAATAGAGCTTGGAATCGAAGATGCCGCTTCAGCTCAGAAACTTTTTGCGGAATTGGGATACAAGCAGGTATTGGTCGTTGAGAAGAAGCGTCGAGTTTGGCGGCTCGCCCGGTGCGAAGTCGCTTTAGACGAATTGCCGATGTTGGGCAGTTTTGTGGAAATAGAAGGACCCGAAGAAGACAAAATCGCTGAAGTGCAAAAAAATTTAGGTTTGGCTCATCTGCCGCACATTGTAGAAACTTACGCTTGTTTGATGGCCAGGAAACTCCGTCAGCAAAATTCAGGGCAGTAGTTTATGAAACCGGATGATGGTTATATCGCCTATATTGTAAACCCCAAGTCCGGGGCCAGCAGCAGTAAACTGGTAGGGCGGCAGTTTGAGCGTTACCTTACCAAGAAGGGTTTTAAGCTCAAAGTCAGCCTGACTGCTTCTTTGGAAGATGCCTGCGAACTGGCTACTGATTCCGCCGTCGATTACGACTGTGCAATGGTTATTGTTGTCGGCGGAGACGGCACTGTCAGGGAGGTCGCGCACGGCCTGGAAGGAAGTGACAAGCCCTTGCTGATAGTGCCCTGCGGAACTGAGAATTTGCTCGCAAACGAGCTGGGTTTTGACGAAAGATTAATAACCGTAATAAAAACTTTCGAAGGCGGCGATATCCGACCTTTGGACCTGGGAAGTGCAAACGGAAAATGTTTTACCTGTATAGCCGGTTTTGGGTTTGACGGGCAGGTTGTTAAACGTGTCAGTGAACAGCGCAAGGGACATATAGACTACTTTGATTACTTCTGGCCCCTCTGGCGAACATTCTGGAATTATAGGTTCGAGCCGATAAAGGTGGAAATTGACGGCGAAGAGGTTTTTGAAGACCGTGGATTGGCTTTTGTCGGGAATATTTCCAGATATGCTCTCGGCGTGCAGATATTGCATCATGCGGATTTTAGCGATGGTTTGTTGGATGTCTGTATCTATAAATGTGCCTCCAAAGTCCATTTATTGAAGCATTCCTTGATGACCATTCTCAAACAGCATGCCTATAGCGCCGATGTTATTTACCGTAAGGGCAAAAACATCACCGTAAGTTCTCAAGCGCCTGGTATGCTGACTGAGATCGACGGTGACCCGGGGCCGGCCTTGCCGATGCAAATCAACGTCATACCACAGGCGGTCAATTGTCTCGTCCCGAAAGCTACTAAGCCGGTAGGAATAAGAACGAGAATTATCAGAGCCTTGGGATAAGCTCGTTGTCCCTCCGGCGTACCGACTATAAGGAAACTTACATAATACAAGATACGCGATGCGATTATGGCTGAAGAAAAAAAATACTTGTTTGGGCCCGTGCCATCCAGAAGGCTCGGACGAAGTCTTGGTGTAGATATTGTGCCGTTTAAGGTCTGCACCCTGGATTGCGTCTATTGCCAGCTTGGCAATACTACTAATAAGACCATTGAACGCAAAGAGTATGTCCCCGTCAAGCCGG
This sequence comes from uncultured Pirellulales bacterium, assembly GCA_964582985.1. Taxonomy (GTDB): domain Bacteria; phylum Planctomycetota; class Phycisphaerae; order Sedimentisphaerales; family Anaerobacaceae; genus CAZQYB01. The sequence continues at coordinate 6,442 of CAZOUM010000088.1, read as the reverse complement.
TTTTGACCGAGCTGCAAACAAGGTTAAGCGAGCCCCTGCAGGCGGATTTTATTACCTTTAGCGGTTCCGGCGAGCCAACCCTGAATTCACACCTTGGCGAGCTGATAGATAGTATAAGAAAGATTACTAATATTCCTGTTGCAATACTAACCAACGGCACATTGCTGTACAGACAGGATGTGCGGGCCGACTGCGCAAAGGCCGATGTGGTCCTGCCTTCTTTAGATGCCGGTGACGAGGAGACTTTCCGGAAGATAAATCGTCCCCATAGGGATATCAGTATTGAAAAGCTGATTTCGGGCTTATGCGCATTTAGAAGGGAGTTCCCAGGCCAGATATGGCTTGAGGTGTTTCTTGTAAGGGGTCTAAATACCGATGCCGGGCAAATTGCCAGAATCAATAAGTTAATAAAGCGTATCCGCCCCGACAAGATTCAGCTCAATACTGCGGTACGACCTGTGGCCGAGCCGAGTGTTCAAAAATTGGATGACGAAGAGCTTCAGGCTATAGCCGACAAACTGGGCGAAACGTGTGAGGTCGTGGCTGATTTTTTGCTCAGCCGCCACGGCAAGCTTATTGAGCGACCTGAAACTATACCCGAAGATGTGTTATCAATGCTGAAACGCAGGCCTTGCTCGCTAAATGATATATGCTTGGGCTTAGGGCTCCATCCCAATGAGGTGTTGAAGTATATCGGTCATTTCCAGCGACAGGGCCTTATCGCTTCTGAGGAAAAAGATGGAAAGCTCTTCTTCAGGGCCCATTAGAATTAGAGCCAAACTCGGCACTTTCATGACAGTGCAATAAAATTTTGTAAATTTAGCTGCAATCTCAAAACATTAGTGCCCAATTTATAAAGACACACGCTTTATTGGCCGATAAAAGCCTTGTGCCGATTTGCAAAGCGTTGATTTTGGCACTTTTGGAAGAAAATTCAAGTTTGGACTTTAGTAGCTTACGTGTAGACCGATAAGAAATATGGCCTTTTATACCAAAGGTGTGTGCCCAGCTTAAACAACGAGGTTGTGTCATTTGTCAAAACCGGTTATAATGATGCAAAGAACAAAACGACAGCTTGTCCTGAACAAGGGAGCACAGAAGTTTATTTTTCGCTACGACAGCGGCTGTGAGGATATGCTTCTTGATGCTCTCGTCGAACAGGTCAAAGACAACAAAACGGACTTTGACTGGTTTGACGCAGCCGTGCTGAGTTTCAAACTCACCCAATCGCTTATCGGCCAGGCGGATGAGCTCTTGCACAAAGGTACGGACGCTCAGATGCAAGCGAATTAGAACATGGCGTGTAGTTTTAGCGTACAGTGGATGGAAAAACTGGCACTATACACTACAACGCTCCATTGATTAGGTAGGTGAATTATGGAAGAAAGCATTAACGTTCAAGAGTTTCTAAATTACCTGAAGTTTGAAAGGCGTTTCTCTGAGCATACCGCCAAATGTTACGGGGCTGACCTGGTCCAGTTTGGAGGCTTTCTGGTCAACCGTTCTCAAGACGGCTCACCGACAGGTGAGCTCGTTTCGTCGACGCACTCCGAGGGTGGTTCGGCTACGGCCGTCGCGACGCAGACCGATGCCAAACTTGACCAATTGCTCTTGGCAGTGGACCCAAATATTGTCAGAACGTACTTGGCTTTTTTGAATGAAAAGCAATATTCCAGAGCGACAGTCGCCCGCAAACTTGGCACATTGCGCAGCTTCTACAAGTTCCTCGTCAAAAGAAGCCGAGTCAGCTCTAGTCCGCTCACGGCTGTCAGGACCCCAAAGCAGGAGAAAAAACTGCCACGATTCCTTGAATACGAGCAGGTAAAGACATTGCTCGAGACACCACCAATGGACACCTGGCTTGGTGCAAGGGACAGGGCCATGCTCGAGACACTTTACAGCACGGGGATGAGGGTCAGCGAAATTGTGGGCCTGAATCTGGACGACGTAGACTTCCTGGGCGAGATAGTACACATCAGGGGCAAGGGCAAAAAGGAAAGACTCGCACCCATCAGTTCCTCTGCACTGCAGGTTATTCAGCACTATATGGAGTTCAGAAATAAGAGGGCCCAGAGCAACCCTAATTTTGACGCGAAAGTCTTGTTCGTGAACAAGCACGGCAGGCGCCTCAGCACACGCAGCGTCCGTCGCAAGATGGATAAATACCTCAAAATGGCCGGCCTCGACCCCGAAATCAGCCCCCACACCTTGCGGCACAGCTTCGCTACACATATGTTAAACAACGGCGCGGATTTAAGAAGTGTTCAGGAATTACTTGGCCATCAATCTCTGTCAACCACCCAGATTTACACCCATCTTACCACGGGAAGGCTCAAAGAGGTCTACCAAGAGGCCCATCCAAGAGAGAAAGAGCAAAAGCAGGATAGTAACGACTGGTAAGAAGTGACCGACGATTATCTCACCGAACAAAAAGCCGGACCCCACTCCGGCTTTTTTTATTCACTTCTCCCTTCTCCCTTCTCCCTTCTCACTTTCCCCTTTTCCCCCTGCCCGCTATACGCTACCCGCTATACCCTATTTCCCCCACAGCCAGTTCTCGGCCAGGACCGCGAAATCTTGGAAATTCACTATGTCATCGCCGTAAGGCGGCGCCGGATAAATATCAGCTAATGACCCGCTTTCCAGCCAATCATCTGCCATGCGCGCCAAATCGTCAATATCAACCACGCCCTCACCCGTAATGTCCCCGCTGGCAAGCCCCTCCGGCTCTAAAAGTACAACAGTTGACGACATCTGCTGCATTCCTTCACCACTCCCTGCTATCTCATACGCAATTCGCCAGACTATTTCAGCCGGAGTAATTGGCTCTATACGGTTCACATCAATAATGCACGTATCTTCACTTGTGGCCGACCCCCATGCCTCAATATACACAAAAGTAACGCAAGGGTCGACTATGCTCATATTATCCGGCACACCCACTAATTCAAGCTGCACATTCTCCACTGCCCCAGGAGAAAGGTTATCCATCGTGACTCTACACGTATACCTGAATATTGTTCTGCTCCTTCGCTCTCTGTTGTCAACAACAAAGCTCACTACGAAGGGGTTGTATTCATACGCCCCCATATCTACCACTGTGTTACCATCATTGTCCCCATCCACTACCCGCGGATTCCCGTCAAGGTCTGTTTCGTTCGGCCCAGCCACATAATTCGGGTCACCCGCATCAATACACGGCGAATCCGGCAGTAAATGGAAGTCGTTGCTGTCAGCGTCAACAAAACAGGGGTTGATGTCAATGTTGCCTTCAAGCCAGTCTACAGTACCACCCCCAAGATGTACTCCCAATTCTCCACCGTCGACATTACTATATTTGACGGTTATTGTACAAGCACTCTCACTAAATCCTATTTCATTTCCGTTGAGTCCAGCGGTATTGCCCCACAATATGCAGTTAGTAAGCGTGACTTTTCCGTTTTGCATACCATATATCGCACCGCCGTAAGCTGAAGCAGAGTTCTTGCTAAAAGTACAACCACCAAGACTGGTTCCAGTATTATCAAAGCTCCACTGGCTAAAAGCACCTCCACGGCTAGCCACATTTTCAATGAAGAGACAGTTTTTAATAAGAGAATCACTGTTATTTATATGTATTGCCCCACCCTCATGAGAATTATTGTTTATAAATGTGGAGTCTATCAAAGTAATCGTTCCATCTCCCCAAAATGCCCCTCCATACCGATTGCTATAGTTGTCTATAAACTTGCAATTTTTTATCACAGAGGTTCCAGCAGGAACATATAATCCACCACCACCTGTGTAATTAGTGTTAGCATGAGTTAATACATTGCCAACAAAAACGCATTGATCCAAAACCGTATTGCATGCCAAGAACGCACCCCCACCACCGCCCACAGGCCAATCATCCATATACATGTTTTCGCTGAAAGTGCAATTAGTTAATGTCAGACTCTCTGGGCTTTGTGACCAAGCATAAATCCCTCCGCCCCCTCCACCACCATCATCAAGATCATTACCAGCAGAGTTTTTAGTAATAGTAATATTTGTGATTGTTGGAGTACCATTATAAATATATATTCCCCCGCCGCTGTCGTTTGGATTGGTGTTATTTGCATTGCCTCTAATAATCCAAAAACCATCGCAGATAGCAGAAGAATCTGTATTACTGCCATCAACAACATGATAACTGTTATCAGCTCGTGAAGGATAAGATGGTGGGTAATAGGGAAATTCCGCATCATCCCCCTCCAAATCCCCACTCAGAACTGTCTCATACAATTCAAAATCTCTGGTATTAGGGTTAGGCTCACCAAATCCAGCATAGCCACCTTTAAGAGTTACGCCGTTGACAAGTTGGAAGGTAGCTTCACGATTACCTGTGCCGTTAGGGTTGACTGAATTTTGGTCTGGTTTATAGATGCCCTGAGCTACCCTTATCTCATTAATATCACCATTAGATTCTGCGTAGGCCAATGCGTCTTGCAGGTAAGTATAAGCATTTGACCAACTCGAACCGTCATTGTTGCCAGCCGCATCGTCATCAACGTAAAAAGTCGTTGGTCCAGGGACGGAGGCAACACGAAACCCTACAGTGTAGTACTCATAGTCCGGGTCGTTGTAGCCCCGGTAGACCGACCTCAGGCCGCCGGAGTCGGAGCCGTACGTGCCACCGCGACAGCCGCGATAGGAACCAAAAGTAAGCGTTTCGTTCCACTCCCAAACGTTGCCTCCCATATCGAACGTGCCGTAGGGACTATCGCTGTTCTCGTGAGCGCCGACTTCGGTGCGGTAGTATGGGCTGCCGATGGTATAATCAGCACCATCAAAAAACGTCGCGTTGTTACCGGGGTCTGTCGGCTCGACCAAGTCGTTGCTTGGAACACTATCGTTGCTGGTCGGGTAGTCGAAGTAGTTACCCGTTACCCCGTCGTTTTTGTGATAAGCCGTCTTGTACCACTCGTCCTCGCTGGGCAGCCATACTGTTGCACTGGCTTTGCGGACCACGCTTGAACCCAGCGACATATCATAAGCACCATCTTCAGTTGTAGAACTATTTTGAGCGCCAGTAGGTTGGCCATTGTGCAGCCAATTGCTAAAACGCAGTGTATCATACCAATCAACATAATTCACCGGCCTGTTGGCGTAATCTGCAGCTACCGAATAGCTGTAACTGCCGGAGCTGCTGCTTTGTTGAATCTTGCAACCATAGCTGCTCGACCACATAGACGTGTTGTACAACCCGTACGTATCCGTTGCTGCCACGGCATTGAGAAATTCGGTGTACTGGCCCGCAGTCACCTCGTACTTGCCGATCTGGTACACTTCAGAGACGCTACCATAGCCGGTATCATCATTCGCATTGCCTGCGTTACCTACAGTTACATAGTCAATTGTAATCGCCTGCGCACCAGTGGCCCAAACCAGCATTAACACTGCCAAAACAAAAATCGATTTTCTTTTCATCTCACTCATCCTCAAAAAGTCCGTTTTTGAGTTCTCTGTTTTCTCAGCAAAACCAATCCACCCAAAACCATCAGCCACAATGTCCCCGGCTTGTCCGCCGAAGCTATGGACTGTTCTAAAGCTGGTGACGCCCGCGTCGCAAAACAAGCAAGATTCCACCCAGACCCAACATCACCGCGGAGGCGGGTTCCGGGATAGTCCAGCCTACCTCTATCGGTTCAGGATAGTTCTCAGGATCCACAATGTGGTAAAGCTGTTTACCCGGCTCACCTGTCCCCGGCAGCCAATCGAAGCTGACCGAAAAACCATAGACACTTTCGTCTTGGCCAATTCCAACCGTCAAAGCCACGGCATCGTATGCCCCATCATCTAACAACAGCGGTTCCGGGTCCCAAACAATCTCACTCCAGTCACTTGCCGGCGGGTCAGGCGTTGTTACCACCAGACCATCATACAGCCCGAAATCAAACCAGATAGTAAACTCCTCAATCTCTGGAATCAGACTCTCCGGCAAATTTATTACCGTATAGGTATACTGCCATCTCCCTCCACCAAGATTGGTTGGTTCATCATACCAGATTTCTGTATTGGCAGCATCAAGGCCGGAACTGGCAAATAGACATACAAAGACTATCGCTACAGCAACTTTTTTACTTTTCATCACACACTCCTCGTTTATTTGAAGACCAGCTAATTTACATACGCACCCTCTCCGACAGCATTATTTGGAATGTCCCGATAGGTAGATAGAGATTTGCCCTTCCCCCCTCCACAAGATAATCTGCATCTTCCAAGCAAACGTACATTTAACCACTCCTCTAACCGCCAGTTTAAGGCGGGTATGGGTTATTCCCTAAACCGCCAGCCTGGACCGGCAACGTACAATCTACATTATAGGACCTCATCCGTCAAGGATAAAATGCCGATTTTTCCTGCTTTTTTGGCATTTTTGCTAACAAAGACAGAATTATTATGCTTCTTATTTATGCCCAAG
>CAZOUM010000087.1:0-9863 GCA_964582985.1 uncultured Pirellulales bacterium | reverse complement strand
ACTTAAATCCAAAGTTAAAAATATTCTCAACGAACTTAAAGTCGAAGATAAGAAATCGACTAATACCACGGATCCTGACTGCAAACTAATGCATAGTGTACAGGGCTCCCACTCGGCTTATAACGTACAATCGGTAGTTGATGAGAAACGTGGTCTAATTGTCAATAGTGATGTAGTCAGCGAGAATAATGATATTCATCAGTTTGCCGAACAGGTCGAACGAGCCAATGAGACGTTGGGAAAGAAGTGTCAAGCCGCCTGTGCCGATGCAGGTTATTCCAGTGTTGACGAACTCGAAAAGATTGATGAGCAAGGTATTAAAGTTGTTGTTCCTTCACAGAAACAGGCACTTAAAGAAAAAAAAGAAGACCCTTTTGATAAATCGCATTTCAAATATGATCCTGTTGACGACTGTTATACTTGTCCTCAAGGACATGTCCTGAAATACAGCTATACCAACACTGTCAAAAGAGCGAAAGTATATAGAGGCGGTCCTGCTTGTAGACGATGTTGCTATTTTGGCAAATGTACCAAACAGCCCAGAGGCAGAGGGATAACGCGGTTACTTAAAGCCGAACTGAAGCAAAAGCTGGAAGCTCAGTATGAAGAACCTGAGTCTCAAAAAACATATGCACTTCGCAAGCAAAAGGTCGAACTTCCGTTTGGTCATATAAAACGCAACTTAAAAGTTGACAGTTTTCTTTTGCGAGGGTTGGATAGCGTCAAAGCTGAGGCTTCTGTGTTAGCCAGTTGCTTTAATATTGCGAGAATGATAAGCATTATGGGCGTTTCCGGTTTAATCGCTAAGCTCACGAGTTAAAAAATAGTATAGGAATTACAATATCAGAAAGAGAAGGCCGATGTTTTTGCAAAAATTCGTGCAAAAGTGCTCGATGTTGGCCATCAACAAAAAAATCTTATAGTTTTGCTGTAGTAGCTAAGAAAATAGCAGATCTGTAATGTAATTGCGACACAGCCTGGAAAGCGGGAATCCAGCCATTTTACCGGCGTTTTCTGGACTCCTGCTTGCGCAGGAGTGACAGTTTGTCTGTTCCATTACTTATTCAAACATCAATAAGACAAAATCTGGTACTTTCCGAACTTAACTCATACAGAAAATTGACGATGAAGTTATTGAGACGCTTTGAATTGTTGTGTGGCCTGGGTCGCTGGACATCGACAGAGTGTTAGGGTACAGACTTTGATAGTTTTGCGCATACGACCGGCCAAAGTGAAGATACGGATAAGAGTTCTTAAATTAAAGGATTGTGAAAGTGAAAATTGCGAACAAAACGTCTGACGCAGCGAGCAGGGATACCAGGAAGGCTCCCCAGCCCGGTACCTCTGCGGATGATGATTTTAGCGTTCGTATGGGCTATGTCGGCAAATCTGTCAAGTTGTTGTGGCCAAAGAACCCAAAGAACATCAAAAGCATATTGAGCAGCGGTGGTTCTGTCTGCCCTGCCGGCGCAACCAAGCAGGAAAAATTAAATGCCGATAGCAGAATGCAGACAGCGAAAACTTAAATCCTTGGGGGCTTAATCATAACCGCCGCAGACCGCTGATAGCGTGCTTGCTGGCGCATCTGAGACGAATGACACGGCCTGAGCGTCTCAAAGTCAATCACAAACGCCGTAGACTGATGGCGGTTCAGGTTCCAGGACCGCTGGTCAGACCGCCAGGTCGCAGGCCCGCAACGCAGCCGATTAAGACGGACAAGCTCTTGCTGTAGGAATCATTCCACATAATTGGTTAGCTGTCATCCTTGAGGTTTTCTCCGGTCATTAATCTCCAGTTCATCTCCATCAATCTTGTACCTTCTGCACATCTTTGACATTCTCTCCTTTTTGCATTTCGCGCTGAAGTCTTCTCGAAATCTGCTTTGCAGCTAATCCGGTATTTTCCGAAATTAACCCGTAATTAAAAACTGACGAATAAGGAAAAGCTGTTTTTGCAAGTTTACAATGTCATAAAAAGTGACATACAGCAAAACGCGGAATAGTACTTTGTTATAAATCTTTTAATTATAGCTCTTAATACCGTAAAGCTGGGGTTTCTTGGTTCTGGACGGGCACAGTTCAATCTTGGTTTGTTGCCAGATGTTCGGCAAAGAGTGAATTTACAGGCGTGGCACGTGGAGATAAGGCCAAATTTGGAGACTATGAAACGAACAACCGCAGGGAGCAAACGAAAGGACAAGCCTATGGCAAGTTGCAGTAATGGCACAAATGGCCTTCCAACCCCAGGAAAAATTGTACTACCGCTGGTACTTACAGCGGCGATACTTGCTGTGCTAAGTTATCTCGCCTGGAATTTATACACGGACTTCAAGTCTGTTGAAAGGCAGCACCACAGGATCATCGAGCTAAAAGGCGTCATCATGCATTTTGACGAAGCCCTCACTATGTCCGCGCGCATGGCGGCCGCCACCGGCAACCTGCAGTGGGAAAGCCGCTACCGAAGGTTTGAGCCGCAGATGGACCTTGCAATCAGGGAGGCCTTGACCTTGGCGCCCGAGTGCTTTGTGAGCGAAAGCCTGGCCCAAACCGACGCAGCCAATATCAAACTTGTCGCAATGAGGAACAAGGCCTTTGACTTAGTGCGCCGCGGAGACCTCCAAGCCGCCGAGAAGGTGCTTTGCAGCCCAGAGTATCAAGAGCAAAAGCGCCTTTACAGCGAAAGTATGGCTCAAACTGCCGCTGCTCTCGAAGAATTTGTTGAACACAGGACTGTTAGCTATCACAGGGTGCTCTTAGCGGCCTTTATATTTGTCGCTTTTATTATATCGCTGGCAATATTTGCCTGGTTTGCCGCGCTGCGAATGCATAGAGACATCACGAGACGCAGGCAGGCCGAGCGCGAACTTGAACGACTCAACAACCGGCTTGAGGCCTCGGTCGAAAGGGCCAATCGGCTGGCTCAGGAAGTAACCCTGGCGGATTTAGCCGAGAGCCAGTTTCTTGCCGGTATGAGCCACGAAATCCGCACGTCGATGAATGCCATTATAGGTTTCAGTGAGGTGCTCTCAGAAGAGAGCCTGACCGATGAACAGTTGCATCATGTCAAGATAATTCGAGAAAGTGCCAGGCACCTCCTGCAGCTCATGAACGATATTCTGGACCTTTCCAGGATAGAGGCCGGCAAACTCGATATTGAGATTACTGACTGCTCACTGCAGCACGTGCTCGCTGTCGTCGAATCATTAATGCGACCGGCGGCAAAAGAAAAAGGACTGACTTTTGAAATCCTGCAGTGTGACGAACTGCCTGCCCGGGTATGGACCGACCCTCTTCGCCTCCGGCAGTGCCTGGTTAATCTTATATGCAATGCCATTAAATTCACTGAAGAAGGGCACGTTTATGTAAATGTTTCCGTGCAGAACAAAAAAGACGCACCTTTCATCTGTTTTGACATCGAGGACACTGGAATTGGCATTCCCCCCGACAAGGAGAATTTGATATTTGAGGAATTTACACAGGCAGATGCCGGCACCACTTGCAGATACAGCGGAACGGGCCTGGGATTACCTATCACGAAAAAGTTGGCAAATCTTCTCGGTGGACAGCTTACGGTGACCAGCGAAGTGGGCAAAGGCTCAGTTTTTTCGCTCACAATTCCGGCAGGTGTGGATGTGGGACCGCAAGCATTGTTTAACAAATACGAAACTGCAAGCGAGCTTAAGCACGAGCGGGATTCTGCGGATATTCCAGTCGAGGCGCGGTTCTCCGGCCGAGTTTTAGTTGCAGAAGATAATAAAAGCAGCTGGATGCTCGTTAAGCTGCTGCTCGAGCGGATGGGCTTGGAGGCAGTAATAGCCGAGGACGGAAGGGAGGCGGTCAGAAAGGCTCTCAGCGAGTCATTCAACTTAATACTTATGGATATACAAATGCCTAATATGGACGGTTATGAGGCCACGAAAATCCTCCGGAGAAAGGGATTGAAAACGGCGATAGTTGCGATGACTGCTTACGCGATGAAGGGCGACGATGAAAAATGCATCGCCGCTGGTTGCACAGATTATTTGGCCAAGCCTATCGACACAAAGATACTATTGCAGGTAATCCGCAAATATCTGCCTCGTCAGAGCAAAGTCTCCAGCGCTGAAGTTGATTCAGCCAAAAGCGGGGTCAAAACAACCTGACCAGAAGATTTGTAATTGGGTGCCACATTGCCTCAATGCCTGTTAGCCCCCGGCACTGGCCCTTGCTTGCCCCGTTAGAGGCCTTCTCTCCGCTCTCTAATGCGGCTCGCCCCGCAATTACCCCGCCGTGGTTGTTTCAATCCGGCTTTAGACGGACCGCGGCTTGGGCTGACATCACTGCGCGGCAAGGCAAGCTCACTTTGGATTTGCTATCTTGGAAACTCAGATTTCTTTGTGGCTCCGCGTCCGCAGCTTTCAGCTCACTTTTCCTCGGCGCAGGCTGTATAAAAAAGGCCTATGCTGCTAATCAGCATAGGCCCCGATTTGTGCAAACTCAATCTCGCCGATTACTCAGGCCATAGTTTCCTCACAAGCCAGTTCTCCGCAAGTTTGGCGAAGTCCCTGAGGTTGACCGCTCTATCGCCCGGATTCTCTAAGTTGTACAGATTAGCTTTCGACTGCACAGCGAGCCAGCCCGTGCTGTCGGTCGCAATGTACCTAATCTCCTCCAACGACAAACCATAGTCGTAAACGCGGACGTCATCTATGATACCTTCAAACTGACGGTTGCCCTGGTCGTAGTTGCCTATGAACAAATCATTGGTGTCCTGGCTGAGATATCCTATGGTGTTTGCATCGTCGTTCGTTCCGGCAACTTCACCGTTTATGTAGCACTTTACGGTGTTGCCGTCGTAGGTCCCGGCCACATGAATCCATTCATTACGCTCAAGCGCATCGTTGCCGCTGTCCGCCTGATATTCGGCATACTCGTCCTCACATGGGTCATAATCATTACCATCGTAGACAGCAAAGCGCAACTCGTCGTCATTATCGACTTTGAGTACGTACGTTTCCTTGTTGTCAGCACCTTTGGCCAGTACCCGCGCGGTTTCATCCTGCTCTTCGGAATATTTTATCCATGCCGAGACGCTGACCTGACGTAATGGCTTGAGTTGGGGCGCGTCAGGCACTCGGACTGTGCCGCCGTCAAAATCAAGAGCGTTCCCATCATGGCCAGCAGTCCACCAGACGTTGACATCTATCGTCTCTATCACACCGTTGTTGTCATAGCCGGCGTAGTCGGTAACTACACTACCGGCACCGTCGTCCAGCTTCCACCAGCCAATCAGGTTGACATCATTAGGTGGCTGTACCGGACTGAGATTGACATCAGCCTCAAGCCACTCGTCTGCTATTATCTCAACGTCTTCCCAGGCGACGGTACAGTCGCCGTTAAAATCGCCCTCCAGGGGGTTAAGCTCTGACCTGCACGTGGGTGGATATAAATGGATATCGTCGAAGTATACAGTCCCACCGCCGGCGGCCATCGGCCAGCCCCGAGTGCCAAAACCAATACAGATTTTCTTGACGTCGCTGAAGTTAATATTTGTAAAGCGATTCGTCCGAACCTCCCAGAGCTGCCATTCCTCAACCTGTACGTCGGTAATCTCTTCCTCTGGGAGCTCGCCGTACCACACCACTGCATAGTTGGAGTCGTCTTCCAGACCAAGATTCATCTGTGTTTCATACTCTGTAGCATCGTTGCCTGATTGGCCGTAGAACCACAGCGATATGAACTTTACATCGTAGTAATTCCAATCATTTGGCTCAAGGCTTATAGTTTGGATCTCAGAGTAATAGCCATAGCCCAAGTCAAAAAAGTTGTTATAAGCATACCTCATCGAGTGCTCGCCGATAACCGGTGGCGTGGACCGAAGCGAAATCGACGCGCCGTTCTGTGGCACCATCGCAGTTCCGTTAACCCAGTCATTTTGGGGTGGGTCCTGCGCCGTGTCGTCCTCAAAATTGTCTATGATGATGTACTCTGCCGTTGTGAAGCTCCAGACCGGGCCTCTCCACCCATTGGGGTCGCGGACATCGTTGACCTCATCGACACGCCAGTAGTAAGTCGTGTCAAATTCAAGGCTCACGAGGTCGTACTCATTAGCGTCCTGCGGGCCTTTGTAGACGGTGGTACCAATCGGCCAGGTATTGTTGGCGTCGTTGACATCGTCGAAGCTGGTGCCGAGGTACACCTCATGCCCGTTTACATCTGCCGCCCAGTCTCCCGGCCTCCAGATGATAAGCTCCACGTCATAGGGCACATCTATCTGGCCATTGTACGGACTCGGACCCCAGGCGATGCCAACGTCTCCTCCCCTGAACAGCCCTGATATCTCGGTTGCCGACAAGGCACGGTTATAGACCCTAAAGTCATCCAGCTTGCCTGTGTAATCGCTATCCTGATTATTGTTCGCGCCGATTCTGAACGCGGTATCCTTCACATTGACCAGCGAGTTGATGGTGCCCGACTTCTGTTTTGCTAAAAGACCGTCGAAATATATCTTCATGGTGCCTGCATTCTCGTCTTTGACAAAGCCGAAGTGGTGCCAGTCCTCAGCCCAGGCCAAAGGACTGGCCTGGGGCCACACGAGGGAATCGTTAGTGTCATTGCCCGCGCGCCACAGTAAATCTCCATCCTCTGTCGGGATACGCGCCCTCATTTTGTAGTCCCCGCCACCGGTATCAAAGACCCTTCCCTCCTCATCAGCGTGGTCATCGTCGCCCTTGACCCACACAGAAACGGTTATTTCTTTGTTAATGGTTTCAAGTGTGTCACTTGGAACTGCTACATGTTCGTCAGCATCGAAGTCCAGGCAGCCGGCGATATGGCCGTTATTAGGTTCCCACTGGCCCTCAATCTCGTGCCCAATGCCATGATGCTCATAGCCCGAGGAATCAGAAACGAAACTGCCCCCGGTCTCATCAAATTCATACCAGAGAATCATGCGCACATCGGGTTTGTGACTTCCGGTTCTGAATTGCCACACCCGGCCCTTGTATTTGGTGCCGCCATCGACCTCATCGATTCTCCAGTAGTAGTAGGTAAAGAAAGCAAGAGTAGTGGGAGGTTTGTAAGTGGTATTCGCATCGGGCTGGTTGCCTCTGAACACACCGGTAGTAGCGATATTCGCATCACTTACGACATCAAAATCGGTGCCGAGATAGACATCGTGGGAATCGGCTGTGCATCCGCTGTCCCACTCGAGTTCTACAAGGCAAGGATCTACCGTTATCGCAAGGTCTGTAGGTCGCGGGTTTGAGACATTGCCGTCGTTGGTCGTAAACTCCCAGATATCGCCCACCCAGGGACTGTTCACTTCGGTGTCATTTACCTCATCGACCCGCCAATAATAAGTTTTCCCCAATTCAAGCGACGGCGCAAAGCTGCTGACGCCGTGGTGCTCCAGAAACGGACTTGCGCTTTCGTTCACATCACTCATACTTGTGCCGAAGTACACATTATGGTCGTCTACACAATATGCTCCCGCCTGCCAGCTAAGGTTGTTTGCATCGGGACACACATTTAGCACGTAATTGGCCGGAGTCTCGCCCCAGGCTTTTACCTGAACAATGTCAGCTCTTACTATGGTATTGCCGTCTACCACCTCAACAAGCACGTTTACAGTGCCGTTGAAAGCCGTAATATACCCCGCTGCGACATCCGCTATCATATTGGCCTCGTGAACGCCATGTATTATGAATATGCCCTCATTGATGTCCATCGCATATAAGTAATCGCCGTGATTGAACGAGCCGCACTCTAAAGTTCCGTCATCAAGGTTTATGAAGGCATTCGCGTCACCCGGAGCCAGTGCCGGATCCAGCCCTGGAGCCCTGAACTCGCCGCTGACAATAATCGTGCCTCCGTCGAGATTCAACGTCCAGTCCCGCTTACCGCCACCCTCGTAAGCGAGTGTAGAGCACTCAATAGTTGCGCCGCCGCTTACATTCAGCTCGCCGCCGCCGCCGCCATCGTCCGGGTCTCCCCACGTAAGCCCCCCACCAATCTCCAGGGAGCCGCCGCCCATATTCATTATAAAACGCGTGCGAGACTCATCATCGTCGTACGTTGTCATCATATCATTGCCGACTATAATCGTAGGGTTACCACTTATGTTAAGTGTAAAAATGTAGTTCGTCCTCTCTGCTATATACCAGTACGTGCCAACGTTAACGGTAGGGTCCCCCGTTACATCAATGGTGGTGGGTCCACCATGAACACCGACGTCCTCCCACCACCATATATAGCCGATGTTAAAATTTCCGCCGGTTCCTATAGCCATGGGTTGGTTCCCACCAGGGCCCTCCATTTCCCTGACATCCACATAGCAATCGACATCCGGCCCAATTCGACCTACGGCACCCGGCCTGATCAATACGTAATCATCCGGGCCCGGGTTACCGACAGGATTCCAGTTCTCCGCAACACAAAATGAATTGCTGTCGGGAGCGTCATTGGTCCAGTTGTAGTCTGCAGCCGGTGCGCTGCAGGCCAAGCCCAGCACTAAAGCTCCGGCGATTAACACAATCAATTTCCTACACATGGCATTCCTCCTTCATCAAAAATTAAACGATAACTACATTTCGTTACCTTGGCTAAACGCCAAAACATTTATTGCTCTAAACAGGCATCCAAACCTTCACCAGTTGAATTTTTGAGATTTTCCTTGCTAATTCCTCGCTCCAGGAGGTATATGGGTATGGATTGACATAGAGAAAAAACGCATTCGGAAGCACATACTAACATCGCCCTTCTGTACCAACCCCTCACGCTTTGCTGAAAAGCGGCAAAAAGCGTGCATTTACAGGGCCTAAAACCAATAAACTCAATCAATCTTTACTTATACCAAATTTGTCGCCCCTCGTCAACATAAAAAAAAACGAATTATCGGCCGTTATGCACCTTTCGCAGGATTGCGCAAGAACCTAAGCCCGGACCGACTATATCCGTCATCCAATCATCCACCCACTCGAACAATTCTGATGTCCTGTTTTCCTGCTCCCCTGCACCCACTCTTTCACGCCACAAAATATCAAAGTCGCAGCTCCGCCTTGAGCAGTACAATTTCTCCTTCAAGCTCGTTAATTCTTTGCTGTTTTTTGAGACATTGTTGGCAATAAGTCATTGATATTCTTATCCAATTTGTTCGATATAGCTCATCAAGCTGTAGTTTTATCGGAAATTGTCTGGATTGAACTTGAATCCCACAGAAATAAAGGACAAAAATCAAAATCTACCCACCCATAACTGACCGGTTACTATTTTTGCGCTTTTATCTTTGATTTTTACAATAAAAAAGCCCCGCGTCTATCCGTAACCACCCAATCCGCCGTAACCCCCAAAAATCAATCAAATGCGCGGGTAGTTGGCACCAAAAATCGGAAAATTGCAAAAAATTTTTACTCACTTTCCACAAACGAGTTACGAGAATCCAGCATCGAGAATCGAGGACTTTTTTTCGACCAAATGCGCAAGTTCGCCCAATTATAGAGGGCTTGCCCCTTTCTTGGGGGGCTGCCAACCGGCAACTGGCACCTGACACCTGACGACTGACAACTTGCCCCTACCTGATTGGGGCAAGGCCAGCAGGCCCAGTCCAATTTGGTTGTTTTGAATTTGGGTCATTTAGATTTTGAGATTGTTTCGGATTTCGATATTAGGATTTCGGATTTCAAACTACCAGCTACCTGATTGGGGTGGCGGATACGCTATACGCAATACGCTATACGCAATACGCTATACGAACTATGAACTATGAACTACTGTCAACTGACAACTGGCAACTGGCATCTGACGTCTGGCATCTGTCAACTATCCTCGGTCCTCTACATCTGTCGAGAGCCCTCTACAAATCAGCTCTTTTTATGCAAAACAAAC
>CAZOUM010000086.1:0-9886 GCA_964582985.1 uncultured Pirellulales bacterium | reverse complement strand
TTCCTTCGACTGCCCATTCGACCCAGTCTGCCTCTTCATAGACCGGTAACATTCCCAGAATCTTCACAATGCACATCCTCAGACAAATACTTGCTCGTCATTTTATACGAAAAGAAAGTCTTATTTTTAACCTGATAAACAGTTAATCACGCACCTGCTTTTTTTGCATCTTTGCTGTGATTATAATTCATTAGTCTGTATAAGTGTTTATAGAACTTAATCTCCACAAAGGTAAATTCGCCTCCTCTTCTAAAGGTAAGCAGATATCCATATTTTAATAATCTTTCTACCGATTTTCTAAAATCACGATTTAATTTGTGTATATGAAATTCCAAGACTAAAATCTTAGGCCTTATATTTTCTTTTATCATATCGCTGATTACATTGTGTTCTTCTCCTTCAACATCTAATTTAAGCAGATGTATCTCTTTGTGCCCTTTTTCTTTCATTAACGTAACTAATCTCCTGAACAAAATCGGTTTTGTGTTTTTTTTTGAGAAAAAGTCGGATTTATACAAAGAAAATGTTTTATCATTTCTTGTGAAATAAACTTCCTTTTCTCTATCGACTTCGGATATTCCTACCTGGCTGAACGTAATCAAATCCAGGTCTTTTTTTGAAATATCGTAGCATCTGTCGTCAAACCTGTTTTGAGAATGAAATGTTTTTTCGCCCTTTTCTGTATTATGGAATAATAAATCAATATGACGGGCAGAGTTGGGCGATGGATCAAAAAGAAATATTTTGGTCTTATGACATTTTGCCAATTCAACCTCAAAACTTATTTCCTCGCCTACTCCAAAACTATAACGAATGTCCCCTTCGCTGATACTGTTTACAGGCACCCAATAAGGACATTGGTCGCCAATTCTTAAATGTGGAATATGATAAATTAAGTAATTTGGCTCGTGTATAGCGTTGGAATAGTCAAACGTAATATACTTTCCCGGATTATTTGGCAAATGGTTGTCAAAATATTGCAGTTCCTTCTTTGCATAATATTCGCGCAATTTCTTAATGATATACTTGTACCGCGGTGCTTTATAAAAAAATTTCATTACGTTTGTTAGGTTTAGTTCCAACATGGCTTTTATCTTTCCTGTCAAATTATTGCTGTCAAAAAGGTTCCAACGAGTCAAAAATTGCAATGTGCCTATAAGGTTTCACGCTTCAAATATTTGCGTTTCCCGCATATTATTTTACTAAGCTACTGTTACAAAGTTTTTAGATAATCACACCACCCTGTCATTCCCGCGAAAGCGGGAATCCAGGAATAAAACAGGCTGAGGCGAAGCCTCAATCAAATTATTGTCTAAAAACTTATTCAAGGTAGCTTAGTCAGCTTTTGACGTACCGAGAGACTTAATCTATATCGACCACCTTTTCCCCTCTTCTGCACAATTACCCGCCTCTCATCCCCCATACGATTGCATACCGCCGCCGGTAAGAGGCGTTCTGCGAATTATGACATTTTTATTTTCTCACCCGGCCGCAAACCCAATCTATCGTTTGCGCTGCCGTTCTTTAAACTAATCTCTAATGTATTGCTTGACCCCTCGATAAGAAAGAGTTCGCCCGCGTTCGCCGCACCATACGTCGGAGAACACCTCATCACGTATTCCTTCTCACCTATCACCACCGAATATTCGTCCTTGTCCAGCTTGCCAAGATTAGTCACTATGTTGCCGAACCTGTCGATTCGAACGACTATTCCTTCCCTTCCCTCTTTGTAAAGTTCCAGCTTCTCGGTCTTCTCTATGCGTTCGCCTATTTCGTTGAACTTACCCGAATCAATTTCTGCGGATGCCTTTGCAAACACATCTCTGCCGTGAAACGTCTTGCTCGCCTCCGCTGGCACCGGAATCTCCCTTATCTCGATTATTTTTTGTTCTTTGACCGTCTCCCACAGCAGCCCGTTATCAGGCCCGACAAAATAATACTTCTCTGTCTTTACCGCTATCGCTTTTCTTTCCGTCCCCACCCCCGGGTCAACCACGCAGCAGAACGTTGCCCCTTCCGGAAAGTATCTGTAGTTATTTTTGAGTACCCACGAACCTTCGATGACATTCTGCGCCCCGATACTATGACACAAATCAACCATCTTCGCGTCAGGACTAACGCTATAGACTACCCCTTTCATTGCCCCAAGATACTCACTCTGTCCAAAGTCACTTAGCAGTACAATCACACTACCATCTCCTTTCGCTGCTAATAGTCCTCCTATGCACTCATTGCGTCCATCGTCGCCAAACCAATCTCGGCCATGCTATCCGCTATCCGGACACTCTACCCACAAGCCCCCAAATAATCAATTATCCTTACTTGTCCTGCCTGTCCCGCGCAAAACCGGTCCTGAGTGTAACCGAAGGATAGGCCCTTGCCGCATTTTGTCTGATACAGGCGAAAAATAGCCGTCGAAACCCGATTTGGAAGAAATCTGGGGACACCATACGCATTTTTCTGTTGGCGGCCGGGGGCGGCCCCAGTGAGATAGATAGTGGTCATCTCACGGGGTAAAGGTGGCCAAAAAAAATTCATTTTTGGTCATTTTTTTGTTGACTATTGTTTGGTGCTATGTTAAAATACCCACATGTTTACCAGCAGGCAAACGATAACCCGCCAGCAGGCCCAGATTCCAGATTTGTGAATGCTAAATACTAAATACGAGACTTGTCCTGAGTGTAATCGAAGGAATCAGTTTATAGTATTTTGTTGACGGATTTTGGCGCAATTATGAGAACTAAGTGCACAAGGTCCGGAAAGAGAGCCTTATTGTTGTGAATAAAAAATTTTTAGAGAAAAATACCCATTAAAAAAATTGGGCCTAAGTCCTTTATTAGCAAGCAGATAAAGACTTTTTGCTCTGAAAAGATACATTTATTTGTTATAATTTGATTGTGGACAAGCCATCATAGACGTGTAGTATATACAACAAGAACGCCGAAATAAAGAGAACGGTAGAGTTAAACAGCGAATCTCCTCCTAGAGTACTGCAGTGATATGAATGGTAGTGCACGTTATTCTTTGTAGTTTATTCTTTATTACGATTATTGTATATTTATGAAAGCCAAAGAAAGGAGTGTTTATTAATGCCAGAGGACACTTTGAATGATGCTCCAATGCCGAATGAAACCCGTGAAATGAATGAAGAGAAAGTGGAGAGATTGGTTATTAAGCCCGCAGAGGAAGCTAAGCCATTTTTTGAATACTTAGCACGTTGGCGTGCGCAATCAGAGAAAACTTCTTTCTCTTTTAGTTAAAATTATCCCATAACCACAATTTCCTAAGGAGAGGCACAGCAT
Organism: uncultured Pirellulales bacterium; assembly: GCA_964582985.1. Taxonomy (GTDB): domain Bacteria; phylum Planctomycetota; class Phycisphaerae; order Sedimentisphaerales; family Anaerobacaceae; genus CAZQYB01. The sequence continues at coordinate 6,584 of CAZOUM010000086.1, read as the reverse complement.
TGTGAGGGGCAATTCTCGTGTGATTCAGAATCAACAGCAATTGTTAGAGCTGGCTAATGAGTTTGGGTCCACTTCAACGTTAAGAAGAATTTTCAGGAAAGCATTTCATTTAGCAAACGACGATCTCCTTATAAAAAAAGAGAAGAAATTCCGATGCAAGGTATACAACGAAGAATATAAAAATGCTTACCAAAATTATTTCGCTCGTTACGAAAAGACGTGCACGCGCTTGCATTTTTTTACCAACACGGGTTCTAAAATTACCAAAAATTGTTACATCGGAAATTGTGTATTAAGACCAATAAAACCAGCAAGTATTTCATATGCTGTAATGCCCTTTCAAACTGTATCTGGCGCGGATAAATATTGCCTCTGTACAGAAAAGTTTGTTGAAAAGTTCAACAAAAAGAACTTTACGGTCGATGCGTGGCCTTTCATTCAACAAGATGGGTCATTCGACCGCTGTGCCCACGTTGCTTTATATAGCATAAATCAATATTTGGCCAAGAAGGGGCTTGCAAAGAAGATGAATATTTCACAAATAGTCAAAAAAGCTGAAGATGTACCCACCCTAACGAGAGAGTATCCAAGTGAAGGTTTAGAAATTCTTCAAATTAAATACGTCTTAAAGGAAATGGGCACTTTTCCAATCGTTTATGCCTATCCTTCAAAAGCAAAGGAGTTTGATTTCCCACCCCAGCGTATTATTTACCACTATATAGAGTCTGGATTTCCTGTATTATTAGGTATTAAAATTGGTGGTACAGGCCACGCTTTAGTTGCTTTAGGACATAGCTTCAATCCTGATAGTTGGTTGATAAATGTAAGAAAGGCATTGTTTAGAACAACCGCACCAGCAAATTTCTATCATTGCAGCACGCACTGGGTGGACGATTTTATTATTTCCGATGACAATCTTGGACCTTATCTGTCTGTGGACAAAAACTTCTTTGAGGCACAAGCAAATGATAAGGAAAGTGGTTTGGTTATAGTTGTAGCTTTACCTAAGAATGTTTTGGTAAAAGGAGAGGACGCGGAAATATATGCTTTCAAGACCCTGTCTTCAAATCTTAGACAAGAAATCTCTAATCTATCTGAGCAAAGCAGTTCATATTATTGGTTTACACATTTAATGAAGCATTTCGAAGATAACGATATTGTGTTGCGAACATACCTTTTAAAAGGACAAGAGATAAAACAACGGTTCTATACCCAAGATTTCCCAACAGAGTTCACTGATAATATTCGTAAAACACCACTTCCAGAGTATGTCTGGGTCACGGAGTTAAGCACACCTGGAATCTTTGCCCAATCAAGAAAGCACTTGGGGACGATAGTGGTTGACCCAACAGGGGACCCGCTTGTTTCAAAAAATCTTCTACTTATAAGACACTTGCCTGGGATACTACATTGCCGAAATGCAAAAACAGACAAAATGATAGAGTATGTTTTTGAAGATGACCTTCCCAGAAGACACTTAAAGCGTTAAGTAATTCTAACTTTATTTGAATATTTTTTCCATCGGCAGCCACTTAATAAACTCGCAAAATCTACAAAAATAGACCAAAAAAATTGAGAAATTAGCATCTGAGTTTTCCTCCCCTGCTGTTTGCCCCCGTTGCTCACCCAATTTTACCCCCAAATCCCCCAATCCGTCAATTAAAAAACAGCCCTGATTCGTTTGGCGAGATGCGAGATGCTCGATACGAAAAAATCGACCAAATGCGCAGGGGGGTAAGAGTAAAAATCAAATTTTTTGAAAATTTTTATCTCCTTTTCTCACATCGAGAATCGAGTATCCACCAGCGATTCCCTAATCCTTCTCCTCAACTGAGCTGAACGAATCAATCTCCAATCGACCCAACCATCCTGTAGTACTCCCCTACCATAGTCGGCAATAAGCCATCTCGTGTGATTCTCCGTCCCGGGAAATCTTGCCAAGCTTAATTATCATGGCACGAAAAGTCTTGCGTCCGAGTTTCGAATCTACTCTCAGACCATTCTCGTTCTGGAATCTATCCAATGCTGTTTTTGTTCTGCCCTGATCACCATCGAGTTGCCCATCGTAGTATCCTATTACATTTAGAAATATCTGGATTGCTCTGTAAGCCTCTTTCGTGTGAACATCGTTGCCCGGCACCTTCGTGTCTATTGAACCATGCAGAGCAATTTCCATCGAGATAGTATAACAACACTGCCAAATACTATCGCGTTGCTCCTCCCTTCCTTGCCAGAGTGTGGTGATTCTGAGGAGTACCTCCTCGCGGCTTCCCTGTAATCCCTTCGGAAGCAAGTCAATAGGAATGACAAGCTCTTCAGAATCATCCCGGGTTGGCACGCTTAACTCCACAACTTCTTTCTTCGGTTTATCAGGGCTCACTTCCATACTAGGCGGCCATCCCTCGTCAAAACTGATTTCAATAGTTTTTCTTCCCATCCAAGCATAAATCGCCATCATCGAGACTATCACCACAACCAAACAGGAAATAATGAGAAACAACCCTATCCCCATGCTCGTAATGTGGGCCTTCAACCATTTGAAGAATTTGCTTGCCTTCACGTTCCGCTTAGCTTTGCGTTTTCCCATCTCTGTCTCCCCTATTCATAGTGAGAATTGTGCCCGGTAAATCCCACCAGCCGACATAGCCACCCTACGCCTACCTATACTGTGCCGCATCACGCAGAGACAGCTACTGTAATATCGCCGTATTTATCAGACTTCCTCCATAGTTATCGGTAGTTTGAGGCAAAAAAGTAAATCAGTGAGGCAAATTACTTCGTAAAGAAGTCTCAGAACGTTGAGTGATCTTGCAATGGAATCGAAAACCTGAAGTCACGAAACGTGCAGAAAAACTGGGATACCGAGAGAAAAGACGCAGGCAATGCTTTTGTTATCCGGAGGTCCTCAATTTGTCAAGATTTTTTCAAAAAAATTCGTGCCTTTTCGTGGCTAATAAATTCCTCTAACGACATACGATATACGACATACGCAATACGAACCAAAATCCGTGATTAAAAATCAATCAAATGCGCAGGGGGATAAGACCAAAAACCAAGTTTTTTGAAAATTTTTATCTCCTTATAACACAATCACTTGCGTTTTTTTGAATTGTAAAAAACTCATTTTCTTCAACCAAATGCGCAAGTTCGCCTAATTATAGAAGGCGTGTTTTTTTCAAACCGCCCTGAAAAAAGTGAATCATAAATTCGGAGCCTGTCCTGAGCTTGTGCCCAAGGTGCTTGTGCCCAAGGTGCGTAGTCGAAGGAAACAATGAACTATGAACTACTGGCAACTGACAACTGGCAACTGGCGACTAAATACGAGCGACCAGCGACAAGCGACGAGCGACGAATTATTATGCTAAACAAACCCAATTTGCTGGATGCTCAAATGAACGTAACTTCTGTTAAAACAATGAACTACGAACAAATAACTATGAACAATGCCAATAAAAACAAACCCAATACGAACCCAACTTGTCGCGGCGTAGCCTCTGGCGAAGCCGGAACAAACCCAATTTCAAAGGCAAAAAAATGCCCAAAATCGCCCGAAATTATCTCGCAAAAACTCAACTTTTTTAAAAACCCGGACAATTCCAGTTCTCTATTTTGCCAACCTGCATAAAATACTAACGACTTATGAAATCTCGTTCTAAACATTCGAAATTCGTTGTTTTCTTCCTCGCTTCGCGGCCAAAGTTCTTGGTAGCCAGTGCAGCCCCTGTCCTGGTTGGCTCTGCGTTGGGTTATGCGACAGCGGGCGTTTTTCAACCGCTTCTTTTTATCTTGGCATTACTGGCAATAATCGCCCTGCACGCCGGTGCTAATATCACCAACGACTACTTTGACCATATCTCCGGAAACGACTGGGTCAATCGAAACCCTACGCCGTTTTCCGGAGGGACCCGTTATATCCAGCAAGGTATTCTTTCACCTAAAGCAACACTTACTGCCGCACTGGTCGCTTTGTCAGCCGCTTCGGCAATTGGAATTGTTATCGTCTTGCTGACACGCAGTGTTTTCATTCTGGTTCTTGGCCTTGTCGGTTTGCTCGGCGGTTTCTTTTATACCGCCCCGCCGATTCGGCTTGGCTACCGCGGCATCGGTGAATTTGTCATCGCACTGTTATTTGGCCTGCTTCCCGTATTCGGCTCGTACTACTTGCAAACGCAGGTCGTTGATTTTCTTCCGCTTTTGCCTGCTTGTCTCGTCGGCATACTGATTTTCCTTGTGATTTTGGTGAACGAATTTCCAGATGTTGCCGCCGATGCCGCCGTCAACAAAAGGACTCTTGTAGTATGTTTTGGTGTGCCGGCCTGCGTTTGGATTTACCGAATTGCAGTCATTGCAAGTTATATTCTTGCAGCGGCTGCAATGTTGATTTACCGATGGATGTTCTTTGCGGGGTTGTTTTATTTGTTGACCATACCCATTGCAGTTGTCGCAATTAAATTTGCCAATCAAAAAGACTTGGCCGCCCCCGGCCGATACCGCGCTAACAAAATCACGGTTCTCTTGCACTCAGTCGGCACCGTCGCTCTTACAGCAGGTTTTGTTTTTCAGGGCCTTATACACGCAGCATCGTGAGTTCGCTGCAAAGATATGGAATCAAGTTGACCGGCAATTCGAGTGCCCGGGAGTTATTGGTCGTTGGGTTTGCGCCGGTTATTCCGGTTTCTAAGACCTTATTAGCTTGATTATTTCATCGAGGTCGTTCGGCGCTTCTACAGGTTGATTGCTGAATTGCCCCTGTTTTTCCTTGTGGTAGTTGACCGTTACATCGGGGTCTTTTAACGCATGCCCGGTCAGCACGCACGCCACTCGCTCGTCAGCGGCTATAACACCTTCTGCCCGGAGCTCTTTCAAGCCGGCGATTGTGGCTGCCGAGGCCGGCTCGCAGCCCAGACCATATTTGCCGATAATCGCTTTTGCGTCGCAGATATCTTCATCAGTAACCGCGCGGACAATGCCATTACATATATCAATCGCACGCAGACATTTTTTCAAATTGACGGGGCGCGAGATTTCTATCGCCGAGGCGCAGGTATGCGGCGAAAAGTTGCGGGCCGTCAAGTCCGCGTAGTAATCGTCAATGATTTTCTGGTCGACCCTGCCGTCATTCCAGACGAGCTTTTTATCATTGACCAGTTCGGTCAGTGTGTCGGCGCCGGTAGCGTTAATGATAGCCATTCGTGGTATTCGCTCAATCAAACCGAGCTCTTTTAACTCATAAAACGCTTTGCCGAAAGCGCTGGAGTTGCCCAGGTTTCCGCCAGGCACAATTATCCAGTCCGGCACCTGCCAGTCCATCTGTTCGATGATTCTATACATTATGGCCTTTTGACCTTCGAGTCGGAACGGATTTAGTGAATTGAGCAGATACAGTCCGAGCTTTGTGCAGACATCCTGAACCTGCCGCATACAGTCATCGAAGTCACCGAGTATCTGAATGGTCTGGGCGCCGTAATCCATCGCCTGGCTGAGTTTGCCGAAGGCTATTCGGCCCGAGCCTATAAGCACGGTGCATTTCAGGCCGCAACTGTGTGCGTACAAAGCCACTGATGCAGAAGTATTGCCGGTTGAAGCACATGCACTGGAGCTTGCTCCAATCATCTTTGCGTGACTAAACGCCGCTGTCATACCGTTGTCTTTGAATGAGCCGGAGGGATTTAGCCCTTCGTATTGCAGATATAGACAACCCGGCTTCATATCAACGTACTCAGCCACTAAATCATTTTGCTGCAGGATTGTCTGGCCTTCACCTATAGTTACCTTATATTTGTCCTCGCAGAAGCTTAGCAGCTCGCGGAACCGCCATACGCCTGAGAAATCCAGAGGGTTTTTCCTGCTTGCCCAGCGTTTGCTGATGTCGCTGAACTTTTTGGGTATTTCGATTTTATCCCAGTTGTAACGGGCGTCCAGAAGCTCACCACAGTTCGGACACTTAAATAGCGCCTGCCCACAATCGAACTCGGCCCCGCAATTGGGATTAATGCACTTTTGATAAGCTGTATCGCTTGTACTCATATCCAAAACTCCTTATCAAATTCTCAGCACTTAGAGGCAATTATAAACAATAAACAGAACCAACGGTACAAAAATTGGGTTTGATCCGGCTTCGCCAGAGGCTACGCCGCGACAAGTTGGGTTCGTATTGGGTTTGTTTTATGGGTTCATTGTTCATAGTTAATTGTTCATAGTTCATTGTTTTAACAGAGCTTACGTTCATTTGGGCATTCAGCAAATTGGGTTTGTTTGGCATATAAATCATAATTGGTTAATTGGTTAAATGGTTAATTCCCCTAAGGGGTTTCCGCTTTGCTCCAAGGTTAAATGGTTAATTGGTTCATTGGTTATTGGTTAATCCTCAGTCGCCAGTTGCCAGTTGTCAATTGTCAGTAGTTCATAGTTCATTGGTTAAATGGTTAATTGGTTAATTGGTTAAATGTTATTGGTAGAAACCTGATAGCCATGACAAGTTCTCCGAATTTATGATTCACTTTTTTCAGGGCGATTTAAAAAACACGCCCTCTATAATTGGGCGAACTTGCGCATTTGGTCGAAAAAAGTCCTCGATTCTCGAT
>CAZOUM010000085.1:3009-10093 GCA_964582985.1 uncultured Pirellulales bacterium | reverse complement strand
GCCAATACTGTGCGGGCCCTCTCGGTCTCGGAATTATTACCGGTTAAGGATTAAGGCTGGCTTCCGAATCTGCCGCAGTGTCTATTTCCGGGTTTCTCTTGCTGGCCTTGGCGGCGCTGCTCGTCTTGGCTTTGACGGCGCTGCTGCTGGCTTTGGTCTTGGCGGTCGGCCTAAAATCTGCTCCATCTTTTCGTCTCGCAGATTCTTCAACTCCTCCGTCAAATCGCTTTCTCGAAGCATAAATTCTATATAGTACTTGCCGCCATCCATCGGGATACTTATCTTGCCGACGTAATCCCCGCCGGCCCTTGCTATTTTACCGCTGTCCGGAACTCGTGGTTTGGGTCTCGCTCTTGGTGGGCGACCGCGAGCAACCGGCTTCTTCTTGTGCTGTGGCCCTGCTATCTGGATTCGATTATGTTCGATGTCCATATTAACGGCTCCATCTATAATACTTACAACATTCCGCAAGGCCTGCCCGAGTTTAATATTCTGCATATCAACATCCATAAGCCCGTGCTCGCCCGGCCAGTCACGCTCACGCTTGTCCATAAACAGCGCCATACCGGTCCAGTTTGCAAGCCGCTGAATTATCGCAGCCGCATCTCCCTCCATGTAAACATCAACTATCTGGTCAAGCTTCGCCTGCCGAAACTCTGGGCTCGTAACCAGTCGAATCTCCGGAATCTGGTTCGGAAATTCCATCCCCGAAAGATACCACCCTCCACCAACCGAATCTAACATATGCGCCAATGTAAATGGCGGAGTTGTGTCACCTTCCGGTACCCCTGATGTAATCTTATGCAGGAATTTGTCTAAGTCTGAATACCTGCCAACGGGCAAAACCAGAACCTCTTGGCCTATCATCCTACCGACGATTGCTTTTGAATTGATGTACCCCTTCACTGTGATCGTACTATTGTATATCTTTGTCAACAGCTCCAAATGTTTCGCCGTAGGTCTGCCAAGGATATGCTCCAGTTCCGGCCGGGGATATATCGTAACTCGCTCTTCGCCCACCGCATACCGCATAAAAAAGGCGTTGAGCATCTCCGTCAGGCTCTCTACCAAAGGCCCTTGCAGCATCACCCGAAGCCGCGTCGCCCCTCCCTGCGGCAGCTTCCACGCCGCCTCATCCGACAAAACAATTTCCAACCCTGCTTTTTTTCCGATTTTCTCCAGCGCCTCGACAATAGTAACATCCTTCAACTGGATTTTAAGCTCTTTGCTGAGCTTCGCCTGCAGCTCAAGTTTGTCCGCCTGCACGAAACCGGCCCAAACACCGACCAAAACAAACACAACCACCATTTTTTTGAAACTCATCGCGTTCATTTTTGCCTCCTTAATCTCAAAATTATTCTTTAGAACAAACGAATCAAATCTCTTAAATGGCCATTCGTGCCATTATCCGCCAGGGCCGGTTCAGGCATGCGGATTATTATCCACGCCGCCCGACTGCCGTTCTCTTTTCCTTCTCCATTCCGGTCGATAATCTCAACCGAGGCCGACCCTCTCGCTTCAATAAACTCAACCACCGCGTGCTTACCGTTTTCTAACGGCATTTCCACGGGCTTCTCCATCTTGACCATCGTCGCGACAAACACAACCGCCGCAGCGGCAGCAACCCCCGCAGCCACCTTAAACACGGCAGGGAATTTGCTCTTGGAAGTCTTGCCTCTCTCGGCTTCATCCAGCCGGGCCGATATTGCCGCCTTCAATTCATCCCAGTTAACCTCCGCTAACTGCTCTTCGACATTTTTTTCAAAAACCGAGTCTATTCTTTCTTTTTCATTTTCCACTTTGTCATTCCCGCGAAAGCGGGAATCCACATCTTCTTTTCTCATTTCTACTTTTTCTTTTATAAGTACTCTTTCAGTAACACCTTCAATTTCTGCCTGCCTTTGAACACGTGCCACCCAACCGCCGCAACCGAACAGCCCATAATCTCAGCAACTTCTCTCTGTGACAAACCTTCCAACCCAAAAAGTGATATGGCCTTCGCTTCTTTCTTTGACAGCTTCCGCATCGCAACCTGTATCGCTTCCTTTAATTCCTCGCCGACGGCTTTGTCCTCAAGCGATGTCGCTCCCTTGTCCTCATGGCAATCCGTGACCTTTATTCCGCTTGCTCTGCGTTTAGCCGCCCTTCGCTGACTGATCGCCGTGTTGGCGACAATCCGCAGCAGCCAAACCTCAAACCGCCCCGGCTCTTTTAACTTGTCAATATTCAGATAGGCCTTAACAAAAGCGTTCTGAACCGCTTCAGCCGCTTCATTTACATCGCCCAGCATCCTGACCGCAACCCGCATCGCCCGACGTTGGTACAATCGCACAAGCTCATCAAACGCACCCCTGGCCCCCGCCTGGCTCGCCTCAACCAGTCGTCCAATATCACTGCTGCTCGCTTGACGACTCTCGTTCACAAGAACGTCCTCATCCATATAGACGCAACAACTTCGCTGAACGTTAGTAAGTTTCCATAAAAATTTCCACGCAAAACCCTGCCTGGACGTTCTTATCCAGAACCACCAAGGCTGTCAAACTGAAATGGTACGACCGCCGCTAATTAATTTCAATTCTCGAATTCTCCGGAATTTTCTTGCATAACCGGCGTTTTTGTATATACTTAGTAGTTGGTGAGATTTGGAAAAAAGAATTTGCCGCACATTTATTTAGGAGGTCCGCACAATGATTAAATCAAGAAGTCTCAGGGCTATCACTATTACATTATTACTGCTTTTATTCGCTGCCACCACTTTGGCACAGGATACGGGAATACTTTGGGGTGAGGCTTTGCTCAGAGTATTCCGAGACAAGGCCGGCCTCGGCCCAAACCCAGCCTACGAAAATCGCATCAAGCAGCCTTTTGTCCCCACTGAGCCTGCCATTACGGAAGTCCCTGAAATCTTTGAGGAACCCGAAATTTCTGAGCGGCCTACAGAACCAACGATTACCAAAATATTGGTACGACCGGAACCCAAGCCGCTACCAAAGCCGGTACCGAAGCTGGTACCGAAGCCGGTTGCTGACGAGCTGCTTGCGATGGTTCCGGCCGAGAGTCTGCTTTGCTTGCGAATCAACAATTTCGAGTACAACGTCAGCCAGATAGACCAGTTTATGGCCGGCGTCTCGCCCGTACCTATCGGGCTCTCGATGCTGGTACGAATGCAGTTTGCCAATGTGCTGGGAAGTCCGCAGCTAACGGGTGTGAATATGTCCGGTAGTTTCGCAATCTTCGCAACAACAGCACCCGGCGAATCGATTGAAATGGACCTGATCTCAATTCTTGTCCCTATTACAGATTATAAACAATTTATCAGCGGTAATCAAAATATAAGCCCTCCGGATGGAAAAGGAGTTTCCAAAATCACCGGCGAGGTGGACGCACTGGTCATGCAGCTCGGCAATTATGCGCTGATTAAATCATCTGAAAGCTATGATAAGCTTCTCAAGATGGCAAAAGCAATTTCAGAGGGCAAAACGGCCGGCCTGGCAACTGCCCTCGACGACGCCGAAGCACAAAAAGCTACCCGGCAGGCAATCTGGGCCTACGGGAACATCGAACTTACGCAAAAGACTTTAGGCACTGAGATATCCGACGGCCTTGAAGGAATCAAGATGATGGCCGGTGCAATGATGCCGACCGGGCCGGGTGGCGCCTCGCCTGCTGCCGCTTTGGATATGGACATCGAGAACCTTATGAAACAGATACGGTATTTGAGCCTTACACTCAATCCAAAGCCCAATGTCCTGAATATTACTACCGCCATCTCCGGCGTGCCGGGAACGAAAGTGGCACAAACCTTTTCCGCCCACGGTAAGATGGGGTCTTCGACCGACTTCCCTACTATCCTAATGCTCAGCCAGATGCTCGGCGCGAAAGACCCGAAAGAAATGGGCCCCCCCGGCAAGATGGGGTCTTCGACTCAGTTGAAGTCCATCGCCGCGCTGATTCCGAACGCAAACAAGGCCGACTATGTGGGCACGTACAATCTGATGAATCTGTTCAAATTAGCAATGGCTTTTGCGCCGATGCCGGCGCCAAAGATGGATATGCCGGCAAAGAGCAACATCGCCTTTGCCGGAAAAGTCGGCAAAGGAACATTGACAATAGATATTGCTCTGCCGAAGGAGCATTTGGTCGAGATTGCGGCCGCAGCTATGATGATGCAGCAGCAGATGATGCAGCCGCATTTCGGCGGCTCCGAAGGCCCCAACTTGGAGCCTTTCAAAGATATGTCTACCTGGGTGACGTGCCGCAATCCGGCGTGCAAGGCCGCTTACGAGATGAACCTGAAGGAGTACCACGAGTTTATACAGGCCAATGCAGACCCAAGGTCGCCAATGCCGCCAGCGATGGTTTGCAAAAAGTGTCGACAGAAAAGCGTCTTCAGGGCCGTAAAATGCGCAAAGTGCGGCTTTGTTTTCGAGAGAGGCACTGTTCTTGCCGATTTTGCCGACAGGTGCCCCAAATGCCGCTATAGCAAAACAGAACAGGACAGAAAGAAGGCCGCCGAAGCCCGCAAGTAAATCCCGTGAGACGGATACCGACCGGCAAAGCAGGACGATACAGATAAGCGAGCTTATAGAGCAGGTCTCAATCGTCGCAAGCTCACTTTTGCCGTCGAACCTCCTATGCCGGCGACTCACAGTACGCACATGTCACCTTCATCAGGACAAATAGTCCCAATTCCCTGCAATTTTCCTTAATTTTCTTGTAACATTCTTGCATAATTGCCCTCTTAGTATAATATAACGGCTTCAGCCAAAGGTCTGTAAGAAACGAATTTACCGACATATTTTTAGGAGGCAAGAAAATGGCCAAATCAAAATGTTCAAAAATCACTATCGCGGCAGCCTTGTTGGTCTTATTCATCGCCACCACATTGCAAGCCCAAACAACGACAAAATCATCAGCCGATGAGTTGCTCAGGATAGTACCCGCCGAGAGTCTGTTCTGTGTCAGAATCAACAATTTCGACTACACCCTCAGCCGGATAGACCAGTTTATAGCCGGCGTCTCACCCATACCTATGGGGACCTCAATGCTCGTGCGTATGCAGTTCGCGCAGTTGTTCGGCAGCCCGCAACTGCAGGGCATCAATATGGGAGGAACTTTCGCAATCTTCGGAACGTTGGCCCCCGGTGAGCCGATACAACCGAATCAATTGCTCTCAATACTCGTCCCAGTCACCGATTACAAACAGTTCGTCAGCGGCAATCCGAATGTAGGCCCGCCCGATGAAAAAGGTGTTTCCAAAATCATAGGCGTAGGTGGACTGGTTACCCAGGCCGGTAATTTCGCATTGATTAAACCGCCGGGAAGTTATGACAAGCTGGTTAAGCTGGCGAAATCGATTAAAGAGCGCAGAACTGCCGGCCTGACGACTGCACTTGACGCCGCAGAAGCCAAAAACGCGATGGAACAACCAATCTGGATTTATGGGAACATCCAGCAGGTATCAAGAACTCTCGGCCCACTGCTTTTGGGAACGCTCCAGCAGATGAAGACGATGACGACAGCAACACAGGCCACTCCGATGGGACCAATGGGCTCACCGGAAAAGATGATGGACATCTATATCAAGCTCCTTGAGACATTAATCAAAGAAACAAAGTCTCTCAGTATAGCTCTCAACCCGAAGCCCAGCGTCCTCAATATCACCAAGACCGTCACTGCTATGCCCGGAACGGATATGGCCGGTATCTTTGTCGCCGACACATCAGCGACCAAAGAAAACAAACTGCTCGGATACCTCGAAGACGGTGCGGTGATGAATATGGCAGCCCGGATGAATACGCCTTGCTGCAAGAAGTTCTATGACAAGTCCTTTGATTTGTTTGCACCAATCTTCGCTGACAATATAACCCCCCAACAGATAGCGAAAATGAAGACCCTGACGGCAGATGCAATTGATTCTCTCGGTGGCCCCGTCGTGGTTTCATTTTCGACAGACGCTAAGCGTAAACCTCCCTGCGCACTTAAATACGTTGCTGAAGTTAAGGACACAGGTAAATTCGACAAGGTCATCCAGGAAAGTATGCAGATGTGGAGTGAACAAGCCCTTGCCGATTTTTACAAAAGCCTCGGAATGCAAGCCAGTTTTACATTCAAACGGGCGGCCGACAGCTACAAGGGGGTTTCGATAGATTCAGCCAAGCTCGTTATGAAATCAACCGACCCGAATTCGCCACAGGCACAGATGCTCGCCGCCATGTACGGCGCCGGCGTCGAGTACAGATGGGCAATGGTTGACGGATTATGTGTTTTCGCTATTGGTGGTGACGCCGATTCTGCCGTACGCAGCCTGATTGACCAGGTCAAAGCCGGTGGACCAAAGCAGATACCCAGCGAGATGAAAGCTGCTCTGGCACTGCTCCCGGATGCAGGCAAGGCCGACGTTATGGGAACATTTAATTACGTGCGTGTGCTCAAAATGCTCCCGGCTATGATGGGTGCTATGATGCCTGTGCCGATGCCGGAGGTGGATTTCCCGACTAAAAGCAATATCGTCTTTGCCGGCAATATCGGCAGCGGCAAGCTTACCTTCGGCATCACCATCCCGAAACAGCACCTGGTCGAAATTATGGCCGCATTTAAAATGATGATGCAGCAGCAAACGCAACTACAGACGCAACCGGTGCCGGGTCAGCCAACAATGCAGCCAGACGTTAACAAAGCTCGTGTCAGGGCCACGAAGGTTAACCTGAGGCTTCTTCACGGTGCAGTCGTGCAATTCAAGCTTCAGACCGGCCGATTCCCAACAGAAGAGGAAGGACTTACGGCTCTTGTTGAGCAACCCAGCAATGTTACAAACTATCCACGGGGAGGTTTTTTAGACACCAGGAGAGTACCCAAAGATGGCTGGGGACGCGATTTCATTTATAATCTGTGGCCTGACAGCGGCAAGCAATTCGAAATCATCAGTTACGGCACCGACGGCAAAGAAGGCGGTCAGGGCTATGATGCTGACTTGCGCGACTCCGATGCCTACTGAACAAACTATGTTTGCCATCCGGCGAGCGGCGGCCGGATGGCACATTTTTTTATACAGCCATAATCACCAACGAAGCCATCAATGTTC
>CAZOUM010000085.1:0-2909 GCA_964582985.1 uncultured Pirellulales bacterium | reverse complement strand
CCGGATGGCACATTTTTTTATACAGCCATAATCACCAACGAAGCCATCAATGTTCTAATCATCTGGCTCTCTCAACCTCATCGAGCAGTTGCCGCATCGACTCAAGATACTTGTTCAGTGCCTTCCTGCCCGTTGTCGCAACCTCGGCATCTTCGCAGTAGACTCATCTATTCAGATAGTCGCCCCGTGACAGCGCCGCATCCCGCGTCTAATACACATAACAGAAAGGTCCCTGCCCAATATCGCAGATACCGTAGTCCTTGGGCCCAAGGTCCTAACGTTAATGACCCTGACCTTCTCGGTCGCCCGCAGAATTACTAACAGCGCATATGCAACCGCAGTTCCGTGACTTTCTAAGAGGCCCGCCTAAAGATACTTACAATCTTGCCTGGCAAAGTCGTCTTTAGCACCGGAGCACACACCCAAGAGGTGAATCCTCGTCTGCTTTTGTGCGCCTGTGCACCTATGCTCTCGTCACACCCTCCTATAAAGCCCTTTTATCGGCTGGTCCTATAAAAAGATAAAGTTTTCCTTTCTTTCTTGCCGAAAATAATAATGGGTTTTGATGTTTATCAGTGTTGAAAAGGGCATTTTCACAATGACATGGCGTTTTTCAGAGCCGGAGACATACTATGAGAACTATTGCAGTCGTTAATCAAAAAGGCGGGTGTGGCAAGACAACCGTAGCAATAAACCTGGCCAGTGTTCTTGCCGAGGCGGGCCAGAAGACACTGCTGGTCGATATGGACCCCCAGTCACACTGCGCAGTCGGCTTAGCCGTGCCCGAAGAGCAGATAGAGCAAAGCGTCTACGATGTCCTGATAAGCAACAGCAGAAACGAACCGGTAAAGCTCACCGAAATACTCTGGCAGATTGGCGAAAGATTAGAGCTGGCACCAGCCAGTATAGACCTGGCGGCGTTCGAGCAGCAAATGGCAGGCATCCCTGACCGTGAGTGCTGCCTCAAAAACATCCTCACCGAAGTGAAAAACGACTATGACTATGCAATAGTCGATTGTCCCCCAGCCGTCGGACTTCTGACCTTCAACGCACTAAGGGCCTCCTCCGACGTTATTGTCCCTGTAGAAACCGGCTACTTCGCCCTGCACGGCCTGAGCAGGCAGCTCGAAACCCTCAGTATCCTAAGCAAACGCTGCAGCCAGGATGTAAGCGTCCGTGTCCTTGCCAGTATGTATGACATAAGAACCAAGATGGCACGCGAAATCCTCGCCGAATTGCGAAAACACTTCGCCGACAGGATGTTCAAGGCAATCGTCAACTTCAACACCAAGCTAAAGGAAGCCGCCAGTTTTGGTCAGCCAATCAACGAATACGACCCAACCAGCAAAGGCCACAGAAATTTCCGCTCACTGGCTGAGGAAGTTCTGGGCTCTCATGTCCAGCAGCAGCGCCACGAGTTCGTCAACTCTCTTGCCAATCAGCTCGAATCCATCAGCGTCACCGCCGATGAGCTGCTAAAGAGCACAAATATGCCCATAAGAAAAGCCGCACAGCCCAAAACCGAACAGCTCAGCCCCCCAAAAGAGCCCGAAACTAAAATACCGGAAGCACCAAAGCCGGCCGAGACCAGCGCCAAACTCTCCGACTATTACGGCGCCAGCCAGATTGACGGCGCCGTCGTTTTCGTGACCCTTTACCCACGGGCCCATACCGTCCAGATAGCCGGCGACTTCAACAATTGGCAGCCTCAGCAGACACCTATGGAAAAAGTCGGCGACAGCGGCGTCTGGCAAACCAAGTTGAAACTCCCCACCGGAAAATACCGCTACAGACTCGTCGTCGACGGCCAATGGCAGCAGGACCCATACAACGAAAAAGCCGAATTAAACCCCTATGGCGATTACAACTCCGTTCTCGAAGTAAGATAAAGCCGGCCGGCAGTACTATAAACGCACAAAAAAACTCAATCCATCTGCCAAAAATCTTTTTTTTACTCGCCACAACCATCTTATAACGTTACAATTTCCACCACTGATACCAAAACCACAGCTCGATAACTGAGATTTGCCGGCGAGTTTAAGGATGAACGTTCGTAGCGCAGTTAAACGGATTGCTGCAATTCTCCTCATTGCTGTCACGACCTTGGGCCCGAGGACGCCAGCCGGCGCCGCTTTTGCAAGCCCTGCCCACATCTACAGCCGCAGCTTCGACCTGCCAATCCCTGCTCCGGACGACCCCGGCAGTGAGCTCGGCAAAGGTTGGATGGCGGATGCAATCATAGAAATAACCGACCACCTTACTATCGACGACCTCGATATTTGTATCAGTTTGACGCACGGTGCTTTCCTCGATTTGCAAATAATTCTCCAAAGCCCTGCCGGCACAAATGTTATCTTAAACCTCGCCGGCAATCTCGCATTTATAGTAAGAGGCGAAGACAACAGGCTGACAACCGTGGGTGGCTCCGCGCAATTTGTTTTTGACGATGAAGCTGGGCTTTCCATCGAGCAGGCGGCAGAACCGTTCACCGACTCGTACAGACCGGCCTGGACCCTGTCTTCGTTTGATAACGAGGATGCCTACGGCACCTGGCGACTGCAGATTTACGACCGGTTGGAAGCCGACACCGGCACGCTAAACAGCTTCGAGCTTATCATCACAACCCCGGAACCAGCCACTGCAATACTCCTGATACTCGGCATAGCCCTGCTCCGCTTACAAAACCCCCACAGCAATCTCAAATAATGGTTAGCCCCGCCACCTGCCTGCCCCATTGCTTAGAGTGTCGTCCACTCTAATGGGGCCTGCCCCATTGCTTAGAGTGTCGTCCACTCTAATGGGGCCTGCCCTCCGTAGCTCCGCGAAGGATGGGTGGGCGGGGTTGTCTTTGTATTTAGATAATATGTAGGCCATCCTTTCAACGGTTATGATTTGTAGTTGTTCAAAAA
>CAZOUM010000084.1:0-10569 GCA_964582985.1 uncultured Pirellulales bacterium | reverse complement strand
AGGCCGGCGTTATTTACGCCGTTATGGTTGAACTTTACGCTATGCTGGGTCTCGTCGTAACGATGTTTATCGTGTTAAAGGGCATCAATTGGCCAACGCCTTAATGCCTGAAACGCAATACGCAATACGAAACTTGTCCGCCGAAGCTTGCCCCTACCTGATGGGGGGGCGGATACGCAATACGCAATACGCAATACGAGATACGAAATTATGGATGCTGAACAGGTCACAGAAAAGATACTGGCTGACGCCGGGGCGGAAGCTGAAAAGATAGCCAACGAAGCTAAGGAAAAAGAAACCGCCGAACAGGCCGGGCTAAAAAAGCAGCTTGAAGACTACAACGAACGCACACAGACGCTCGCCAAAAAGGCTGGAGAGGACAAACAGGCCCACATCCTCGCAGCGGCAAGAATGGATATTGCCAAAGAATATTTGGCACAGAAAAGAAAAATACTCGACGAAGCCTTTGACCAGGCACAGCAGCAGCTCAAAAACCTCTCGGACGACGACTATAAAACACTTTGCAGCAAGCTGATACTCAAAGCTGTCGAAACCGGCGACGAAGAGGTCATCGTCGACAAAAACGAAACGCGAATCGACCAGAACTTTATCAAGCAGATAAATCGCAAGTTAGGCCCGGGCTTCAAAGGCAATTTAAGATTGGCCAGCGAAAAGCAAAGTTTGGGAGGCGGCTTTATTCTAAGACGCGGCAGAATAAAAAACAATGTCTCTCTCGAAGTGCTTCTCGCCCAGGCACGCAAAGAATTGGAAATCGAACTGGCAAAAGAATTATTCGCGTGAATTATGGTTCTAACCTTGGAGGATTCTAAAAGAGTGTTCTTCCACATTTGGTTTCTGACAAAATATAGAAGGCCGATTTTGGATAAGGAGGTGGAGCAAAGGTTAGTTGCAATAACGCAGGAAATAGCACAAAGAAAAGCCTACAAAGTGTTAGAAATTGGGCCAAACAGAGACCACGTACATATATTATTGGGGTTAGACCAGAGGGAAAACCTTCCCTCCGTTGTAAGGACGTTAAAGGCAGTAACTGCTAAGAAAATACTGGAAGAAAACCCACACTTACGTGCAGGGAATGCTTTCTGGGCTAAACGATATGGATGCAGAGAAGTAAAAGCTGGAGAAGTGAAGATTGTACAAGAATACATTCGAAGACAGAAATGGATTCCACACACGTGAGTGTGTGGAGGACAAACTGCGAAGCCCTATTTTGGATTTTTACACCTATCCGCCCATCGGCGGTGACGACTGGAGATACACCTTTGCCACCGCACAGGTGCGCGTGCTCGAGTCGCAAATGCTCACAAGGGCCGCTCTCTCTGATATGGCCAACGCAGAAGACTTCGACCAGGCTGTTGATGCACTCGGCGCCGGCGAATACGCCCTGCCGAAAGGCGAGAGGACCTTCACAGATGTTGAAAATATCTTGAAGCTAAGAAGAACGGAGGTCAGAAACCTCTTCGCAGATTTGATGATTGACGAGTTCGTTGTAAAGCTCATCAAAGCACGCGATGACTTCGCGAATATGCGATTGGCAATCAGGCGAAAACTGACGGAAAAACCGTTAGGCACAGATTACAGCAACGATGGTAACATGCCCGCCGAGTTGTTCGAAGAAATCTTTGAAGAGGAAAATTACAGCCCGCTGCCCGATTACATGCAGGAGGCGATAGAGCGGGCTGTGTTGGCATATTACCAACAAAAGGACATTCGCCAAATCGACTATGCTCTCGACAGCTCACAGGCCCAGTACAATCTTCGCCAGGCGCTCCGGCTAAACAGCATTTTTCTGCTCGGCCTTTTCCGAATACAGATTGACCTGACCAATATACGCACGATGCTTCGACTTAAATTCACCGAGTCGGAGCAGCGAAACGTTTTTCTGTCCGGCGGATATGTCGAGCCGCAGCGATTCATACACGCCCTCGATGTCGGATACGAAGCGGTTGCACCTCTGTTTTTCGCAACGCCTTACTATGAAGTTGTTGAGTCAGGCACTGCCTACTTTGTACCGAATAAGTCATTCTTGCGCGTTGAGCACAACTGCGAAGAGTATTTGATGGGTTTTCTGAACTCCACGCTTCAAATCACTGCCGGCCCTCAGCCGGTGATAGCTTTTTTACTTATGAAGGAAAATGAAATCCGCAAAGTCCGACTGATACTAACAGCAAAACAAAATAACCTGGACACAAAACTAATTCTGGACAGGCTGGCCGGATGAAAAGAGAGCACATAGAAAATGGTTTCTTTCTGTCATTCCTGCGAAAGCAGGAATCCAGAAAATGGGTGTGCAGAATTGAATATCGAGCATCGAATATCGAGAATCGACTATCAAACATGGGAGCCAGCTAAAATGCAATGGGATGAGCTTATCCGCGGCGGGTTACCCGTCGGTGTGGGTTGCAGGAAAAGAAGGTTAGTTATGATGCGTGTTCAGAACAAAGAAACGTTTAAGAGGCTGCTGTTGTGGTCGGGGATGATTGTTTGTCTATTCCTCACAGGATGTGCAAGCAGAAAGGCCGTAGAACACTACAATCAGGGGGTAGCCTATGGGGAGAAAGGCCAATGGGACCAAGCTATCCGGGAGTTTACCAAGGCAATTGAGATAAACCCAAGGTTTGCTGAAGCTTACTACAATCGGGGGCTCGCCTATGACAACAAAGGCGAACATGACCTGGCTATATTAGATTACACCAGGGCCATTGAGATAAACCCAACGCTTGCTGGAGCCTACACTAATCGGGGGGTTGCGTTCGCCGGGAAAAGCGAATATGACCTGGCCATCTTAGATTGCACCAAGGCCATCGAGATAGATCCGGATGACTCTAAAGCCTACAGCAATCGGGGGGCCGCCTATTCAGCTAAAGGCGAACATGACCGGGCCATCTCAGATTGCAACAAGGCCATTGAGATAGACCCAAAGTCTGCTTCGGCCTACGTCAATCGGGCAGGAGGCTATATCGGCAAAGGCCAACATGACCGGGCTATCTTAGATTGCACCAAGGCCATCGAGATAAACCCGAATGACGCTGAAGCCTACGGCAATCGGGGCAGTGCCTATAACGCTAAAGGGCAATATGACCGGGCCATCTCAAATTACACTAAGGCCATCGAGATAAATCCGATGTATGCTCAAGCCTACAGCAATCGGGGGGTTGCCTATTATTACAAAGGACAGTATGACCTGGCCATCTCAGATTGCACCAAGGCCATCGAGATAAACCCAAAGTACGCTCAAGCCTACAGCAATCGAGGCAATGCCTACGATGCTAAAGGCAATTATGACGCGGCTATCTCAGACTACAACAAGGCCATTGAGATAAACCCAAAATATGCTTCGGCCTACGGCAATCGGGGGACCACCTATTTCACTAAAGGCCAACATGATCTGGCTATCTCAGATTACAATAAGGCCATTGAGATTGACCCGGAGGACGCCGTAGCCTACGCATATCGGGGGGGCATCTACGGTTTTATGCGCCAATATGACCAGGCCATCTCAGATTGCAGCAAGGCCATTGAGATAGACCCAAAGTCTGCTTTGGCCTACAGCAATCGGGGGACCACCTATTATGCTAAAGGCCAATATGACCGGGCCATCACAGATTACACCAAGGCGATCGAGATAAACTCGAAGGACCGTGAAGCCTATAGCAACCGTGCCTTCGCCTACTACAAGAAGGGAGAACATGACAAAGCGTGGGAGGATGTCCATAAGGCACAGAGTTTGGACTACCAGGTTCAACCAGAATTTCTCAAGAAACTTCGTGATGCTTCAGGAAGAGAAAGATGAATTACGGCAGACCAATCTCTGCTTGGTATAAATAGGAATTCTAAATGGGAAATCTCACTTTATATATCTCATTAGGTTCATGTGCAGAGCTGGACACACAGCTCGTTATTGCTAACAGAAGAAACTACATAACAAAAAAGGAATTAGAGGAATTAGCAGAAGATATAAATCATGAGTCCCGGATGCTTGTAAGTCTCATCAACAAACTCTAACGAGCAACAGACGACTAACGACAAGCGACGAACGACGGGCGACGAGCGACGAGCTACGGGCGACGAGCGACGAATTATGGAAGGTAAAGTTGCAGTTTTAGGTAATGCCGATTTTGTAATGCCGTTCTCGGCCCTCGGAGTTGATACGTACCTGGCGGGTCAGACCGACGAGCAAATCGCCGAGAGCGCCGAAAAAATAATCAGCGGCAGATATGCCCTTGTCGTGGTCGCCGAGAACATAGCCCCCGCAGTTGAGGAAGCTTTCTCGGCTCAGATGGACGCCCCCACCCCATGTATTGTAGTTGTGCCGTTTACCACCGAGTCCGAGGGCTTTGCAACGCAGGCACTCGCGCAGGTGCTTAGAATGGCTACAGGTGTCAACATTTTGCAAAATAACTAAAAGAAGGTTTGAGAATGAAAGAAGTTGAACAGGCAAGAATAGTTAAAGTCGCTGGCCCGGTCGTTGTTGCCGAAGGCATGACCGGTGCCAGAATGTACGATGTCGTACGCGTTGGCAAACTCAACCTCATCGGCGAAATCGTGGAATTAAAAGGTGATTTGGCCTCAATCCAGGTCTATGAAGAAACGACTGGCATAGGCCCCGGCGAGCCGGTGACCAATACAGAATTGCCTTTGAGTGTCGAATTAGGCCCCGGCCTGATTGAGAGTATCTACGACGGTATTCAAAGGCCGCTCAACTCACTGGTGGAGGCCGAAGGCGCATTTATGAGCAGGGGCAGCAGCTTCCCCGGCTTGAACAGAGAGAAGAAATGGCACTTCAAGCCAACCGTTGACAATGGAACAAAAGTCGGCCCAGGTGACATCATAGGCGAGGTCGAGGAGAGTACACTGGTCAATCACAAGATTATGGTGCCGCCCGGCGTAGAGGGAACACTGCAGAAAATAACAGAGGGTGATTACACGGTCGTTGAAACAATAGGCGTTGTCGTTGGCGAAGACGGTAAAGAAACCGAATTGAAACTCATGCAGGAATGCCCCGTACGTATCTCCAGAAACGTCATGAAACGGCTTGCACCAGACAGGACCCTCGTTACTGGTCAGCGGGTCATTGATGCCTTCTTCTCCCTCGCAAAAGGCGGAACCGCCTGCGTGCCCGGACCTTTTGGAACCGGCAAAACCGTCGTTCAGCACCAGTTGGCAAAATGGGTCGACGCAGATATCGTTGTTTACGTCGGCTGCGGCGAACGCGGCAATGAAATGACCGATGTCTTGACCGAATTCCCCGAACTCAAAGACCCACGCAGCGGCGAACCCTTAATGAAACGCTCCGTACTGATTGCGAACACATCCAATATGCCCGTCGCCGCCAGAGAAGCATCGGTTTATACCGGTGTCACCATAGCTGAGTATTACCGCGATATGGGCTACGACGTGGCGTTGATGGCCGACAGCACCAGCCGATGGGCTGAAGCAATGCGGGAAATATCCACCCGACTTGAGGAAATGCCCGCCGAGGAAGGCTACCCCGCCTATCTCGGGGCCCGCATCGCCGCCTTCTACGAAAGAGCCGGCCGCACCCAGTGTCTCGGCAATCCTGAACGAGAGGGGACCTTATCCGTTATCGGCGCCGTAAGCCCCCCCGGTGGCGACCTCTCCGATTCCGTTGTCCAGGCCACTTTGCACGTCGTAAAGGTCTTCTGGTCACTCAAAGGAGAGCTTGCTTACCAGCGCCACTTCCCAGCCATAGATTGGCTGACTTCCTACAGCTTCTACAAACAATACTTGAAAAGTTGCTTCGAAGATAAGGAGCAGGGCGACGAGATGGAACAATTGGCCACAGAGTCGATGGGTCTTCTTGAACAGGAAGCTGAGCTGCGCGAGATTGTTCGGCTGGTGGGTGCAGAGGCCCTGTCACCGACAGAAAGGCTGGCGCTTGAGACGGCAAGGTCAATCCGAGAAGACTTCCTGCATCAGAACGCTTTCCACGAGGTCGACACATATACCCTTATGGCCAAGCAATACGAAATGCTAAAGACCGTCCTGCATTTTCACAAGCAGGCCCTTGCAGCCATCGAAGCTGACGTTGAGACGGCTGATATTTTCAAACTGGCTGTACGTGAGGAAATCGCACGGGCAAAATACGTCCCTCAAGGCGAGGTAGACAAAATCCCCAAAATAAGGGAAACGATAGATACGCAGATGAAACAATTGAAGGTAGCGGATACCGTGTAGCAGATAGAAAATAGCTTTTTCTGTCATTCCTGCGAAAGCTTGCCCCTGCGTAGGCATAGGGGATGGGGGGCAGGAATCCAGAAAACAATAACAGAATAGATTCCAGGTTGCGCGGGAATGACGTTGATGTTACGAGACACAGAATAGGAGTTGAGATGTTATCTATAAAAGAATATCAAACAGTAGCGAGTATTGCCGGTCCTTTGATGATGGTCGAGATGGTTGACGAAGCCAAATACGGCCACATCGTCGATATTGAGCTCGCCGACGGCTCGATACGTCACGGCCAGATCCTTCAGGTGGAAAAAGACAAGGTCCTCGTCCAGGTCTTCGAGGGTACACGCGGTATTGACGTCGAAAAGAGCACGGTTCGGTTCTTGGCCAAGCCGCTGGAGCTTGGCGTCTCGCCCGACATCCTTGGCAGAGTCTTTAGCGGTCTCGGCGAACCAAAAGACGGCGGCCCTGCAATAATCCCCGAAAAACGCCTGGACATTAACGGCAGGCCCATAAATCCCTATGCCCGCAACTATCCGAACGAATTTATCCAGACGGGCATATCCACAATCGATGGTTTGAACCCGCTTGTGCGAGGCCAGAAGCTGCCCATATTTTCCGGTGCAGGCCTGCCCCACGACGATATGACCGCCCAGCTCGCCCGCCAGGCAACCGTCCTCGGAAAGGGCGAAGAGTTCGCCGTCGTATTTGCTGCGATGGGCATCACTTTCGAGGCCGCCCAGTTCTTCATCGATGACCTACAGGAAACCGGCGCCATCGAGCGAGCGGTTATGTTCCTAAACCTTGCAAACGACCCGGCGATTGAGCGCATTGCGACCCCTCGATTCGCCCTTACTGCCGCTGAGTACCTCGCCTATGAGTTGGATATGCACGTTTTGGCAATCTTAAATGATATGACCAACTACTGTGAGGCGCTTCGCGAAATCAGCGCAGCCAGAAAAGAGGTGCCCGGCCGACGAGGCTATCCCGGCTATCTCTACACGGACCTCGCAACCGTTTACGAAAGGGCCGGTCGAATCAAAGGCAGAAAAGGCTCTATCACAATGGTCCCGGTGTTGACAATGCCTGAGGACGACAAGACCCATCCGGTCCCGGACCTGACCGGCTACATTACCGAAGGCCAGGTTATTCTGTCCCGGCCCTTGCATAGAAAGGCGATTGCACCGCCGGTCGATGTCCTGCCCAGTCTTTCGCGACTTAAAGACAAGGGCATCGGCGAAGGCAAAACCCGCGAGGACCACGCCGACCTTTACAACCAGCTTTACGCCGCGTACGCCCGCGGCAAAGAAGTACAGGAACTGGCGACGATTATGGGTGAAGCTGCGCTTTCGGAAGAGGACAAAAAATATATGACCTTCGCCGACAATTTCGAGGCCCGCTACATCTCGCAGGATTATTACGAAAATCGCACAATCGAACAGACACTCGACCTCGGCTGGGAATTGCTCAGCATGTTTGAAAACGCCGAGCTAAAGCGAATTGATGTCAAGCTGATAGAAAAGTATATGCCGAAGTTCCGTAAGAAAGAGTCGTGACCCGTGACTTGAGAAACAAAGCACGAAGTACGAGCGACGAATTATGCTTGCTAATGTAAATGCTACACGAATGGTGCTGTTGCAGTTGCGTCGGCGGGTGGCTTTGGCCAGCCGGGGGCACCGCCTGCTCAGCGAAAAGAAAGACGAGATTTCGCGGCAGTTAGTTCGTATCGCCCGGCAAATCCAGCCGCTGCGCAAGCGCGTCGAAGCCGAGCTTCTTGAGACGTCCCGGCGTTTTATGCTCGCCCGCGCAACGATGGAGCCGGAGGATACCAAAGCCGCCCTTGAGGTACCTACAAAGAAGTTCAAGCTGGCCGTTGAGTTCAGCCGGGTAATGAACGTAAAGGTCCCCCACTTGATTAAGGAAATATCAGGCGAAATCATCTGCTACGGCTTCGCAACAACCTCCGGCGAGCTCGACGTGGCGCTGCTGGCGTTGGAGCGTGCCTTCGACCATTTAATTGAATTGGCTGAAAAGGAAAAACAGGCCCGGCTGCTTGCTATCGAGCTGCAGATGACCCGCCGAAGGGTCAACGTCCTTGAGCACGTTGTCATTCCCGAACTGAAGGAAACCATCAGGTTCATTTTCGACAAGCTCGCCGAGGCCGAGCGCGACAACACCAGCAGACTAATGAAAATCACCGACATCATCCGGGCGTGAAGCGGGACTCGTATTGCGTCGTGCGTGATGCGTATTGGGGATTGAGTGGATGAGGCACGGTTCTCGATACTGGATACTTGATTCCCGATGCTGCAGACTGGAAGGGCCGAGAGGAGCGAGATTCAAGAATGCGGGCCGGGAGGGTGTTGACAAATCGGGTGGGATTTTGTAGATTGGCGAGCGTTAATTTATGATGGACCATCCGCTTCGGTGGTATCGGGGCTGATTTGAGGAATCACGCATTTGCGCCTACACCCGTGTCCATTTCGGATTTAGTTGCCTTGCAGCGGCAGGTTTGATTCGATAATTTAACCAGCGTTAGTGCAACAGTTAGCAGGTCAGCGAGCAAAGAATAAGGAGAGGACATGGACACAGAAGATGTTCCCAGCGAGGGTAAGAGCGATTTGGAAGGGCAAGGGGCCAAAGAAGGTGGTTCACGAAGTCTTTGGGACCAATCTATTCTCTTGGCAGTGGTGAGGGTGCTGGATAATCCGGGCATGCTCAAGGGCTTTTTCAATGTGACGGGGGGTAGCATTCTATATTGTCTGAGTGCTCTTTGTATCCTCTACGGAATTGGGGGAGTCGTGACGCCACTACTGGCCAAGAGCAACGCCTTCAGGGATGCACTTCCGTGCATTGTGATGTTGAACGTGTACGAGCTGGCGCTGCTGGGGGTGCTGGTAACGATTGTGGCGTGGAAGAACGTCACCGACGATGCCATATCGCTGGTGGTACTGGTGGCGGTGTTTTTGATTACCAGCGGGATAGTGCTGGGCACGGGCGCGTACTTTGCTCCCAGAATCTGCTTTTATATAGGATTGGGGTGCATTGGGTTGGGGCTGGGCAAGCTGTATGCGATGCGAAGGTTCGTCTCATTTCAGATTGGCAGACTGTCGGTGTTGGGAATGATGGTTATTCTTGGGTGGAACTTCCTGACATCATCGGTGATATCCGGTTGCTTTGCGAAGGCTCCGGCACTGGGGGCAACGTACCGGAAGCATTGGCTGGTTGCGTGGCTGGTGCTGCTGGCCGGGGGACTGCTGATTGTTGTGGACGCAGCACGAAGCAAGCGTGACGGCGCAAATGGGAAAGGCGAGCAGAAACCGTTTCTTCAGAGGCGGTCGATGGTATGGGTATTCGCGGTTATTGTGCTCGCGGCGGCGAGCATTCATCAACACGCTATCGCCTACATGTATCGTGTTTACTACGTGTTTGGGGACCATATCCCTCTTATTGGCATCGGTTCACTCCTGCTGCTTGAACTGATACGGAGCCTTGGGAAACGGTTCGGTTGGGCTGAGGTTGTTGTCTCTTGTCTGCCCTTGGTATGTACCCTGTATGCGGTTCTGGATGGGGCAAGCGTTGGGTATGGTGGGATGACTGTGGAGCTGTTGTGGTATCCACCGATTATGCTGGGCTTAACGGGTGCGGGAGTACTTTGGTTAAGTGTTCGTCATCGCTGGCCGTGGCTTTTATATGTGGTCGCGTTCTACGTTCTCGCTTTGCTGCTGACGGTGGGCTATTCGCCAGCGAAGCCGCACGATTTGAACTGGCACCTTTGCGGCGGAGGTCTGGTGGTGATGCTTTTAATCCTGGGTGTAGTGCACCGAAATGTACTTTTGTGTTTTGGAGCGGTAATTGTTTTGGCTGGGGGTTTGGGTCTGACCGATGCGTTTGTGCAGTTTGCAGAAGCACATGGTCTGACGGCGGTGGGAGCGACGGGAGGGGTGGCCGGACTTGGGATTATGGTGATTTGTCTGGGTTTCGGGCGAAAGGTGCCCAGGTTCATTACGGTCATTGGAGCCGTTTCGCTGGTGGGATTTGTCTTCGATTACCTACCAGCGGCGTTAGCTTGGAATGACATCGCGATGGCGACAGGGGTCATCATTTTGTGTTCTGCGTTGTGGGTGCGGACGAGGGACATAGCAGGGATACTGATTCTCTGCATACCGGTGGTTCGAAAACTGTACATCCTGCTGAGAGAGATGTCGTACTGGGGTTTTATCGTTTTGAGTTTCCTTCTTCTTTTCCTGGGAGGCATCGTAAGCCTTTTTTGTAAACGCAGGAAGGAGAACGAGGCGTCCTAAGAAATAATGACGGTTGGCACTATGTGGGGTGAGGGAGCCGAATCGCCGCCTTCGT
>CAZOUM010000083.1:0-10757 GCA_964582985.1 uncultured Pirellulales bacterium | reverse complement strand
TCGGCGGGTTCCGCCGAAGATGAAGGTGCCACGGGCTATGCCCGTGGGGCTCCACGATTTTCGCAAATTTCTCAAAAACCCCAAATGGCTGTCAGGATTGTATGTCTAACTGATAATTGCCGTCCACACGGCAGGCCCGCTTATATCTCTTCGACGTCCGCCCGAGGCGGCTCATTCGGTTCGGGGGTATCGCCCATTTTGTCCGGCGTTTCCTGCTCGCGGCTCACTAACAATTTTCTGATGGCCTTTTCGCTGCTTATCCTGCCGTCTTCGGCTGCCACTACTTTGTTGACTAAATCGCACCACCAGCAAACCACCGATACGTTGCTCTGGTGAAACTGACTGCCGAAGCCAATCTCCCTGACAAACTTGTTTTGAGAGACGGGGGTCATGTAGATTAGCAGACTCGCAAAACTCCAGACCAAAAATCCAGCCAAAAAGCCCAAGAGACCGGCGCCAAGACTGTTAAATATTCTTGGAAATGTAACGCTGAACTGACCCGTGATAAGTGTATAGGATATGCAGTGCAAAATCAGAAATGCGCCCGCCGCGATGGTGAGCATCGCCAAGACGTTACTATACGGCGTATCGGCAACGCCGGGGATAACTTCTAAAGCAGCCGGCCCGAGGAAAACAGCCATGTAGATTGAGATTACGATATTGAAGAGTATCGCCCACATCTCGTAGAAGCCTATCCTGATGGCATACCACGCCAAAATCCCACCTGCTAATATGCCGAGCCAAAATACCATAATCTTATCCTACCACCCTTTTGAGTTCCTCGATGCTTGTCAGGCCTGATTCCACCAATCTCAATCCCTCTCTCTTCAAGTTGGATATGCCTTTCTTGCTCCCGTCGCTTCGGAGGGACGCGAGCGATAATTCGCTATTGGCGATGCGAGCTTTCAATCGGTCGTCGAGAAGGAGGATATCGAAAACTCCCAACCTTCCACGATAGCCGGTTTCGCGACAATGCTTGCAGCCCCCGGCCTGAAAGACATTGTCATGGCGCATACCGTGTCCGTGAAGGTAGTCGATTTGGCTTTTGCTTAGTTCAGCAGGTTTCCTGCATTTGGTGCAAAGTCGGCGCAGCAAGCGCTGGCAGACAAGAACACTCAATCCGGATGACATTAGCACCGGAGTTACGCCCAAGTCAAGCAGCCGTATCAAAGCCGACGCATTGGTATCGCTGTGAACAGTTGCCAGCACAAGGTGCCCGGTCTGAGATGCTCGCAGGGCAATTGCCGCCGTTTCCTCATCGCGTATCTCGCCCACACTGATGACGTCCGGGTCCTGTCTTAAGATACTGCGCAGACTTTTGGCAAAAGTGATGTCGGCTTTGGGATTAACTTCAATTTGACTGACGTTCGGCAGCATGCATTCGATGGGGTCTTCTACGGTAATTACATTGCGAGTAAAGAAATCGAGCTCATTCAGCATCGCGTACAAGGTTGTAGTCTTGCCGCTGCCGGTTGGGCCGCACATAAGAATCATGCCGGACGGCTTGCCGATTGCATCTTTTATAATCGCCCGCTGCTTTTCCATCAGCCCAACATTTTGCAACGTATACGTGCCGGCGCTTTGATTGAGCACCCTCACTGATAGCTTTTCTCCGTGCAGCACGCCGGCGCTTGCAACTCGAAATGAAGCAGTTGCCTCGCCCGTTTTAGCGGTGAACGCCCCATCCTGAGGCCTTCGTTTTTCCGAAATATCCATACTCGAGACAGCCTTAATACTGTTTATGACCGCCAAGCCGCTCTCGACCTCGATTTGGTCGACGGTCCTGAGCACACCATCTACGCGAAACCTGACCGTGTAGACCGCGTCGTCCTTGGGGTCGATTAAGATGTCACTGGCTTCTTCCCCAAGTGCGTCTAAGATAATTTTCTCGGTTAATTCGAGGACGTGCCGGTCCTCCCTACCGGTTTTGCCGTGTCCGTATATCTCCTTAAGACCTCTGCCCGCCGTATCAAACAGCTTTATCTTCGCATCATCTCTGGACCTGCCGAAACCGGAAGGCCTTATATTCGCGATGGCATTTCGTACGTGTTCGGCAATTATCGCAAAGACGCTGTCGCCGCTTTGGGAGGATTTCTTTGCCGCGTCAATTATCAGAAGTACAAGCAGAGGTATGGGTCCTGCAAACAGCGTGAAAATATTGGCTATCGACTTGCGATTCTTTGGGACTAACATGCTGAACTCAACACGCTGAACAAAGTACAGGCAAAGATACACCCATACTATCAGAAGGATAAGTTTGATTGGATTAAATGCGAGCGACATACCGACCGCGATGATGCTTGTCGACCAAGCTGTTGTGAAATAATTTATAAAGGCCGGGATTGGCATACTTCTTCTCTCAAAACAGATGCCGAAGATGAAACACCAGCTTATCGCAAGCCAATATACTCTTTTGATATTGGAGAGTCAAAAAGTTTTTTCCGGCAAATCAATAAGCCGGCGCGGCAAATTAAGGAGAATCGCTGTCCGCCAGCGGGTCGAAATCATCCAAGCCATCCAGGCCATCCAGCTCGTCGGCCCCATCCAGTTCTGCAAACATATCAAGGTCTGTGGTTTTTGAGTCGTCTGGCGCGGGTTTTTCTTCCGGCGGTTTTTTTGCGCCCGACTGCGGCGCGATGATATTCTCGGGCTGGCCATCAATCTGCAGTGCAAAGGTCAAAGGCCCTACTCTTATATAGTCACCAGCTTTAACCTCCGCTTCTTCTACGCGATTGCTGTTGAGGTAAGTGCCGTTTCGTGAACCGAGGTCTCGGATTTTCAGCACGCCCTGGTGCTGGTTTAGCTGGCAATGCCTTCTGGAAACCGACGTTATGGGAACGTGCAAATCGCAATTAGAACGTCGACCGATTAGCGTGACGCCGCTCGGCAGAGCAAAGACCTTGTGCGGCCCCTCTTTTTTGAGTAGAACCAGATTTATGTCCATGTTTCCTCCTCGTCGGTTTAATGCCTGCCAAAACTTTCCTGCGACTACAATTTGTAATGGCCTGCAAAAGACAAACCTCATTATATACACAAGAGTCGCAGATAACAAGAGATAAATGAGAATACTTTTTACGGCAGGTCATAAAACCCGAGGTCAGTCGGATAATAGATGACATTGATTGGACCTTGCCCTGATTAAAGCTGCGTATCTTCTTGCATATTCGAGACTTATGGAACTCGTAGTCAATTTACTATAAAGGCAGGCTCAGGTTCACATACCGCCTGTTTGTTTGTCGCGGTGTTTCGCTGGTAACTTTGGCAGCTCGCGACTTGACAATTTTTTCTGAAAGGCTATATTTATAAGCGAATCTATCTTACGAGGTTTGGGACGTTGAAAAAGCCTCTTGTGTCCCTATAATACCTCGTAAAACATGTTGGCAGACAAATATAAAGGACGACTGTATCGGATAAATATATGGCGCAAGTGACACTGCCTGACGGCAGCACGTTAGAGATTACTGACGGTACCACGGCAAAACAATTAGCCGAGCAGATAGGACCAGGCCTCGCAAACGCGGCCGTTGCAGCAAAACTAAATGGGCAGCTGGTGGACTTATCCACTCCTATCAGAACAGACGCAGCTATTCAAATCATCACACTCAAAGACGCTGAAGGGCTCCAAATAATGCGACATAGCTGCGCCCACATAATGGCCGAGGCAATATGCAGCATCTGGCCGGACGCAAAACTCGTTTATGGTCCCACTGTTGAGGACGGTTTTTACTATGATATCGAGCTTGATGAATCGATTCGCCCCACTGATTTCGAGCGCATAGAAGAAAAGATTCGAGAAATCATCAAGGCCGACAAACCCATCATTCGAAAAGAAATGACCAGAAGCGAGGCCCTGGAGAAATTGGCCGGCGACAAATATAAAACCGACAATATAAAGCATTCCGACAGTGACATCATCAGCTTCTACTCACACGGAGACGGCTTTGAAGATTTATGCCGCGGTCCGCACGTACCCAGTACGGGCAAAGTCGGAAGCTTCAAAGTAATGTCTGTTGCCGGCGCCTATTGGCACGGAGACCCGACACAAAAAATGCTGCAGCGAGTTTACGGTACTGCCTGGGCAACAAAAAAAGAACTCGACGACTACCTACGAAGACTGGAGGAAGCAAAAAAGCGGGACCACCGGGTCTTGGGAAAACAACTGGATTTATTCAGTTTCAATGAGGCCGGCCCGGGCTTCGCTTTTATTCACCCCAAAGGAATGATTATTTGGAGCGAAATAATCGGCTTTTTGCGAAGCGTGCACACCAAGTACGGCTACCGGGAAATACAAACACCCATCATTCTCAACGAGGAGCTCTGGCACAAGAGCGGGCATTGGGACAATTACAAAGAGAATATGTACTTTACGAGTTTTGATGAGACCGGCTACGCGATAAAGCCGATGAATTGTCCGGGCGGCTGTCTGGTCTACAAAACAAGACAACATTCATACCGAGAGCTCCCAATGCGCATAATGGAATTTGGTTTAGTTCACAGGCACGAGGCCAGCGGCGTTATGCACGGTCTTTTCAGAGTAAGACAGTTCACGCAGGACGATGCGCATATTTACTGCACACCAGACCAGATAGAATCCGAAATCGTCGGCGTTATTGAGATTATATTCGAGATATATAAGGCCTTCGGATTTGAAGATTTCCACATCGAACTTTCGACCAAGCCGGAAAAGCACATCGGTTCCGATGAGATTTGGGACATCTCAACAGACGCCTTGAAAAACGCCTTGAAGCACAAGCTGATAGACTATAATATCAACGAAGGCGACGGTGCGTTTTACGGCCCCAAGATAGATTTCCACGTAAAAGATTGTCTAAAACGCTCCTGGCAGCTCGGCACAATTCAACTCGATTTTTCAATGCCACAGCGGTTCGGCCTGGTCTATACCGACAGAAACAACACCGAGAAAACTCCCGTTATGATTCACAGGGCAATCCTAGGCTCTTTCGAGCGCTTCATCGGCATTCTCATAGAGCATTATGCCGGAAGTTTCCCTTTGTGGCTTTCGCCGCAACACGTGAAAGTTCTGCCCATAAGTGAAAAAAGCAACGATTACGCGCGCGCGGTCCAGGACAAACTCAAAGATGCGCGTTTGCGCTGCGGGCTTGACGTCTCGGACGAAAAGGTAAATGCCAAAATCGCCAAGGCGCACGCTGAGAAGTTGCCCTATATGGTGGTTGTTGGGCCTAAAGAAGCGCAGTCCGATGCCGTTAACGTAAGAATCCGAGGTCAAAAAGAGAACAAAACGGTAAAAATTGACGAATTTATCACTGCAGCAAGAGGAAAAATTGCCGACAAACAAATGGATTTGGCGTTCTGAAATCATATTATGTATTGCATGGGTGCTCATATGCACTTGTGCACTTTGGAAAGGTAAGGTGATGCGCAATCGCTAAGCGAAGCTTAAGGGTAAATGAGAAAATCAGGGCCGACACAGTTCGGCTAATCGACGAATCAAACAATCAGGTCGGAATAGTAAACATTGACGAGGCCGCCAACAGAGCCCTCGAGGCCGGCTTAGACCTTGTGGAAGTTGCCCCGATGAGCAATCCGCCGGTTTGCCGGATAATGGACTATGGTAAGTGGCTATATCGCCAGAAACGCAAGCTCCGGGATGCTCATAAGAAGCATCAGTTTCACGCCGGGACGCTTAAAGAAATAAGGCTTCGTCCGGAAACCGAGCAGCACGACCTCGATATAAAGGTCGACCACGCGCGTGAATTTTTGCAGAAAGGCCACAGGGTCCAGTTCACCGTTTTTTTCCGCGGCCGACAGATGTTACACACAGAGTTGGGCTATGCAATGCTCGACCGGATTACCGAATCATTACAGGAGCTGTGTAAGGTCGAGCAGGCTGCTGTGATGGCCGGGCGACGCATGAAACTACTGCTGGTGCCAAAATAATCGCAAAACCCAATAAGAAGCAATCAATAAACCAACCGAAAGCGCCCTCTCGGGACTGAGAGGGCTTTTTCGTTCCTGCTTGTCAACTTTCTTCCGGCTTGCCGCCTGGTTGGTTATCCGCCGTCCACCTATTCGAAATGATACTTAACCGCCTTCTTTTTGAACTCCTCCGCCATCGGCAATCACCCCAAGGAACGTATTCTTAGAGCTCTGATAACCTATGAAAAATATTCAGCATCCGATGAGTTTCTCGACTTTGGTTTGACGGCCTGATAGACTTTTTATTGCCTGAGTGCGCCTGTGGCCGCAGGTCAATCCAAAGTGTGCCGTCCGCCGCACACGCCCAAAGTGCCGCGTTTGGCCCTATCTACCCATTTGCGTTTCGACCCGTCCGCTCAGAACACATTTAAGGACGTCCGGCCTGCTGACAATCCCGACGACTTTGCCTTTTTTTGTGACCGGGACCCTTCTGAAAGTGACCTCGAGCAGACACCTGCAAATGTCGTCCAGGGTCTCATTCTCATCAAAGTGCACCGCCGGTTGTGTCATAAAATTTTCAACCGTCTTTTTCTTCCGGGCTTCCGGTCCATAGAACAGTGCCAACAGGTCTTTCTCCGTAACAATCCCCACTAAGGTCATATCCTCCTCTACCACGGGGATACCCGAAATCTTGTTTCCCAGCAGAAGCTCTAACACTTCTTCTATCGACGCATCCCTGCGTACACTCACCACCTCTGTCGTCATAATGTCCTTGCCTTTTAGCATCTCAAGCTCCCTTCGGCTAACCCCAAATTGCGTTACCATTGAAAAGCGACGAAATCAAGTAAAGACATGATAATACCCGCCTCCCTGGCCGTGACCAAAACCATCAATTTCCCACAAAATTTCCATTTGCTACCATTCAACTGCGGGCTCAAAGCAGGCTCGTTATTCCTTACTACACGGAACCCGAATTGAAATGGACACGGGTGTGAGCATCTCTGCGTGATTCATCAAATCAGCCCTGTCCGCCGGAACTGATAGTCCATTACAATCGACGCTCGGTAATTTACTAAGTCCTATGCCGCTTGTCAACCCCGTTAGAAATTCTTTTTGGAAAAAATGTCGTAAGCAGCGAGAATTTCTAACGGGGTCAACCAAAACTCCAAAAAATCCACCATTTTTTTCTCCCTCTCACCCCTTGTCCCGCACGAAGTAGGCTCTTGGCGCAATTTGGTGCGGTGTCGTCCCTCGTCACTGCGCACCAAAATGATATTTCACCGGCCTCTTTTTAAGCTCCGCCGCCGTCGGCAATAACTCAAACGAATCAATCCCCTCGGCCTCGACAAATTTGTTTATCACGTGCTGAATCTCTCCCATACTCCGCGCGTGCATCATTGCAAAAAGATTATAAGGCCACCCCTCAAAAGTATCCCTCTCATAGCAGTGACTCACTATCCCGAACCGCGCCAATCTCTGGCCGGCCTGAACGACCGTGCTCTCCGGCACCTCACTACAGAAAAGAACATTATCAACAAATCCGAGCTTTCGATGGTCAACCACCGCCGCTATCCGCCGAATAGCACCTTTATCAATTAGCCCCTTGATAATTTCCAAGACCTCTTTTTCACCCAAATCTTCGCCGCACAACAACTCAAAAGGCCTGCTCGTTAATTCCAAATCCGGCTGCAGCTGCGCCAATATTTTCTTTTCACTCTCGTTCAGTTCGACTTTGGCTTTTACCCGCCTTCGCAGAAAGCCATGGGTTTTACCCGTGGATGAATGCGAAAAAGGTATCCGCCGAAGCTTTAGCGTAGGCGGATGCTTCGGCGGGTTCCGCCGAAGATGGAGGTGCCACGGGCTATGCCCGTGGGGCTCCACCTTTTTCTTTTTTACTT
The DNA here is from genome assembly GCA_964582985.1 of uncultured Pirellulales bacterium. Lineage (GTDB taxonomy): Bacteria > Planctomycetota > Phycisphaerae > Sedimentisphaerales > Anaerobacaceae > CAZQYB01. The sequence continues at coordinate 2,961 of CAZOUM010000083.1, read as the reverse complement.
CTTCGGTCGTTGCCTCTTCAACGTCGCCAGACAATTGTCCCTCACTCTCCGCATCGAAGCGCACATCAAGCTTAAAAACCCGCTTCACGGGCAAACTATGAAAATCAATATCGAAGCGTTCGGCCAGATTTGCGAGCGTTTGCTCAATCTGCTTATCCGATTCGCCCTGCAGGGTAAACCACAGATTAAAATGATGCGCCCTTCGATAATTGTGAGAGACCTCCGGCAGCGAATTAACCACCTCTGCAACCTCTCTGAGATTCTCCTGGGGAATATGAGCAGCAACCAAAGTGCTCGTTAAACCAAGCGCCCGGTAATCTAACAACGCACCGATTCGCCGAATAATCCCCGCTTGTTTCAATTGTCGGATTTGGTGCAAAACCGTCTCTTCATCGCTGCCCAAATATTTCGCCAAATCATCAAACGGCTTATCGCAGATTGGCAGCCCGTCCTGCAACTCGTTGCACAATCGTTTTTGCAGTTTAGTCAAATGCACACTCAACTTTTGCTCCCACCCTTGTAGCTGCAGATCGGGTCGGCTGCCAGATAATCCCCGCACATTGTAAACGCCCTTGCCCGACAGCCCCCGCACACGCCAACATAATCACAGCTTGCGCAATTGCCCGTATAGCCGGACCGGTCCCTAATCTCAGCAAGAAACTCGGACTCCAGCCAGATTTTGCCAAAATCAAAATCATTCTCAATCAAATTCCCCGCCGACACATCAAGGAAACCGCAGGTCTGCACGTCACCCTTATAGCTTATAAAACCAAACCCCCTTCCCCCCATACATCCGCTCACTTCCTCAACGAGATGTCTCTTCTTCGCCTGCTGACAAACCCTCGAAAATTGAGGTCCACATGTAACCCTTAGTTCAATTTCGCCTTTGATTTTTATGCGCAGCAACTCGCCGAGCAGGGCCTCGTACTGCACCGGGTCGAGAATTGCATCCTCAATACCTGCCCCCCTGCCGGTCGGCACCAGGATGAACGGATTGAAGCAATAGGCGCCGAGTCTCCCGGCCAGCTCAGCTATGCCGATGACTTCGTCAACATTGATTTTGCTGATGGTCGTGTTAATCTGAAAACGGACGCCCGCCCGCCTTGCGACCTCGGCGGCATTAACCACCGCGTCAAACGCGCCTTTGGCACCTCTGAACTTATCATGCGTTTCCGCAGACGAGCCGTCCAGAGAAAAAGACAGAGCCAATATGCCTGCCTCCTTCAGCTTGACAATGGAATCATCGTCAATCAAATAGCCGCAGGTAGCCATCACCATCCTCAATCCCAGGTCCCGGCCGTAAGCGATAAGCCCGTAAATGTCACCGCGCTCCATCGGCTCGCCGCCGGTCAGAATTAGCGTGCACCCCTGCTTTCGCAGGGGCAGGCTTGTCGTTTCCGCCGCCACGGAAACGAAATGCGCCACGGCCGAAAGTATCTTTTTGCACTGCGCGGTGCTAAGCTCCTGGTCGCCGGCCTCAGGGCAGGCGTTGGCGCGGCAGTGCCTGCAGGCATACCGACATCGACGAGTAATCTCAAAAGCTATAAGCCTCGGCTTGTGCTGCTCATTTTTCATAATCAAAACTAACTGTAGCTTATTACCTACGTTCAGTCAATCTCTGCCCAAACCCGTTAGCCGGGTAAATGTCGAGGGCTCGCGGAAATATTTCTTAGCCATATCAGCTCTTCTCCTTTCCAGCAAGTTGGGTTGAAGCTCGTGCTACGCTGGCGTTACATCTTATTAAACTCATCGAAAATTCTGCGGGCTTTGATGGCAAGTTCGGAATCGGCAGCGGGGAGATCTTGGTCTTCAAAAGCCTCACGTGGTAGTTGGACAAGCTGGCGAACCTGGTCTTCAGTGAGTTCGCCTTGATCGATTTGGTTTTTAACAAAATCGCGGAATGGTGGAGGGCCTTCATACATGTCGGTGAACTTATTCATCTGGGCGGCTACGACCATGCGTGCGCCGTCGTAGCAAACAGGCCTTAATGGGGCAGTTGGGATGCCGCGGCGAACATTGCCAGTGGCAGAGACCCACTCGTGCTTATGGTCGGCGGAGAAGAAGTCTCTATAGACGTGGGTATGACGAATTCGTTTGTGGGACCAAAGTGTTAGGCGAGGGCCTTTACGGTAGCCAAGGGTCCATTTGTGGGTGAAAAGGACCGAGCGGCATGCTGGGCAGCGGTACCAGTCGTACTCCTCCCAGCTAAAGGCCATCAGAAGCAGGAGAAGGACTACCGCACTTAAGCCGATTACGATAATGATTTTGGTTTTTCGTTTCATTGCTGGCCCTGCCCACGTAAACGATGAGTATCACTGTGGAAGCGTAATCTTCTCTTTGTCCAAGTCAATTGGTCTAAATCTTGGAACAATAAAATTCTGCTTGTTGGCAAGGTAGACGGCACCTTTTCCAAGCCTGGCTTCAAGAATCCCAAAAATCATCTCCGTCTTGTATACGTAGGGGATATCCGGGTCATCGAGAATCTTTCCCCAGTGGAGGTCTCCCTTTTCGGCAATCTTAGGCATTGTTCTAACGTAGAGAAAGCCGGCAATGCCTTCGCAGGTCCGGCCGGTGCGCTTTGTGAATTCGTCCCATTGTGCCATTACCTTCGGCAGTTCGCGCATGGCCGCGTGGTAATCACCTTTGTCACAGAGCTCTCGCAACAAGCCGCTGGCCGGCGGTTGCACTAAGGTAGGTTCACTGCCACTGGCGGCACAGCCTGCGAGATGAAAGGAACAAACGAGGAAAAAGAAGGACGCTGTTATTTTGTGAATGGTATTCATATTATTCTCCCGTTTTGTAGACAACCAAGACCTTATCCCTGCCATGAGGTGCAACAACTCTACCTTAATTGGGCGGAAAAGTCAAGAAGGAAGAAGAGTAAAAGAGCATAAAGTGGGCTGGAGGTCAATCAGAGGTGGGGCCGGATCCCTCCGCTCCGCTGCGCTTCGGTCGGGATGA